>NZ_CP184360.1:973800-1298400 GCF_048595755.1 Luteococcus struthionis
GCGGCGCAGGAGATGCCCGGACGGGTCATCCTGCTGGAGCACGAGGCGGTCTACACCGCCGGCAAGCAGACCCTGCCCCAGGAGCGCCCCTTCGACGGGACCCCGGTGGTCGACGTCGACCGCGGCGGCAAGATCACCTGGCATGGCCCCGGACAGCTCGTCGGCTACCCGATCATCCGACTCCCAGACCGCGTGGGCGTGGTCGACCACGTGCGGCGTGTGGAGCAGGCGGTGATCGACCTGCTGGCCACCTACGGTCTCAGCGCCGGCCGCGTGCCCGGCCGTACCGGGGTGTGGCTGCCCGCCGACGACCCGGACTTCGTCCCGCCCGTCGCCACCGGCCCGCACCACGCCAAGAGCGTCGAGCGGACGGGTCTCTTCACGCCGGGCACCCCCTCGACAGGCTCGGGGAGCGGTTCGGGTGGCCCAGGCTCGGGGAGCGAACCCGACGACGATCCCCGAGCCTGTCGAGGGGCTTCGGATCTCCAGATCGCGGGCGTGGATGGCTTCGACAGGCTCAGCCACCGTGAGTGGGGGCTCAGCCACCGGGAGTGGGGGCTCAGCCATCGGGATTGGGGGATGGGCCGTCCGGAGCGCAAGATCTGCGCCATCGGGATTCGGGTGACCAAGCGCACCACCATGCACGGCTTCGCCATCAATGTGAGCAATGCCTCGGCCGGCTTCGACAACATCGTCCCGTGCGGCATCCCGGATGCCGGCGTGACCACCCTTGCCGCGGAGCTCGGGGGCCAGGCACCGCCGCTGGTGGAGGTGGCCGAACGGCTGCAGCCGCTGCTGGCCGCCCATCTTGCCCGGGAAGGTAGCCTGAAGCCGTGACGATCGCTCCTGAAGGCCGCAAGCTGCTCCGTGTCGAGGTCAAGAACTCCCAGACCCCCATCGAACGAAAGCCCAAGTGGATCAAGACCACGGCGACGATGGGTCCGGAATATCGAGACCTGCAGGAACTGGTGAAGGGTGAAGACCTGCACACCGTCTGCCAGGAGGCCGGTTGCCCCAACATCTTCGAGTGCTGGGAAGACCGTGAGGCCACCTTCCTCATTGGTGGCGACCACTGCACCCGTCGCTGCGACTTCTGCCAGATCGAGTCGGCCAAGCCCGAGGGCTATGACCGTGAGGAACCGGTCCGCGTCGCCGAGAGCGTCAAGAAGATGGGCCTGCGCTATGCCACCGTCACCGGCGTGTGCCGCGACGACCTCGAGGACGAGGGTGCCTGGCTGTATGCCGAGACCATCCGCCAGATCCACCAGATGAACCCCGGCGTCGGCGTCGAGATGCTGGCCCCCGACTTCAGCGGCAAGAGGGAATTCCTCGAGCAACTCTTCGAGGCCAGGCCGGAGGTCTTCGGGCACAACGTGGAGACGGTGCCGCGCATCTTCAAGCGCATCCGCCCCGGCTTCCGCTACGAGCGCTCGCTGGAGGTGCTGACCATGGCCCGCGAGGCCGGCCTGGTCACCAAGAGCAACCTGATCCTGGGCATGGGCGAGACCCGTGAGGAGATCAGCGAGGCGATGCAGGACCTGTACGACGCAGGCACCGAGCTGCTGACCATCACGCAGTACCTGCGTCCCAATGTGACCCTGTTGCCGATCGACCGGTGGGTCACCCCGCAGGAATTCGACGAACTGGCCGAGGAGGCCACCCAGATCGGCTTCAGCGGTGTGATGAGCGGGCCGATGGTGCGCTCGTCGTACCGCGCCGGACGTCTCTACCGCCAGGCCATCGAGGCCCGCGGCTGAACCCAGCATGATGAAGCTGCTGGTCACGGGGCCACTCGCCGAACAGGTGCGTGACGAGCTGGTGGCCCGCGGCTTCGACGAGCCGTTGCGGGCGGCCTCCGAGCCCAGCCCCGACGACCTGGCCTGGGCCACCGCGGTGGTCTGCCGCTCCCTGCCCGGCGAGGGCACCTATCGCTGGGTGCACTCCATCGCCGCCGGTCACGACCAGCTTGACGAGGCCCGGGACCGGATCGAGGTGTTCACCCGCACCCTGGGCTCCCTGCCCGAGCAGATGGCCCATTCGGTCTGCTGGGCCGTGCTCGACCACGAACTGTTGGGGCCGCACCGTCGCCAGTGCCAGGCGCAGAACGACTGGGTGCGCACCCCGCACCAATGGCCGCCGGGCAGTTGTGTGCTGTTGGGCACCGGTGTCATCGCGCAACGCGTCGCGCAGGCCCTGCAGGCCTTGGGTTTCCACACGGTGGGAGTGAACCGCTCGGGCCGCGAGGCGCCGGGCTTCGACCACGTCACCACGCTGGAGGAGGCCGACCTGGAATCCGCCCAGGCGCTGGTGAACCTGCTTCCGCTGACCCCGCAGACGGCCGGCGCGGTGGGGGAGCAGGTCTTTCGACGGCTGCGCGGCGCGCTGTACGTCAACGTGGGCCGGGGCGACACCACTCGTCAGGAAGACCTGCGACGCGCCCTGCAGCAGGGGCACCTCTCCCACGCCCACCTGGACGTCACCACGCCCGAACCGTTGCCCGCCGAGCACTGGCTGTGGCGCCACCCGAAGGTCACCATCACCCCACACGTCGCGGCGATCACCCTGGCCAGCGACGTGGCCGAGGACGTGCTGGAGACCGTGGCCGACCTGCGAGCCGGCCGCAGCCCGCGACTGTTGGTGGCGGACTAGAGTTCCGAGGCCTGCGGCCGTGGGCTCATGCCCAGGGCCGTGCCGCGGTCGAACTGGGCGGCGCCCATCGAACGGCTGGCCAGCCAGAAGAAGGCCGCCAGCGCCAGGTAGCCGACGCCGATGCCCACCAGCACGGAACGGGAGAGCCCGTCGGCGGGAACCAGCAGCGCGGCGATCACCGAGGCGAGCACCACGGCGGCGTTGAACAGCACGTCGTAGATGACGAAGACGCGGCCCTTCACCTCGTCGTCGATGTGGGCCTGGACCACCGTGTCGATGCAGATCTTGAGCGACTGCGCGAACCAGCCGATGAAGAAGCTGGCCGCCACCAACCACCATCGGTTCAGCACCTGTCCCGGCCCGAGCTGCACGGCGGCACTGGCCAGCAGCAGCACCAGGATGGTGCGGTGCATGCCCATCCGGTGCGCGAGCACCGGCACCAACACCACCGACGAGGCGAAACCCACCCCGCTGGCACCCATCCACAGGCCGATGTCGGCCATCGCGGCCTCCGTCTGCTGCGGGCCGTGCACCTGGATGCGGAAGAGCAGGATGATGCTGACCAGCGTCAGCCCGTAGAGCACCCGCTGGCAGGTGATGGTGGTCAGCCCGAGCAGGGCGGGACGACGACTCACCAGGTGCGCGCCGCCGTCGCGGATGGCCGCGAGGGTCTGGGCAAAGCGGGTGCGTGGGGCGGGCACCATCGGGCCCAGGTCGCGCGCGCCCAGCCCGGCGGCCACCAGGCTGGAACAGGCCCACATGGCCGCGGCGCAGCAGAAGATCACGGCGTCGGCGACGTGCGCCGGCCACGGGGAGGCCAGCCGGATGCCGGCGGCCAGTCCACCGCCGAGCAGGACGCCCAGCGGGCCGATCATGGGCATCACCGCGGAGGCCGTGAGGAATTCGTCGTCGTCGATGGTGTGCTGCAGGCCCGCGGCCAGCCCGGCGAGCACGAAGCGGTTGAGTGCCAGCGCCACCATCAGCGCGACGAAGAGCACGGTCTGCACCAGGGCCGAGGCGGCCCCGGTGACGATGATCGCGGCGATCAGCAGCGCCAGCACGCAGCGGACGGCGTCCACCACCACGGCGGTGGTGCGTCGTGACCAGCGATCCAGGTAGCCGCTGACGAAGGGGCCGACGATGCTGAAGGGCATCAGGGTGATGGCGAACATCGCCGCAATGGCCCAGGCCGTGGGCTGCTGGGCGGGGTTGAACAGGATGTGGCTGGCCATGCCGATCTGCAGGGTTCCGTCGGCGCACTGGGTGAGCGCGCGGATGGTGAACAGCTTGCGGAAACGGTCATGGCGCAGGAGTCGACGCAGGTTGCGCACGAAGGTCACGGGCCGCTCCTGTTCTGGGCCTGCACGGTGCAGGGGCACGCCGATGCTATCCGCCGCGGGCAACCGGGTTTGGACCGGTTGCTTGAATGGCGGGCATGAGCACCACGCCGCGACTGTTCACACCCTTCCACGCCCGTGGGCTGGAGATCCGCAACCGCGCCTGGGTCTCTCCCATGTGCCAGTACAGCGTCGAGACCACCGACGGGGTGGTCGCCGACTGGCACCAGGTGCACTACGGCAGCCTGGCCGCCGGAGGTTGGGGGCTGGTGATGAGCGAGGCCGCGGCCGTGCTTCCCGAGGGACGGATCAGCCCCTGGGATGCCGGACTGTGGAATGACGAGCACGTCGCTGCGTGGCGACGCATCAACGACTTCATGCACGAGCACGGCGCCAGCACCGGCGTGCAGCTGGCCCACGCCGGTCGCAAGGCCAGCACCAACCGCGCGTGGCCCGGCTTCGTGCCCCGCACGATCCCCGGTGACGAGGGCGGTTGGCAGCCGGTGGGGCCCACCGAGGCGCGTGCCGACGGCGCCGAGTACACCGCCGAGGTCAAGGTGCTCGACGAGGAGGGGATCGCCCAGGTGGTGGAGGCCTTCGCCCGGGCCGCGGTGCGGGCCGAGCAGGCAGGCTTCGACGTGGTGGAGGTGCATGCGGCGCACGGCTACCTGCTGCACCAGTTCTACTCGCCGCTGTCCAATACCCGCGACGACCAGTGGGGCGGCAGTTTCGAGAACCGGGTGCGGTTGACCCTGCAGGTGGTGGAGGCCATCCGCGAGCGCTACCAGGGGGTGTTGTTCGTGCGGTTGTCGGCCACCGACTGGACCGAGGGTGGCTGGACGCTGGAGGACGCGGTGCGGCTCGCGGCCCTGCTCAAGGAGCGCGGCGTCGATCTGGTGGACACCTCCAGTGGCGGCAATGTGCTGGCCGAGATCCCGGTGGGCCCGGGCTACCAGGTGCCCTTTGCCGAGCGGATCCGACGCGACGGCGGCATCGCCACCAGCGCGGTGGGCATCATCGAGACCCCCAGCCAGGCCGAGACCATCCTGGCCACCGGGCAGGCCGACGCGGTGATGCTGGGGCGTGAGGCGCTGCGCGACATCAACTGGCCGCTGCGTGCGGCACACCAGCTGGGCGTCGCCAATGCCGATGCGCCTTGGCCCAGCCAGCGGTGGCGCGGCTGCTGGCGTTGAGACTCAACCCGCGTCGAGCCGCCACTGCAGGAATTCGGTGAGGTCTCCGGTCTCACCGTCGCGCCCGCCCCGGCCGATCACCATGGGCGGTGGGGTGGGCTGCAGTTTCACCCCGGTCAACCGGGCGAGCCTGCCACCCGGCACCGTCAGCACGTAGTAGCCGCCGTCGGTGCCGATGGCCAAGGACCGGTTCTTGCGCAGGTACCAACCGTGCTTGTCGGTCTTGGCAGTGCCGCCCGACATCAGGGTGGCGCGCAGCGGTTCGGGCTCGATGCCGCGTCGGGTGGCCTCGGCGACGAAGTCGTCGATCAACGGCTGGGCGGCCTGGGCCTCGGCGCGGGCCGCCTGCTCGGCAAGCTCGATGCGACGACGGGCGTCCTGCTGGCGTTGGCTAGACATGGGCCAACTCTAGGCGGATGGCCAGGGGCCGTGAGGGACGGTCTCGTCCGAGATCCCATTCCGGGGCGCCTGATGGAGGCCCTGCTGGGAAAGCCCTGCGGAGAAGAGGCACCTGGGGGCTGCTGGTCACCCCCAGCAACCCCCAGGGCGTATGTGGATCACGCTGAGAGCCACTGCTCAATCGGTGTGATGTAGGCCATTCTTGCACGTTCAAGACGGCTTTCACGGCCAGAACGTGAGATTTTCTCAATCAACTCTTCAATTCGCCGGGCAAGATCCAGCTATCGCAATGCCACTAGGGGTTTTGGTGATGCGCGAGGCTGAGTTTCCGCTGTGAACGTGCCGCTGTGCGAACCGATCATGCGGTGGGTCTTTGACTCGGCAGGGTCTCGCCGCTAGTGGGGCCGGTGCTTGGTGCCCCGGCGAGACGCGCGACGTCGACCTCCAGGGATGGCGAGAGGCCGCGGAGCACAGCGATGAAACTGTGCTCCGCGGCCCCCTTCACGGCTCCCGGTTCACTCGGCGGCGAGGGCCTCCGTCGGGGTGGCGCTGGCGGCGCGACGCCCCGGCATGATCGAGGCGAGCGAGGCGGACAGCACCGCGATCACGATCAACCCCAGCGTCAGGGGCCAGTTGATGCCGAACTGGATCGGCGCCTCGATGGTGGCCTGGCGCAGCACCGACCGGATGCCCAACCAGCCGAAGAAGGCACCCGCCAGCGTGCCCACCAGGACACCCGCCAGGCCCAGCATGAGGGCCTCCACCAGCAGCATCAGCCGCAGCGAGGAGCGCTGCATGCCCAGCGCCCGCAGCAGGGCCGACTCACGCGTTCGTTCGATCACCGACAGGCCGAGGGTGTTGGAGACACCGATCAGGGCGATCAGCACGGCCACGCCCAGCAGACCCGTGGTGACCATCATCAGGATGCTGAGCACGCGCTTGACCATGTAGGCCTCGGTGGCCGATCCGCCCACCCGCACCTCACCGTTCTGCATCATGCGCTCCAGCTGGGTCATGGTGGTGCCCATGTCGTCCAGGTTGGTCATCTTCAGCCACGCCAGCTGCGGACTGGGCTTGGCGACGAGCTTGCGCATGGTGTCCTGGCTGACGATCGCCATGCCGTCCTCCACGGCCTTCGACGGAGAGCCCGTCAACGTCACCGTCTGGCCATTGCCCTTCAGGACCACCTTCGTGCCCTCCTTGTACTGCTTGGGCAGCAGCACCCGGTCGTCACCCAGGGAGGTGGGGACCACCTCGGTGACGCGGCGCATCTGGGGATTGAGCGCCACCACCGTGGAGACCTCGGCCGGGCCTTCGCTGGTCACCGCGCCGCCGGACATCGTGGCCCGCGCCGAGACATTGCCCACCGCTGCCAGCTTGTCCACGTTCTGCTGGCTGATGCCGGGCTGGGCATCCTTGCCGGTCGAGCTGAACGTGTTGTGCGCCACCGTGACGTCGACGGGGTAGGTGTTGGCGATCTCCTTGAGGACCGTCTTCTCCGCCGTCGCGGAGCCCACCTGCAGGGTGATGATCAGCCCGCAGGCCAGGATCAGGGCGCTGGCGGTGGCGGCGGCCCGCTTGGGATTGCGCACGGTGTTCATGGCGGCCAGCCGGGGCGTGGCACCGAACAGGCCGAAGAGCTTGCCCATCATCCGCAGCACGGCCGGGATGAACAGCACCGCGCCGAAGAGCACACCGATGGCGATGAGGATGGCGCCCAGCAGCGCCGAGACGATCGGGCCGCGCATGACCGAGGCACCCTCGCCCACCGGGGCGTCCAGGGAGTACCAGGCAAGTGCCGCGCCGACGAGCACGAAGCCGCCACAGATGATGGCGCGCACCACCGACGCCTTGCGCTGCTGCTCACTGGTGGCCACCGGCTGCAGCGCCTCCAGCGGGGCGACGCGGGTGGCGCGCAGCGCCGGGAGCATGGCTGCCAGCACCGTCAGCAGGATCCCCAGGCCGAACTCGATGGCCAGCTCCGTCCACGGGAAGCTCAGGCCCCAGTAGGTGGCCTTGGTGTACGTCGCACCGGCCCAGGCGATGCCGGTGCCCAGCAGCAGGCCCAGGGCCGAACCGAGGGCGCCGAGCAGGATGGCCTCGGCCAGGAAGCGGCGTCGCACCTGCGCGCCGGTGGCGCCCACGGCCCGCAGCAGGCCGATCTGTCGGCGTCGCTGGGCCAGCAGGATGGTGAAGGTGTTGGCGATGATGATCAGCCCCACCAGTGCCGCGATGGCGCTGAAGGCCCACAGCATGTACTTCATCACGTCGAACTCGCCGGCGACCTCCTTCACCGACGCGGCCTGCGCGTCCTCACCGGTGTTCACCTCGAGGTTCTTGTCATCCTCCCCGGGGTAGCTCGGCTCGTCGGGATCGATCACCAGCGGTGCGACGGCGCTGCGCACCTGGTCGAGGGTGGCCGCGGGGTCCCCGTCGACGTCGACCAGCCAGTCGGCGTAGTTGACCTCCGCTTGGGAGGTTGCCTCCAGGGTGGCGCTGGGGAGGTAGGCGACCTGGAAGAAGATGCTCGGGGCATCATCGGTGGTTCCGCTGACCGTGAGCTTCTTGCCCCCGACGTCGACGCTGTCCCCGACGCCGACGCCCAGCTTCTCGGCCAGCTGGCTGGACAGGGCGATCTGGTTGCCGCCGGTGGGCCAGGCACCGTCCCTCAACGGGGCCCAGCGGAAGCGTTCGTCGGGCACCGCGTAGGCCTGGGTGTAGACGGTGCGGTCCTCGGAACCGACGGGCATGTAGTTGCCGGTGCTGCGTTCGGCCAGCTGCACGCCGGGGACCTTGGCGAGGGCCTCGGTGACCTGCTTGCCGGTGACCCCGGGCTTGCCCTGGGTGATGTGCACCACGACGTCGGCCTTGGAGGTGGTCAGCGCCATGCCCTTGCCCAGGGCGTCCTGCTGGGTGGAGATGAAGACCGACACCGCCGCCATGAAGCCGATGCTGATGGCGATGGCGACCAGTGTCGCGATGATGCGCCCCGGGTGGTAGCGCACTTCCTTTGCTGCGTCGCGGAACATCAGGCCTCCACGCGGGACAGTGCGGCGTTGACGTCATCGGCGGTCGGCCGGGTGATGTCGTCGACGATCTGGCCGTCGAGCAGGATCAGCGCCCGGTCCGCGTAGGCGGCGGCCTTGGCGTCGTGGGTGACCATGATGATGCTCTGGCCCAGGTTGTCGACGCACTCGCGCAGGTAGTCCAGCAGGGCGGTGCCGGTCTTCGAGTCCAGGGCGCCGGTGGGCTCGTCGGCGAAGATCACGTCGGGCCGGGTGATCATGGCGCGGGCCACGGCGACGCGCTGCTGTTGCCCGCCGGACAGCTCGCTGGGGCGGTGGTCGAGGCGCTCGGACAGGCCCAGCGACGCGGTCAGCTTCCCGAAGAAGTCCTTGTCGGGCTTCTTGCCGGCCAGCTCCAGCGGTAGCAGGATGTTCTGCTTGGCGGTCAGGGTGGGCAGCAGGTTGAAGCTCTGGAAGACGAACCCGACCCGGTCTCGGCGCACCAGGGTGAGCTGCTTCTCGCTGAGCTTGTTGAGCTCCTGGCCACCCATCACCACGCGGCCCGAGGTGAACTTGTCCAGACCGGCCAGGCAGTGCATCAAGGTCGACTTGCCCGAACCGGAGGGCCCCATGATCGCGGTGAAGGAACCGCGCTGGAAGCTCACGTTCACGCCGTTCAGGGCGGTGACCTGGGTGCGGCCGGAACCGTAGACCTTCACCAGGTCGAAGGTCTGCGCCACCGGCTCACCCTGGCCCACAGGCTGTGACTGCCCCGCGCGCGCCGACTCGGAGTGGGGGACGGCTCGACGGGTGTTTCCTTGCGGATCCTGCCCTTCGAGGGGGACGCTGTGTGCCATGTCAGACCTTTCGTGATCGCCAACGGGGCAGGTTTGCCCTACGTTTTCGAGGCTAGGGCTGGCGCTGGGTCATTCACGTCGGTCTGCGGTAGCCACTTCACGGGGCGGTGTCCACCCGCGGGATGAGGCACCCCCAAGACCAAGGTCGGGGTCTGGTCGGCACGGCCGCCGACTGGCCTCGACAAGCTCGGCCAGCGAGGTCGGTTCCGGTCCTCAGGCGAGGGCGCGGGCGATCACCACGGAGCTGGTCGCCGCCCAGGCCTGCGGGCGGCACGAGGCGGGGTACGGCTGGGGTGGGAAGACCTCGTCGGCCCCCATGCCGCCGAACAGTTCCGGGAGGCGATGGTCGAAGCCCTCCGCGGCGCGCAGCAGCTGCACCGCCAGCGCCCGGGCTTCGTCGCGGAAACCGTCGCGCAGCATCTGGGCGATGACGAAGGCGGTGTCGTGGGTCCACACCGAACCGACGTGGTAGCTCAGCGGCCAGTAGCCACCATTGGTGGTGCTCATGGTGCGGATGCCGTAGCCGGAGGCCATCGACGGATGCATCAGGCGGTCCACCACCAGGCGAGCCTCCTCGTCCGACAGGATGCCGGTGCCCAGCAGGTGCCCCATGTTCGAGGCCACACCGGTGACCTGGGGCTTGTTCCCCTCGGCGTCGGTGGCGCCGTCCAGGGCCAGCACCGGGTAGGCGCCCAGTTCGTCGCTGGCCCAGAACTCGGCGCGGAAACGGTCCGCCAGCGCGGCGGCCCAGGCGCGCCACTGCTCGGCCGCGGCAGTGTCGGATTCGTACTTCTGCAGCAGGCGGGCGCCGCCCAGTGCTGCGGCATGGGCATAGCCCTGCACCTCGGCCAGCGCGACGGACCCGGCCGCCAGGGTCCCGTCCGCGAAGCGGATCGAGTCGCCCGAGTCCTTCCACCCCTGGTTGGCCAGGCCGTGGCCGGACTCGTCGCGGTACTCCAGGAAGCCGTCACCGTCGGCATCCCCGAAGTCACGCAGCCAGGCCAGCGCGGCCTTCAGCGTGGGCAGCAGGGAACGCACCTGGCCGGCGTCCATCCCGGCGGCCTCGGCCTCGTCGAGCAGCATGATCCACAGCGGGGTGGCATCGACGGTGCCGTAGTAGAGCGGCGGCAGGCTCATCTGGTGCTCGCCCTGACCCTGGTGGCTGAGCGCCAGCTCCAGCGGCTCCTGGCGCACCTCGTGAAGGATCTTGCCGGGCTGCTGGGCGGAGTCGACGTCGGTGTCCGTGCCCTGCAGCTGGGCCAGCACCCGCAGGGTTGCGGCGGCGGTGGTGACGTCGTGGGGCAGCAGGTTGCGGGCGCTGATCAGCGAGTCGCGGCCAAAGAGCGTGAAGTACCAGGGGGCGCCGGCGGCCAGGAAGCCTTCGTCGGGGGTGCTCGGGTGGGCCAGCCGCAGGCCGTTGATGTCGGCGAAGCTGCTGGTCAGCAGTCGGTCGAGGGCTGGATTGCTGCCGTCGGTGGCCGGCGGAAGCAGCGCCGGCGCGGTGCAGGCGACGAAGGGCGCGGCGGCGTCGTGCAGGGCCAGACGGAAGCCGACCTCGGCGGTGCCACGGGCGGGCAGGGCAATGCTCCAAGTGAGCAGCAGGTCGCTGCCGTCCAGGCCCATCCCGGCTTGGCTGGTGAGCCGGGCGGTGGTGTTCTCGTCGCGCCACGAGAAGCAGGCGCCCTCCTCGGTGAGCTGGGCCGTGACGGGGTCGCCGTGCAGGCCCGACTTGATGGACTGCATGGCCGTGGAGTCCGGGCGCAGACGCAACTGGAGCTCGATGTCCAGGTCTTGCAGCGAGGCCGTGGTGAACAGGTAGCGCTCCTGCACGCCCTCGCCGTCCACCTCACGGATGCGGTGCAGCACGACGGCCGGGTCGACACCCAGGTCGGGGGTGCGCACGACGTACTGGAAGGTGGCGCGGTTGCCGCCCCGCTCGTCGGTGGTGATGTGTTCCAGGTGGTGGCTCGGGCTGCTCAACTGCAGCAGCGAGACCACGCGGGTGTCGGCGCAGTAGATGCCCTCCACCGTGCGCTCGTCGGCCAACCCGTCCGCCTGCCCGTCGAGAGCCGACCACGCCTGCACGGGTGCGGCGAGGACGGCGGAACGATGGGTGAGGTAGGGCTGCTGCATTCTGACCATCCTGGGTGGGTGCGCACGGAGGGCGCGTCAAAGGGCTTCATTGCACTGGTGCGGGTTCCGGTAACGAATGTGGCTGAACACTTGACTTGGGGGGCCCGCAGGGAGGACGCTATCAGCAATCTTGATCGTTCAAAAGAGGGCAGTGCAGCTCTCGGGAACCACACCAAGCAACAGTCACCATGCGCCGCCGACACCGTCGTCGCGACCCGGGGAACGAACCTCCGCGGGTCACCCGGAAAGGAAAGTCCCATGACCTCGACCAACCGCCGCAAGGCCTTTCTGGCAGCAGTCCTCACCCTTCCGCTGGCCCTGAGCGCCTGTGGCGGAGGCTCCGGATTCGACTCCGGTTCGAAGCCCTCCGAAGGGTCGGCAGCCCTTCCCACCCCCACCAAGAACGAGGTCAGCGTACTGATCGGTTCGTCGGGCGACGCCGAGACCAAGGCCGTGACCGATGCCGTCAAGGCCTGGAGCGCCAAGAGCGGCATTCCCGCCAAGGTGCAGGTGGCCGCCGACCTGCCACAGCAGGCCGCCCAGGGATTCGCCTCCGGCAAGCCTGCCGACGTCGTCTACACCGCCACCGATGTCTTTGCCTCGTGGGTGAAGGCCGGAAATCTGGAGCCCTACGGTGATCAGCTCGAGAACAAGGACGACTATTACCCCGGCCTCCAGGAGGCCTTCACCAAGGACGACAAGCTCTACTGCGCACCCAAGGATTTCTCCACCCTGCAACTGGTCATCAACGACGAGCTGTGGAAGGAGGCCGGGCTGACCGATGCAGATCACCCAAAGACCTGGGAGGAGCTGGAGACCGTTGCCAAGAAGCTCACCAAGGGGAAGGTGAAGGGTCTGGCCCTCGGCCCCGAGGTGCAGCGTCTGGGCGTCTTCCTGGCGCAAGCCGGCGGCGGCCTGGAGAAGGACGGCGAGGCCACCGCGAATTCGGCCGAGAACGTCGAGGCCCTCACCTTCGTCAAGAAGGCCATGACCGACGGGTGGATGGCCTACTCGAGCGACCTGGGCTCCGGCTGGGGTGGTGAGGCCTTCGGCAAGCAGCAGGCAGCCATGGTGATCGAGGGAAACTGGATCACCGGTGCCATGCAGAACGACTTCAAGGACGTCAAGTACACCGTCGTCGAACTGCCGCAGGGCAAGGAGAAGGGCACCCTGCAGTACACGAACTGTTGGGGAGTCACCGCCAAGGGCGACAACATCGGCGGGGCCGTCGACCTGGTCGAATACCTCACGACCACAGAACAGCAGCTCGCCTTCGCCAAGGCCTTCGGCGTGATGCCCTCGCTCCAGTCGGCCAAGGAGCAGTGGAGCAAGGACAATCCCACCATGGTTCCCTTCATCAATGGCGCTGACTATGCGCAGAACCTGCCCGCAGAGGTGGGTGCCGCCGACGTGATCAAGGACATGAACGCCCAGCTCAGCCAGCTCAAGAGCAAGGATCCCAAGGTCCTGCTGGACGGAGTCCAGGCCAACCTCGAGCCCGTCGTCGCCGACGCCGGCAAGTGATTGCCGACCGCGAAGGAAACTGACCGATGTCGCATCCCGTGAGCCCCGAGCCCACCGGGAAGGCCCGTCGCCGGAGGGGGCCTGCCAATTCGCAGGCCCTCTCCGGGTGGCTCTTCGTCTCCCCGGTGATCCTCATCCTGGGCCTCTTCCTGTTCATCCCGATCCTGATGGCCCTGTGGGTCAGCGTCTCCGACTGGTCCGGCAACGGATCGCCCTTCGACCCGAGCGTGAACTTCGTCGGCGCGAAGAACTACGAGGCGATCCTGGGCGGCAAGGGCCTCACGGGGCGTGACTTCGGCATGGCCATCCGAAACAACCTCTACTACGTGCTCTTCGTGGTGCCCCTGCAGACCATCGTCTCGCTCTTCCTGGCCGTGATGGTGACGCGCAAGGGCCTGAAGGGCAAGAGCGTCTTCCGCACCGCCTTCTACTTCCCGAGCGTCACCAGCTCCGTGGCCATCACCGTGCTGTGGCTCTTCCTGTTCAATGCCTCTGGCGCCGTCAACAAGGCGCTCAGCTGGCTGGGCATCCATGGGCCCAACTGGTTTCAGGATCCGCGCGGCGTGCTCGGTCTGCTGCTGGAACCCTTGGGTGTCCACGAAACGGGCGCCCTCGCCAAGCCGGGCTTCCTGGGGATCAGCGCCTACCAGTGGTTGCAGGGCCCCTCGGTGGCCATGTGCGCCTTCATCCTGATGGCGATCTTCACTACCTCGGGCACTTTCATGTTGCTGTTCATCGCGGCCCTGCAGAACATCGGCGAGGAGACCGACGAGGCCGGCATGATGGACGGCGCCACCGCTTGGCAGCGCTTCCGCCACATCACCCTGCCGATGCTCAAGCCGACGCTCTACACCGTCATCACGTTGGGTTTGATCGGCACTTGGCAGGTCTTCGACCAAATCGTGATTGGTTCACAGGGTGGGCCGGCCAAGACGACGATGACCCCGGCCTACCTCAGCTACACCAAGGCCTTCAATGACAACGAGTGGGGGCGCGGCGCGGCGATTGCGTTCGTGCTGTTCGCGATCATCGTGTTGATGACCATCTTGCAGCGCTTCATTCTGGGCGATGCCGACTACACCACCCTGAACCGGCGACAGCGCAAGGCCGAGAAGCTGGACAGGGAGCGCGCTGCCCGGCGTGAGGTGGATTTGGTGACCCACGGTGGGGCCAACTCCCAGACCGCGAGCGGAGGTGGCGTGGCATGAGCGAACAGAACTTCGCCGTCGGCAAGAAACCGTCGAAGGCGGGCACGTGGATCGCGTTGGCCATCTTGGTGGCGCTTGCCCTGTTCTACATCTTCCCCTTCGTGCTGCAGGTGGTGAGCTCGTTCAAGACCGATCAGGACGCCACCAACAACCCAATGAGCCTCACCCCGTCGGTGTGGACGACGGCGGCCTATGAACGGCTCTTCCAGAACTCCGACTATCCGCGTTGGTTTGCCAACTCGGTGGTGGTGACGCTGCTGGTCACCGCCGGACGCGTCTTCTTCAACTCGCTCGCGGGTTACGCCTTGGCCCGGCTGAGGTTCCCGGGCCGCAAGCTGGTCTTCATCATGCTGATCGGCGTGATGAGCGTTCCCGGCGTGGTGCTGTTGATCCCCAAGTTCTTGGTGGTCAACTACTTGGGCATCTACGACAGCTTCCCAGCGCTGGTGCTGCCCCTGCTGGTGGACGCTGCCGGGGTCTTCATCATGAAGAACTTCTTCGAGTCGATTCCTCCCTCGGTGGAGGAGGCGGCCCGGATCGATGGTGCCGGCACCTTCCGCACCTTCTGGTCGGTGGTGCTGCCGATGGCCGTTCCCGCTCTGGTCACCATCACCATCCTGAGCTTCCAGGGCTCGTGGAATGAGTACAGCCACTTCATCATCGCCTCGCAGGACCCCAACCTGTACACGCTGACCAAGGGCGTCGGTACCTTGGCATCCGGCGGCCTGGGCGGCAAGGCCAACCAGTATCCGCTCAAGCTGGCGGCCGCTGCGATCATGACGGTGCCCGTCGCAATCCTGTTCTTCGTCTTCCAGAAGCGGATCATGAACACGTCCGCTGGGGCGGTCAAGGAGTGAGGGTGGCTGAACGCCTCGTTGCCGGGGCGTTCAGTCACCATCCGTTGGGAAGGGGTTGCGGCCGCTGGCGACAGTTGACCGGCCCGAACGCTTGACGCCGTGGCCATGGTAGGGCGAGGCTGTCAGCACTCTAGATCGTTCAGGAGGGCAGCGCGGCCCACAACTGGTCGAGAGAGGGAAGAAGAGAAGTCATGGGGCGTCCCACGCTCGTCAGCCTGGCCAATGAGCTGGGCGTATCACGTCAGACGGTGTCGAATGTCATCAACGCACCCCATCTGGTGAAGCCGGAGACCCGGAAACGGGTCCAGCGCGCCATCGAGGAGAGCGGCTACCGCCCCAATCGGGCGGCGCAGTCATTGCGCAACCAGTGCGCCAATGCCCTGGCCATGCGCATCTATCCCTCGTCGGACGGCATCTACGGCGCCGTGATGGACCGCTTCCACCACCGGCTGGTGAGCCAGGCCCACGAGATCGGCTACAACATCATCCCCATCACCGCCGAGGACGATCGCGACGAGCTGCAGCAGCTCGTCGCCCTGCACGAGCGTGGCTCGATCGACGGGTGCCTGCTGTCGGGCACCGACGAGGGTGACGAGCGTCCCGCCGGGCTGCGACGGCACAAGGTGCCAATGGTCAGCTTCGGCAGGCCCTGGGGCCAAGACGAGCAGGAGCACTTCTGGGTCGACGTCGACGGTGCCAGCGCCACCGCCGAGGCGGTGCGCCACCTGGCCAGCCACGGTCACCGCCGGATCGGTTTCGTCGGCATGAATCCCGGTTCGGGTCCCGGTGACGACCGCCGCGCGGGATGGCGGGCCGCGATGGAGGAACTCGACGCAGCCGATCCGGACGAGTTGGATTCCCGGGGCCGGGACACCGTCCAGACCGGTCGCGAATCGGCCAAGACCTTGGCCGAGCGAGGAGCCACGGCCTTCGTGTGTGCATCGGACTCGCTGGCCTTCGGCGCGCTCCTGGAGACACGCCAGCTGCTGCGCTCCGACTCGGGCTCACTGCCCGTCATCGGATACGACGACACCGCCGTCGCGCAGGCGCTGGGGATGTCGTCGGTCACCCAGCCCGTCGACGAGGCAGTGCGCCTCTTGCTCGAGACCCTGGTGGCCCAGCTCGACAACCCCGACGCTCCCGTGCCCGAGCCCGTCCTGCTGCAAGGCACGCTGCAGATTCGCAGGCTGCTGAGCGCCTGACCGGCCCGCCTGCCCAAGGTTCCTGCCGCAAACAGAGAGATATCGGGCCTTCATTGCCACCATGACAATGAAGGCCCGATATCTCTCTGTTTGCGGAGGTGACCGGCGGTATCAGCCCTCGCCGAAGCCGTTGGGGTTGGCCGACTGCCAGCGGTAGGTGTCGGCGCAGGCGTCGGCGACCGACTTCTCGGCACGCCAGCCCAGCTCCTGGTGCGCGCGGTCGACATTGGCGTAGCTGGAGGCCACGTCACCGGGACGACGGGCGACGATCTCGTAGGGGATCTCGACGCCGGAGGCCGCCTCGAAGGCGTGCACCACCTCGAGCACCGAGTTGGGCTTGCCGGTGCCCAGGTTCCAGACGTGGCAGCCGTCGTTGTTGCCCAGGTAGTCGAGCGCAGCCAGGTGGCCGGCGGCCAGATCCACGACGTGGATGTAGTCGCGGGTTCCGGTGCCGTCCGGGGTGGGGTAGTCGTCGCCGAAGACCATCAGCTTCTCGCGACGCCCGGCCGCCACCTGCGCCACGAAGGGCAGCAGGTTGTTGGGGATGCCCTTGGGGTCCTCGCCGATGCGGCCGGACTCGTGCGCACCGATCGGGTTGAAGTAGCGCAGGATTCCCACGCGCAGCTGCGGGTCGGCGGCGGCGACGTCGGTCAGGATCTGCTCGACCATGTGCTTGGTGCGGCCATAGGGATTGGTCGCACCGGTGGGGGCGTCCTCGACGAAGGGAGGCTCGGACAGTTCGCCGTAGACGGTGGCCGAGGAGCTGAAGACGATGGTGTGGCAGTCGTGCTTGGCCATGGTCTCCAGCAGCGTGATGGTGGATCCGACGTTCTCGCGGTAGTAGACCAGCGGGATCTGGGTGGACTCACCGACGGCCTTCCATCCGGCGAAGTGGATCACGGCCTCGGGCTTGAAATCGGCGAAGGCGGCATCCAGTGCCTGCTCGTCGCGCACATTGGCCTTCACGAAGCCGGGCTCACGGCCGGCCAGCTCGGCGACGCGACGCAGCGACTCCTCGGAGCTGTTCGACAGGTCGTCGACCACCAGGACGTCGTGCCCCTGCTCGAGCAGGGACAGCGTGGTGTGGGAGCCGATGAATCCTGCTCCGCCGGTGACGAGAACGCGCATGGGTGAAACCTTTCGTGGACTGTTTCCCACACTACTGGCGGGACATGGGCGCTCGCTGTGGGCAGGCTGAGCACCTGCCCACAGCGAGCCGGGGGAACTCAGTTGGCCTCCAAACCCAAGTGCCGCACCATGGTCTGGACGCTCTGGTGGGCGAGCTCGGCGGAGTCGCGTTCGGCGAAGATCCGCAGCACCGGTTCGGTGCCCGAGAGGCGGGCCACCAACCAGCCGCCATCGGCCAGGAAGACCTTGGTGCCATCTAGGTGACTGACCCTCTCGACGGGGACGTCGAAGTCCGGCAGGCTGCCCCCTTCACCAAGGGCGGCGTCCAGTTCGTCGCGCCGCTTCTGCGGGAAGTCCCAGGCCGTCTCGACCATCTCCAGGCTGCCGTAGCGCTCCACCACGTCGGCCCACAGCTCGGACAGGCGTCGCCCGCTGTGGGCGAGCATCTCCACCAACAGGGAGCCGGCATGGACTCCGTCCTTGCCCGCGATGTGCCCCCGCACGGTCAGGCCGCCGGAGCTCTCACCGCCCAGCACCGCGTCGGTGGCTGCCATGGTGGAACTGATGTGCTTGAAGCCGACGGGGACCTCATGGCACTGCTGCCCGTGTGCCTCGGCCACCCGGTCCAACAGGTGGGTGGTGGCCAGGTTGCGCACCACGTCGCCCTTCCAGCCCTTGCCGGTGAGCAGGTACTCGTAGAGCAGCACCATCACCTGGTTCGCCGAGAGGTAGTTGCCCTTGTCGTCGAAGATGCCCAGCCGGTCGGCGTCGCCATCGGTGGCCATGCCCAGGTCTGCGCCACGCTCCAGCACGACGCGTCGCAGTTCGTGCAGCGTCTCGAGCTGCGGGGAGGGCATGCGTCCGCCGAAGAGTGCGTCGTGGCGGGAGTGGATGACCTCCACGTCGCAGCGCGCGGTCATCAGGATGGTCTGCAGGCAGGTCTGCGAGACGCCGAACATCGGGTCGAGCACCACCGTGAGGTGGCTGTGCCGGATGGTCTCCACGTCCAGCTGGTCGAGGATCGCGTCGATGTACCAGTTCATGGAGTGCTGGCGGGTGACCAGCGGATGGTCGGCCAACTCGGAGGGGTCGATGCTGCGCACGTCGTCGTCGCCCAGCCGGTTCACCTCCTCCTGCAGCGAGGTGGTGACCTCCGCGACGGCATCGCGGCCGCCGCGGGTGAAGACCTTGACGCCGTTGTAGAGCGCGGGATTGTGGGAGGCGGTGACGGCCAGACCGTAGGCGCAACCCTGGTTGGCCACGCTCCACATGATCATCGGGGTGGGGGCCGGACGATCGATGATGGTGACCGGGATCTGGTTGGCCACGAGCACCTCGACGATCCACCAGGCCGATTCCCGTGACAGGAAGCGTCGGTCGTAGCCGAGCACCAGGCCGCCCTCGGCCACGGATTCGGCGTGCATTCGATCGGCGACGCCCTGGGCCAACAGGCGCACGTTCTGCTTGGTGAAACCGTCGGCGATGATGGCCCGCCATCCGCCGGTGCCGAATTTGATCATGCACCGAACATATCCCGCGAAATGTTGCCCCGTGAAGGATGTGCGCATTTTGACTGAGCGCTCACTTGACTTGCGCACCTGTGGCGGGCGGCGTTGGTCGGGTGTCTAGGATGACGGCCATGACAACGCCGTCCCAACCCTCACAACAGCCCTCGACGCCCCGCAAGGCCGTGATCATGGCCCGTGGTCTGGGCACTCGTCTGCGTCGCCAGGCCGACGCCCAACTCGACCAAGAGCAGCAGCGGATCGCCGCCCTCGGGCTCAAGGCGATGATGCCCCTGGGGTCCTCCGGGCGGCCCTTCATCGAACACGTCATCACCGAACTCGCCGACGCCGGGCTCACCGAGGTCTGCCTGGTGATCGGGCCCGAACATGACCTGGTGCGCGAGCACTTCGCGGGCCTGCACACCGAGCGCGTCACCATCAGCTTCGCCGTGCAGCAGGAGGCGCTGGGCACCGCCGATGCCGTGGCTGCGGCACGGGACTTCGTCGGGGCGGATCGCTTCGTCGTGGTGAACTCGGACAACCACTACCCGGTCGGGGCGCTGCGTCGCCTCGTCGCGGCCCCCGGAGCCGCCACCCTGGGCTTCGACGCGGCCGAGCTGGTGGCCCGTTCCAACATCCCGGCCGAACGGGTGGCCGCCTTCGCCATCCTGCAGACCGACGAGCAGTCACACCTGGTGGAGATGCTGGAGAAGCCCACCCCCGAACAGGTGGCCGAGCACGGCCCGCACGCCCTGGTGAGCATGAACTGCTTCCTGTTCGGCCCCTCCATCTTCGACGCCTGCGACAGCATCGAACGCTCGGTGCGGGGCGAGTTCGAGATCGTCGACGCCGTCCGCCACCTGGTGCGCGCGGGGGAGCCGGTCACGGTGGTCCCGGTGGCCGAGGGAGTGCTGGACATGTCCGGTCGGGCAGACGTGGCCGCCGTCGAGACTGCCCTGGCCGGACGCGAGGTGCGGTTGTGAAGACCACCGGTCACTTCTCCCCGGGCCGCATCGAGGTACTGGGCAAGCACACCGACTATGCCGGTGGCGACGTGCTGGTGTGCGCCGTCGATCGCGGCGTCACGGCAGTGGTCGAGGAGGCCGCGAGCGGTATCCATGCCACCAGCACCGCCCTTCCCGACGAGGTGGACCTCACCCCCGGCACGGCCGTGGAGCTGCCTGGCGGCCACTGGGGGCGCTACCTGCAGTCGGTCGTGCAGCGGCTGACAGCCAATTTCGGTCCGCTGGCTCCGTGCCGCATCGAGGTGGACTCCACCCTGCCGCTGGCCAGTGGCATGAGCTCCTCGTCGGCGGTCGTGGTGGCCACGGCCATGGCGCTGGCGCGCCACAACGGCTTCGACCAGTCCAGGGCCTGGCAGCAGGACATCACCGACGACGTGCGGCTGGCCGGCTACCTGGCCTGCGTCGAGAACGGCAAGACCTTCGGCGCCTTGGCCGGTCACGGCGGAGTGGGCACCTTGGGAGGTTCCGAGGACCACACCGCCATGCTGTGCAGCGAACCCGGCAAGCTGGGACGGTTCAGCTTCAACCCGCCGTCGCTGGTGCAGCGGGTCGCGCTGCCCGATGACCTGCGGCTCGTGGTGGCGGTCAGCGGTGTCGCGGCCGAGAAGACCGGTGCGGCCCAACAGGCCTACAACCGGGCCTCGCTGAATGCCTCGGCCGTGCTGGAGCGATGGAATGCCGCAGGCCATGCACACCCGAACCTGGCCGCGGGGGTGGCGGCGGGAGGCGCCGAACAGGTGGCCGGGCTCGTCGCCGACGATCCGGAGTTGTCGGCCCGCCTGGACCAGTTCGTCACCGAGTCCACCGTGGTGATCCCCGCCGCAGTGGAGGCCTTGGAGGCGGGAGACCTCGAGGCCTTCGGTCGTGCGGTGGCACTCTCGCAGTCCTTGGCGGCGCGGGGGCTGGCCAACCAGGTGCCGCAGACCGAGGCCTTGGTGGAGCTTGCCCTGCGTCAGGGTGCCTTGGCCGCCTCCAGCTTCGGGGCGGGTTTTGGGGGCAGTGTCTGGGCGCTGCTGCCCGCCGGGGATGCCGAGGCCTTCGCCGAGGACTGGCTTGATGTCTACCGGCGGGCGTGGCCGCAGGAGGGCGCTCGTGCCAGCACCCTGGTGACCAGGCCCTGTGGCCCCGCCCACGCTTGCTGACCGGCCATGCCTGCTGACCGCCCACGCCTGCTGACTGGGCGGTGGCGACCCGATGCCGCACGGTGGGTACCGTGTGGCCTGACGTGATCGACAGGGAAGAGGGGTAGCCATGGGCCAGACCGGCCGGATGCGCACGGTTGGACGCGGTGGGCCCCTGGACCAGACCCAGATGCGGGCGGCCAACATGGGCCTGATCCTGCGCCACCTCAGGGCCGTGGGCGGGCGCTCGCGCGCTCGCATCGCGGCCGAGACGGGGCTTTCGCGGGCCACCATGTCGAGCCTGATCGGGGAGCTGACCGATCGCGGCCTGGTGCGCGAGGGCGGGCTGGCCCGCAGCGGCACGGCGGGCCGTCCCGGCCTGACCGTCTTCCTGGACGGGTCGCACGTCGGGGTGGTCGGCGTGGAGATCAGCGTGGACTACATCTCGCTGCTGGCGATGGACCTTGCCGGCGACGTGGTCTGGGAGCTGCTGCTGCCGCTGGCCGCGGACGAATTGCCCGTCGACGAGCTCCTGGACCTGGTGGCCCGGCGGGTGCAGGAGGCGCTGGATGCCCTGCAGGATGCGGGGCGGCGCCCGGTGGGCATCACGCTGGCACCGCCCGGGGTGATCGACTATCCCACGGGATGCGTCCGCTTTGCACCGAACCTGGGCTGGCGCGACGTGCCCGTGGTGGAGGAGTTGCGCTCCCGGTTGACTGGCCCGGTGCCGCCGATCCACCTGGAGAACGACGCCAAGCTCTCTGCGCTGGCCGAATATGCCGGCTTCGCCACCCAGGGGGTGGAGGACCTGCTCTTCCTGACCGGTGACGTGGGCGTGGGTGCGGGCATCATCGCCGCCGGGCAGCTGGTGCGCGGCTGGAAGGGCTTCTCCGGTGAGGTGGGCCACCTGCCGCTGGATCCCGACCAGCACCCCTGCAAGTGCGGCCGCACCGGATGCTGGGAGACGGTGGTGGGCCTCGCGGCCCTGTTCCGCCTGGTGGATGGCGACGAACAGCTGGCCGATGCCAGTCGTCCGCTCGACGAACGACTGGCCGTGATCGCCCGGCGCGCCAGGAGCGGGGATGAGGTCACCCTGGCGGCCTTGGAGCAGATCACCCAGCACCTGGCCGTCGGGCTCTCGCTCCTCAACGACGTGCTCAACCCCCGCGTGATCGTGCTGGGGGGATACTTCGCCCTGTTGGCGGAGTTCATCCTGGAACCGCTGGAGGCCCAGCTGGAGCGGCGGCGGATGAAGGAGGGCGGCAAGGTTCGCCTGGAGACGACCCGTCTGGGGATCAGGTCGGCGGCCCATGGTGCCGCCTTGATGGCGCTGGAACCCGTCTTCGTCGATCCCACCCTCGTCGCTCCCCTGGAGGACTGAGCGCTGGAGGATTGAGCGCCGACCGACCGATCGCTGCGGGACTGAGCCCCTTGTCGGGGCCCTTTTGCGACGCTTCGTCGTAGAAATCGTCACAAGTCATTGACTTTGGGGTAGGCCTCTGTCTATGGTTTCGTTCATCGCCCGAACATATTGGTCAACGGAGTCCACGATGCGAAGCAACACCCCACGGTCTGCCTGCCAGGCCATCGCCGGAGCAGCCGCTGCGGTCCTGATCACCACCAGCCTCGGCGCCGTCACGCCTGCCCAGGCCAGCCCCACCCCTGCCACCCCGGCCCCGGCCAACTCGCTCACCCTGCGCTCGAAGTCGCTGCAGGTGCACCTGTCCAAGACCTTCCCGCAGGTGCTCGGCTACCGCGATCTGGCCACCGGCGCCACGCTGGGGGGCCAGCCCACCGCGCTGGACGCCATCGTGGTCAACGGCAAGCGCCACGCGGTGCGCGTGGGCGTCGAGCCGCTCCCGGCCGGCATCAACTACGTCCTCACCGTCCCCGACCTGCCCGGCGTCAGCATCACGGTGCGCGCCTCGCTCAAGGGCAATGTGCTCACCTGGCAGGTCCTCAAGGTGCGTGACCACGGCAAGAACGTGGTCAACACCCTGGAGGTGCCGGGGCTCGACCTGGTCTCGATCTCCTCCGACCAGCCGGGGGCCACCAGCGCCTTCACCAAGATCGACACCGACACCACCCGTACGGCAGACCAGATCACGCCGCTCACCAAGGACACCCCGGTGCAGGCGGCGCCCGTCGGGGCCACCTACGGCATCGTCAACACCTCCCAGTTGGCGGCCTCGGTGGAGACCAACGGCACCTATGACAAGCCCGCTGGCGCCACCACCAAGGACGGCGGCCGGCTGTGGCACCAGGTGCAGGCCGACGAGGCCGGCACCAAGCGCGTCGGCATCACCCCCGGTCAGTGGACCGTGCGCGGCGAGGGCGCCACCGAACAGAGCGAGCTTCCCTGGGCCAAGGTGGTCATCACCACCGACCGCAACCAGGACGCCGGCGTGGACTGGCAGGACGGCGCCATCGCCTTCCGTGACATCGCCACCGTCGCCAAGGACTCCGACAAGGTGCCCAACCGGGTGATCCAGCACATCCCCTTCAACTTCTCCAGCCTGGCCACGCACCCCTTCCTGCGCACGCTCGACGACGTCAAGCGGCTCAGCCTGGCCACCGACGGCCTGGGCCAGTTCACCCTGCTCAAGGGCTATGCCTCCGAGGGCCACGACTCGGCCCACCCGGACTACGCGGGCAACTACAACGAGCGCGCCGGCGGCCTCAAGGACATGAACACCCTGCTCAAGGAGGGCAAGAAGTGGGGCAGTGACTTCGGCGTGCACGTCAACGCCACCGAGGCCTACCCCGAGGCCAAGGCCTTCGACGAGAAGCTGGTGGACAAGACCAAGCCCGGCTGGAACTGGCTCAACCAGAGCTACTACATCAACCAGCGCGACGACCTGAACTCCGGCAACCTGCTCAAGCGCACCGCCCAGCTGCGCAAGGACACCAAGGGCAACCTGGACACCCTCTACTGGGACGTCTACTACGGCTTCGGCTGGCTGCCCGACGAGATGGACGCCAAGCTGCGCGAGCAGGGCTTCAGCATCGCCTCCGAATGGGCCTACTCTCACGAGCGCAACAACCTGTGGGCGCACTGGGCCACCGACCGCAACTACGGCGGCGCCACCAACAAGGGCGTCAACAGCAAGATCGTCCGTTTCATCCGCAATTCCGAGCGCGACGTGTGGAACCCGCACCCGCTGCTGGCCGGATCGACCATCGTCGAGGCGGAGGGCTGGACCGGGCACAACGACTGGATGGCCCTGAAGAAGAATGTGTGGACCAACCAGCTGCCCACCAAGTTCCTGCAGCACAACCAGATCACCAAGTGGAGCGACCACGAGGTGCAGTTCACCAATGACGTGCGCAGCACCGACGCCAACGGCAAGCGGCAGTTCTTCGTCGACGACGCCCTGGTGCTCGACGGCGGCTCCTACCTGCTGCCCTGGGGTGGCAAGACGCCGCAGCAGGCCACCAAGGCCTACCACTACAGCCCCGACGGTGGCACCAGCACTTGGCAGCTGACCGGAGCCCTGAAGCGGGCCAAGAACTTCACCGTCTACGAACTCACCGACAAGGGCCGCACCAAGGTCGCCACGGTGGGCAATGACTCCGGGAAGATCACCCTGCAGGCGAAGGCAGGAAGCGCCTACGTGGTCTATCCGAACAAGGCACGCGTGCAGGCCGATCCCCAGTGGGGGCAGGGCACACCGGTTGCGGACCCCGGGTTCAACGGCGCCGATCTGGGCCCGTGGAATCCGACGGGCAAGACCGCCCTGCAGACCACCGAGAACGGCCTGCACGTGGCATCCCTGGGTGAGGGCCGCTCGAGCATCCAGCAGGACCTCAAGCTCAAGGGTGGCCAGCGCTACTCCGCCTCCGCCTGGGTGGAGGTCAAGCCCGGCCAGACCCGTCCCGTCACCCTCGCGGTGCAGGGACGCGGCGTGGACGCCAAGACCACCATCACCCGCTCCACCATGCCCAACCACGTGAGCTCCGACGAGCTGCGCGGCACCAACTTCCAGCGCGTCAAGGTGGTCTTCGACGCACCCCGCAATGGCAAGGTGCGCCTGGCCATCACCGCCGCTGACGGCTCCGCCCCGGTGCGCGTCGACGACGTGCGGGTGGTGGCCACCCAGGAGAAGCAGGTCAGCGGCAAGGTCCTGGTGGACCAGTCCTTCGAGAGCCTGGACCAGGGCTGGGGGCCCTTCGTGACCGGTCAGCCCGGCGGCGACGCCCGCACCCACCTCGCCTCGAAGCACGCGCCGTACACACAGGCCGGTTGGAACGGAAAGCTCGTCGACGACGTGCTGGACGGCCAGTGGTCGCTGAAGGCCCACGAGGAGGGCAAGGGGCTGGTCTACCGCACCTGGCAGGGCAGCGCCGACTTCAAGCCGGGTCACAAGTACCGGGTGGAGTTCGACCACCAGAACGCCACGGCGGGCGCCTACAGCTTCGTCACCGGCGTCGACCAGCCGGGGGAGGAGACCAAGCAGGTGGAGCTCACCAGCACCCCCTTCGGCGAGCAGCGCACCACCAGCCGCTTCGTGCGTGAGTTCACCACCGGCGGATGTGGGGACGCCTGGATCGGCATCCGACGCAATGCCGCCGGCGGTGCCCAGGCCGACTTCATCATGGACAACCTGAAGATCACCGACCTGGGGGCGACCGACGCCCCCGGCGCCTGCGCGAGGGCCGAGCTCACGGGCCCGCAGGCAGTGGTGCCGGGTGAGGAGAACATCTTCACCAGCCGCTTCACCAACCATGAGGGTCAGGCCGTCGACGACGTGACCATGGCGCTCGAACTGCCCGAGGGCTGGGTGGCCACCGCCGAGGGATCCGCCAATGTCGGCACCGTCGAACCCGACGCCACGGCGCAGGTGACCTGGAAGGTGCAGGTGCCCGCCGACGCCAAGGGCAGCCATGACCTGTCCAGCACCATCACCTACTCGGTGGGGGATGACCAGCGCACCGTCACGGCCGAGACGTCCACCCGGACCCTTCCCGAGGGGGCCATCCCGCAGTCGAGGATGAAGGTCAGTGGGGTCAGCGACGCCGAACCCGGAACCGGTGACGGATCGGCCCACGCGGCCATCGACGGCAATCCCGCCACCATGTGGCACTCGGCGTGGTCGCAGGTGGACCCCGATGCGCCCTACCCGCACTGGATCAGCTTCGATCTGGGTGCCAGCCACGAGCTGACCGGCTTCGACTACCAGGTGCGCAAGGGCAATGGCGCGATCAAGGACTACGAGATCTACGTCAGTGCCGACGGCAATGACTGGGGCGAACCGGTGGCCAAGGGCAGCTTTGCCTCGACGACCGAGGTGCAGCGCGTCACCCTCGGGTCGGTGAAGGGCCAGCACGTCAAGCTCGTCGGGCTGAACTCCATCAACGGCGCCGTCTTCGGTGGCGCCGGCGAGATCAACCTGTGGGGCACGCGGGCCTGAGCCCAACCGCAGCCACCCGGGCGGGGCGCCTCACCGCCCCGCCCGGGAACCAGATCCCGCTCACCACTCGCCCTGAACCATTCGCCCCTGAACCACTCGTCCTGAACCACCCCTCACGAACCACTTGCCAGGAGTCCCACGATGTACAGCCAGAATCCGTCCCAGGACGGTCCCAGTGGTCGGCTCACCCTGCCGATCCAGACCGGTCTGGACGATCGAGTCCGGGAGTTGCTCGACCGGCTCGGCGCCGATGCGGTGCGCAACAGTGACGGCACCGAGCTGCCGGAACTGGTCAACGAGCTGGCGGTGAAGGTCTACCAGACCTACTTCGTGGGACGAGGCGACCAGGCCTGGGCCGATGCCCACCCCGAACAGCGCACCCGCATCTACCTGATGAGCGAACGCACCCCCGCCCTTGCGGAGGGCCCGCTCGAGATCGACCTGATGGCCCGCTGGTTCGACCAGCAGGTTCGGCCGGACAGCGACTGCGACATCGCCCGCTGGTGGCAGGTGATCGACCGCAGCCTCGACAAGCCGCTGCCCGCCGAGGCCTGGGAGCTGCTGGAGGACGGGCACACCGTGCGGGTGCTCGAGCCCGTCCCGGGGCACGTCTACACCGTCGACTTCCTGGCCGAGCAGGTCTGGGACCCGACGCAGATGTACAACTACCTCACCAATGGTTGGCAGGACGACCCGACGCGGATCAAGGAATCCCCCTACGACGTGCGCCACCCCCAGACCTGGCAGCACGTGCGCGAGGCGCTGGCCCAGTGGCTGGCAGACCACCCGCGGGTGGACGTGGTGCGCTTCACCACCTTCTTCTACCACTTCACCCTGGTCTACGGCCCCGACGCCAAGGAACGCTTCGTCGACTGGTTCGGCTACTCGGCCTCGGTCAGCGTCGAGGCGATGGAGGCCTTCGAACAGGAGATGGGCTACCCGCTGACCGCCGAGGACTTCGTCGACGAGGGCTACTACAACTCGCCCTTCCGCATCCCCAGCAAGGCCTTCAAGGACTGGATCGCCTTCCAGCACCGCTTCGTCACCGACCGCGTCGCCCAATTGGTGGAGCAGGTGCACGCCGAGGGCAAGGAGGCGATGATGTTCCTGGGCGACAACTGGATCGGCACCGAGCCCTATGGCCCCCTGTTCGAGCGCACCGGCCTGGATGCCGTGGTGGGCAGCGTCGGATCGGCCGCCACCTGCCGCATGATCAGCGACATCCCCGGAGTGAAGTACACCGAGGGCCGCCTGCTGCCCTACTTCTTCCCCGACGTCTTCCACCCGGGTGGCGATCCGGTGGCCGAGGCCAACAGCTCCTGGCTGGCCGCGCGACGCGCCATCGTGCGCTCCCCGCTGGACCGAATCGGCTACGGCGGCTACCTCAGCCTGGCCCTGGAGCACCCCGACTTCGTGGAGCGCATGGAGCAGATCGTCGAGGAATTCCGAGCGCTGCACGAACGCAGTGGCGGCACCCGCCCGCAGACCGCGGGTTTCCGGGTGGGCATCCTCAACTCCTGGGGCAAGCTGCGCAGCTGGCAGACCCACATGGTTGCCCATGCCCTGTGGTACCGGCAGGCCTACAGCTACCTGGGGGTGCTGGAGGCGCTGGCGGGCCTGCCCTTCGATGTGGACTTCCTGAGCTTCGACGACCTGGCCGACGGGGTGCCCGAGGGCATCGGGGTGCTGGTCAACGTCGGTTCCCTGGGCTGTGCCTTCTCTGGCGGGCCGGCCTGGGAGGACCCGCGGCTGTGCGCCACCGTGCGTCGCTTCGTGGCCGACGGCGGCGGCCTGCTGGGCATCGGTGACCCGTCGGGCTGGCCCATGGGCGGCACCACCTTCCAGCTGGCCGACGTGCTGGGTGTCGATCGAGAAATGGGGTGGGGACTGTCCACCAACCGTCCGCTGCCCCCGGTGGCCCCGCACTTCATCACCGCAGACCTGGACGGCTCACTCGACGTGGGGGAGGGCACCGCGAACATCGTCTGCCTTGACCCGAAGGCCGAGGTGCTGGACTCCCACCAGGGCAGCGTCCGGGCCGCGGCCCACCGCTACGGGAACGGGGCTGCCGTCTACCTGGCCGGCCTGCCCTACAGCCACCAGAACTCCCGGCTGCTGCACCGCGCCCTGTACTGGGCCGCTGGCCGTGAGCAGGACTTCGGGCAGTGGCTGGCCGAGGACCCCCGCGTCGAGGTGGCCCACTACCCGCAGGGCGACCTGCTGGTGATGAACAATGCACAGGAGCCCGTCGAGACGACGGTGCACCTGGGCGACGGCAGCCCGTGGAAGGTGACCCTTCCGCCCGGCGGTCTGGAGTGGCTCCGGGCCGCGCCGGGCCAGACCGACCAAGGACGCCCGCAATGAGGCGGGAAGCACGCACAACGAATATCCACAGCAGTACCAGCAACGAAGGAAGAACCATGAACAGTCGATCAGCACGCCGCGGCATCGTCGCCGGTCTGGCCGCAGCGACCCTCGCCCTGAGCGCCTGCGGAGGTGGCAGCACCCCCACGGGGTCGTCCAGCGCCTCCGGCACCGAGGGCTCGTCCTCGGAGAAGGTCACGATCGAGTACCTGCACCGCCTGCCCGATGGTGAGGGCATGACCAAGGTGGCCGACATCGTCGCCAAGTGGAACAAGGAACACCCCAACATCCAGGTCAAGGCCACCAAGTTCGACGGCAAGGCCCCCGAGATGATCAAGAAGCTGGAGAACGACGGCAAGGCGGGATCCGAGCGATGCCTGGCGCAGGCCGGTTACGCCGAGATCCCCTCGCTGTACACCAAGGGCCTGCTGGCCGACGTCAGCGCCGACGCGGACAAGTACAAGGGCAGCTTCTCCGACGGTTCGATGCGGCTGATGAAGGTGGGCGAGGCCACCGTCGGCCTGCCGCAGGACTCCGGCCCGCTGGTCTACTTCTACAACAAGGCCGAGTTCGACAAGCTCGGGCTGAAGGCCCCCACCACCGCCGCAGAGCTGAGCGACGTCGCCAAGAAGGCCGCCGCCAAGGGCAAGTACGCGCTGGCCTTCCAGCCCGACGAGGCGCAGTACGGCCTGGCCGCGCTGGCCGCAGCCGCCGGGGCCAACTGGTATGCCACCGAGGGCGACAAGTGGACGGTCAACGTGACCAGCCCGGAGACCGCCAAGGTGGCCGACTTCTGGCAGCAGGCGATCGACGGCAAGGCCACCCTGGTGGAGAACCGCTGGGGTGACGGCTTCAAGAAGGCCCTGGTCGACCAGAAGCTGATCGGCACCATCGGTGCCGCCTGGGAGGCCCCGCTGCTGGCCGGCGACATGGCCGGCTCCAAGAACGTGGGCCAGTGGCAGGTGGCGCAGCTGCCCACCTTCGGCGAGAAGCAGATGACCGGCCCCGACGGCGGCTCCGGCGTCGTGGTGCTCAAGGGCTGCAAGAACCCGTCGCAGGCCATGGAGTTCAACAACTGGTTCAACACCCAGAACGCAGACCTGGCCACGCAGGGCCTGGTGGTGGCCGCCAATGGCGACGTCAGCACCCCCGCGGAGGTCAAGAAGTTCTTCGGTGGCCAGGACGTGATGAACGAGCTGTCCAAGGCGAACCAGACGCTGAACCCGGACTTCGGCTACATGCCCACCTGGCCCGCCGTGGCCGATCCGATGGCCAAGGCCGCCGCGGCCGCCGGTGAGGGCAAGGGCAAGGTCTCGGCGATCTTCGAGTCCGCGCAGAAGGCCTCCACGCAGTCGCTCAAGGACGCCGGGCTGCCCGTCGCCTGACGGGCCATCACACGCTGATCTGAAAGGCAGGACATGTCGACATCGACGGTTGACCGGGTGGGACGCAAGTCCCACCCGGGGCGGCGGCGCGAGGCGCTGAGCGGTTGGGCCTTCGTCGCACCCTTCGCAGTGCTGTTCGGCTTCTGTTTCCTGGTTCCGATCGGCGTCTCCATCCATTCCTCCTTCTACCGTGCCGTGCCCTCGGGCGGTGGCCTCTACGGCGGCGGTGAGCTGGTCAACCAGTTCGTCGGCCTGCGCAACTACGTGGAGATCGCCCAGGGCGCGGCCTTCTGGCGGGGCATGGGCAGGGTGCTGGCCTTCGGCATCGTGCAGGTGCCCTTGATGATCGGAGCGGCCCTGGCGCTGGCGCTGCTGCTCGACTCGCAGATGGTGCGTCGGGTGGGGATCTTCCGGCTGGGCTTCTTCCTGCCCTATGCCGTGCCCGGCGTCGTGGCCGCGCTGATGTGGACCTACATGTACAACCCGGAATTCTCACCGATCAACCAGGTGCTGTCCGTGGCCGGCATCCAGATCCCCTTCTTCTCGCCCAAGGTGATCCTGTGGTCGATGGCGAACATGACCACCTGGACCTTTACCGGGTACAACATGCTGATCTTCCTGGCGGCCCTCCAGGCGATCCCGCACGACCTCTACGAGGCCGCCCGCATCGACGGCGCCTCCAACTGGACGATCGTGCGCTCCATCAAGATCCCACTGGTGCGCAATGCCTGTCTGCTGGCGGTGCTGCTGAGCATCATCGGCACGGTGCAGCTGTTCAACGAACCCGCCGTGCTGCAGACGGTCAACCCGTGGATGGGCAACGACTACACCCCCATGATGATGGCCTACAACACGATGATGGGCGGCATCTCTCCCTCGGGTGAGGGGCCGGCCTCGGCCATCTCCATCCTGATGGCGCTGCTGGCCGGCATCCTGGCCGTCGGCTACGCCTACCTGCAGAAGAAGGCTGACTGATGTCCGCAACCGATGCCCTGCCCCCGTCGCTGCGTCCCTCGCGGACGGCGCGCGCCATCACCCTGGCCGTCCTGCTGCTGGTGCTGGTCTACTCGCTGGCGCCCATCTACTGGCTGGTGGTCTCGGCCACCAAGTCGAACCCAGACCTGGTCTCCTCCAATGGCTGGTGGTTCGCCGAGAACAACCTCGTGGCCAACTACCACGCCCTGATGTCGTGGACCCAGGGCCTGTTCTGGCGCTGGGTGGCCAACTCGGTGCTCTACTCGCTGGTGGCGGGCGTGGTGGGGACGCTGCTGTCCGTCGCCGCCGGCTACGGCCTGGCCAAGTTCCGCTTCCCGGGGCGAGGCGCGGTGCAGGTGGTCATCATGGCCGGCCTGCTGCTGCCGATCGCGCTGCTGACCATTCCGCTGTACCTGGTCTTCGACCGGATGGGGCTGACCAACACCATGTGGGCGGTCATCATCCCCAGCTGCGTCAGCCCCTTCGGCGTCTTCCTGGGCCGGGTCTACGCCCAGTCCTCGGTGCCCGACGAGATCCTCGAATCGGCCCGCATCGACGGTGCGGGAGAGGTGCGCATCTTCTTCACCATGGTGCTGCGGCTGCTGGCCCCCGCCATGGTGACGATCTTCCTGTTCATCTTCGTCGCCACCTGGAACAACTTCCTGCTGCCGCTGATGATGCTGAACTCGGCCGACCTCAAGCCGGTGACGCTGGGCCTGTACGGCATGATGAGCTACTTCAACCCGCAGTACGGCGCGGTGCTGCAGGGAGCCCTACTGGGCGTCATCCCGCTGGTGGTGCTCTTCCTGTCCTTGCAGAAGCGCTGGCAGTCCGGCCTGGCGGCAGGCGCCGTCAAGGGGTAGGTCTTCCCGGGGCTGTCCGTCGGGTCGCCCCACCCCACCAGCCCGACGCTCGGCTTGTTCCGTGGCCGCCTCGGCTGCGTTCTGGTGACCCGGTGTCTAGCGGGTGAGCCCCACCTCGTGGGCGAAGAGCACCAGGCCAACCCGGTCACGGGCACGCAGCTTGGCCAGCAGGCGCCCGATGTGGGTCTTGACGGTGCCCTCGGCCATGTAGAGGGTGCTGGCGATCTCCGCATTGGTGGCTCCGTGGGCGATCTCCACCAGCACCTCGCGCTCCCGGTCGGTGAGCTGCTCCAATCGGGGGTCGCTGCCGCCCGGGGCGGCGGGCAGGATCGGCACGACGTGCTCCAGCAGTCGTCGGGTGGCAGAAGGGGCCAGCACCCCGTCCCCGCAGGCCACGGTGCGGATGGCATTGAGCAGCTCCGCCGGGCGGGCGTCCTTGAGCATGAAACCGGAGGCGCCGGCCTTGAGGGCGGCAAAGACGTACTCGTCCAGGTCGAAGGTGGTCAGCACCAGGACCTTCGCCGACGATCCCTGCTGCACCAGCCGACGGGTGGCCTCCACCCCGTCCATCACCGGCATGCGGATGTCCATCAGCACCACGTCCACCTGCTGGGTGGCCAGCTGGTCGAGCACCTCCTGCCCATTGCTCGCGGTGGCCACCACCTCCATGTCGTCCTCGGCCTCGATCAACATCTGGAAGCCGCTGCGCACCAGCGACTGGTCATCGGCCAGCAGTACTCGCAGGATCGGGGTGGTCATCGGGAACTCCTGTCGGGGAAGGGATCTGTGACGGTGGTCGAGCGGGGCGCCTCGGGTAGCGGGACGGGCAGGATCGCCCGCACCAGGAAGCCACCGCCGGGCTTGGGCTCGGCCAACAGCTGGCCGCGCATCGAGACGACGCGTTCGCGCATGCCCTGCAGCCCGTGGCCGGTGTGGTCGTCGTCGGCCGCAGCCCCCAGACCGTCGTCGCTGATCTCGGCGATGACCAGCGTCGGGGTGTAGGTGAGCGTGACCTGCGCGGAGGCCTCGGGGCCGGCGTGCTTGAGGAAGTTGGTGACCGCCTCCTGCACCACGCGGAAGATGGTCAGTCCCAGCGTGGAGGGCACCTGCGGCGGCTCGCCCTCCAGGTAGAGGTGCACCCGCGGATCGCTGCGCGCCACCATCTCGGGGATGTCCAGCAGCCCGGGGGTGGGGGCGTACTGGGCGTCGTCCTCCGGGCTGCCGCGCAGCACCCCGACGATGCGTCGCATCTCGGTTAGCGCCTCACGGCCCGTCTCGGCGATGGTGTCGAGCACCTCGGGGGCGCGTTCCGGCTTCTTGGCGGCCAGGGCCCGGCCTCCCTCGGCCTGGACGATCATGACGCTGAGCGAGTGGGCGACGATGTCGTGCAGTTCGCGGGCGATCTGCGAGCGCACGCTCGCCTCGGTGCTGCGCGCCCGCTGTTCGTGCTCGGCCAAGGCCAGGCTGCGGCGCTCGGCCTCGGCCAGCACTCGGGCGCGATCGGCCTGCACCGATTCCCGAACTCGTCGGCCAACCGTGTAGGCGGTGAGCAGCAGCCCGCCGGAACCGCTGGCGGCCAACAGGAACATGGTGGTGGGGAAGCCGCCGCCCGAGGCGTACTCGGCCAGGAAGTCCACCCACCTGGCCGGGCCGGCCACCGCACCCACCAGTGCCAGAGCCAGCACCAGACGGGCGCGGTGTCCACCCACCCAGCGTGCCACCGAGTAGGCCACCAGCAGCACGCACACCAGGGAGGGGGTGGGGACCGGAAGCAGGCACAGGTGGAGCAGGCACAGCAGCGTGGTCAGCGCCAGGGTGGCCAGGGGTCGTCGGCGGCGCAGCACCGTCGCCGCGCACAGCCCCAGCCCCAGCAGTGCCGAGCGGGTGGTGAGGGCCTGTGGTGTCAGCGCGTGTTGCGGCACCTGGGCGGACACGTCGAGCAGGAGCAACGGCACCACCGTGAACACCGCGAGCAGCCCGGCGACGGCCAGGTCGAGCGACCAGGTCACGTGGCCGAGCTCGTCAGCGGCGGGCCGGGCAGTACTCATCGCCCCCAACCCTAGGGCTGGGGGCGGCGCAGTGGGGATCGGCCCGTGGTCTTGGCCCGATGGCACCGAGGTCCCGCTTCGGCGCCACCAAGCAGAGGGGTGATGCACCCCGCCCGTGGGCCTCGGGCCGGCCGGTGCCTGCTGGGTGTCCGAGGATCGAACTGCACATGAAATATGCAGGTATACAGAGATAATTGGGGCACTGCGTCACACGGGGATCGGCTCGTCAAGGGGCAAAACCCCTACCACGGTTGGATGTGGGCTGGTCCCGGCGTGGGGCAGAATGGTCTCACCTTGCACAGGTTGGTTGCCGCTGCCTGGCTGGCAGTGGCAGCGTCGGATCCGTCCCCGAGGAGTCACATGAGTCAGCCGCCAGTCGTCGGCGACTCCGTGGCGCCACCTCGGGGTTATGCGGCGGTCGCGCGCGGGATTGCCGAGGGCACCCACGATCCGTCCTGGCTCGAGGACTTCATCACCCGCATCGACGACCGCGTCGACCTGGCCGACCACCACATGCTGGTGGTGTTGGCCCTGTTGCTGGACGGTGGCCATGACCTGCCCGACCAGTTGCGCGAGGCCCTGGAACACAGCGTGCTGGGTTTCCGGTACTGGATGGACGAGCCCGGTAGCGACTCGATGTGCCACTGGAGCGAGAGCCACCAGGTGACCTTCGGGGTGGTGGAATACCTGGCCGGGCAGCACTTCTGTGATCGAACCTTCACCAATGACGGGCGCCGCGGAGCGGCCAAGATGGAGCGGGCCAAGCGACGGCTGCACACCTGGTTGGCGCTGCGCTTCCGCCACGGCTTCAGCGAATGGCTCTCGGCCACCTTCTATGCGGTCAACGTCTCGGCACTGACCCTGTTGGTGGAGCACTGCCGCGACGAGGACCTGGCCAACCGTGCCGCGATGGTGCTCGACCTGCTGATGCTCGATCTGGCGCTGCACCGCTTCGACGGGCACTTCGTCGCCTCCTCGGGCCGAGCCCAGGCACTGCACAAGGCCTTCCCCGACCGGTCCGAGGTGGACCCGGTGGTGACCAGCGCCTTCCATCCCAGGCACGCCACCTTCGACCCCCAGAAGTTCACCTCGATCTTCGTGGCGCGCACCAAGTACCGAATTCCCCAGGTGATCCGCGAGATCGCCTTCGCCCAGGCCGATCACCTCATCACCAGCTCGCACGGGCTCGGCCTGCGCGAGGTGCCGGTGGAGGCGGCTCGGTTCCGGGGTCTGGACGCGGCCACCCGGCGCGGCATCGCGCTGGGCATCTACTGGGGTATGGAGGCCTTCATCACCCCCGAGGGGATCGGGCCGACGATGGAGGCCCTCGACCACTACTACCTGGACGGCAACCGCTTCCTGGCGCCCCTGGCCCCCTTCCGCAAGATGCCGAGTCGTCGCGTGATGGCGGCGCTGGTGCGTTCGCTCAACCCGATCACCCAGGGCGCCGCGCTGCATCGCGCCAATGTGCAGACCTACCGCACGCCGAACTACCTGCTCAGCAGCGCCCAGCACTACCTGCCCGGCAGCTTCGGAGACCAGGAGTGCATCTGGGAGGCCGCGCTGCCCGGCGGGATCCACCTGTTCTCGACCCATCCCGGATCGACCCTGCTCGACGAGGAGGCGCGCCCGGCAACGCCGTCCGGATGGATCGGCAACGGGGTGCGGCCCGACGTGGCGCAGATGCGCAATGTGCTGCTGGCCCTGTACGACACCCGGGGCCGACGCGGCTACCTCGAGGGGCGACGCCACGAATTGAGCCACCTGTTCTTCCCGGCGGCCAGCTTCGACGAGACCAAGCTGGCAGAGAACGTGGTCGCCGGCCGCCGCGGGGACTCCTACTTCGGTGCCGTCGGGCTCGACCACCTCGAGATGCCCAATGAGAGCGAGCTGGTGCAACGCGGGGCGGTGACGGGCTGGGCCATCATGGTGGCCGACCGTTCCGATTTCGGTTCCCTGCACCACTTCGTCGACTACCTGCGCAGTTCGCGACTGGTGCACCAGCGCAACACCCTGTGCTGGAGCACGGCCGGGCACGAGTACGAGCTGGAGTGGAATGGCCACTTCATCGTCGACGGGACCGTGGTCGACACCGAGTACCAACGCCTGCGGTGTGACTGGGCCAGCGTGGGGCGCAAGCCCTCGGTGATCGAGGTGACCGGGCGTACCGGCACCCTGGTGCTGGACTGGAAGCTCGGGGAGCGGACCCAGGCGCCGGGGGTCTCGACGGCTCCATGAGCGGTGGGCTTCACGCCGTGGCAAAAAAGTGATATCACTTTAATTGTCACGGCGTCACAGCGACGCCCCCAGCGGAAAGGCCCACCATGCCCGAGCACGATCCCGACCTGACCCCCGCCCCCGAAGACCAGCCACTCTCCTCACGGCCAGTGGGGCACGACGGCATCCGCATCGACATCGCCGAACGGCGGGCCTGGCACATCTCCGGGATCCTCTTCCTGGTGCTGGCCCTGCTGGCCATCCTCGGCGGTTGTGCCCTGACCGTGATGGGCTTCAGCCGGGAATCGCTGGGGCAGGTGGTGCTGGGCATCCTGCTGGTGGTGGCCGCCCTGGTGATGACCACCGGGCTGCGCATCGTCAACCCCGGCGAGGCCGCCGTCGTGCAGTTCCTGGGCCACTACCTGGGCACGGTGCGCACCACCGGGCTCAACCTGACCGCCCCGCTCACCACCGGCCGCAAGGTCTCGGTCAAGGCCGTGAACTTCGAGGTGGAGCCCATGAAGGTGAACGACTCCAACGGCAACCCGATCGAGATCGGCGCCATCGTCGTCTACCAGGTGGCCGACACCGCCAAGGCCGCCTTCGCCGTCGAGGACCACGACGACTTCGTCCGCAAGCAGGCCGAATCGGCGCTGCGCCACGTGGCCATGAGCCATCCCTACGACGACCACTCGCTGGGGCTGGGCTCCGAGCCCCACACCCCGGTCATCACACTGCGTGAATCCACCGACGAGGTGAGCGCCGAGCTGGCCCACGAGGTGGCCGAACGCGTCGCCGTGAGCGGCGTGGAGATCATCGAGGTGCGGCTGGCGCACCTGGCCTATGCGCAGGAGATCGCCTCGGCCATGCTGCGTCGCCAGCAGGCCAATGCCGTGCTCAGTGCCCGCCAGGTGATCGTCCAGGGCGCCACCGAGATGGCCAAGCAGGCCGTCCGTGAACTCGACGCGCAGAGCGACCTGGAACTCGACCCGGAGCGCAAGGCCGCCATGATCACCAACCTGCTGGTGGTGCTGTGCTCCGAGCAGAACACCCAGCCGGTACTCAACACCGGCAGCCTCTACTGAGCGCCCCGATGAGATCCATGGTTCATGGCTGACAAGCGCAAACAGGTGATCGTGCGGATGAGCCCGCAACTGCACGAAGCCCTGGCCCGCTGGGCCGCCGACGACATGCGCTCGCTCAACGGCCAGATCGAGATGCTCCTGCGCGACGGCCTGCGTCGCGCAGGACGGCTGCCCAAGGACCTGCCCGAGTCACGCCGACCGGGACGCCCCCGCAAGGACGAGGACTAGCCGGCCCGTTCCCCGGGCTTGCTTTGCCGTTCCCCGAGCTGCTTTCCCGTTCCCCGAGCTTGTCGAGGGGCCTCGACAAGCTCGGCCGTCGGTTTGGGTGGGCTCGGCCGCCGGAAGCGTCCTGGCTCAGCGCTTGCGGTAGAGGCTCTTGGACTGGAAGACCGGCTCGCTGGTCACCTGCACGCCGAGGTTGCGGAAGATGCCCTCGTCGACGCTGCCCAGGATGGTGGTGGTGTGGACGTCGCACCCGCGAAGGTCTGCGATCTTGTCCAGCGCCAGCCGGGCATTCGGGTCGCTGGTGGCGCTGACGCTCAGCGCGATCAGCACCTCGTCGGTGTGCAGCCGCGGATTGCGGCTGCCCAGGTGCTCGGTCTTGAGGGTCTGGATGGGCTCGATGCTCTCGGGCGCCAGCAGGTTGATGCGGGGATCGATCCCGGCCAGCTGCTTCAACGCGTTGAGCAGCATCGCCGAGCAGGCGCCCAGCAGCGGCGAGGTCTTGCCCACGACGATGCTGCCGTCGGCCAGCTCGATGGCCGCGGCGGGCGCCTTGGTCTTCTTCTCCAGGTCGAGCGCCGGCTTCACGACGGGCCGGTCGGTGCTCTCGACGCCCAACTGGCTCATCAGCAGGGCGATCCGGTCGCTCTGGGTGGGCTCCAGCTCGTCGCGGCGCTCCTGCACCAGCGCCTTGTACCAGCGTCGGATGACCTCCTGGCGGGAGGCCTCACGGCACACCTCGTCGTCGACGATCGCCTTGCCGACCATGTTCACCCCCATGTCGGTGGGCGACTTGTAGGGCGACTGGCCCAGCAACTGCTCGAACAGGCGGTTGAGGACGGGGAAGACCTCCACGTCCCGGTTGTAGTTGACCGTCTGCTCGCCATAGGCGGCCAGGTGGAAGGGGTCGATCATGTTCACGTCGTCGAGGTCTGCCGTGGCGGCCTCGTAGGCGACATTGACCGGATGGTCCAGCGGCAGGTTCCAGATCGGGAAGGTCTCGTACTTGGCGTAGCCGGACGGGATTCCACGCTTGTGGTCGTGGTAGAGCTGGCTGAGGCAGGTGGCCATCTTGCCGCTGCCGGGCCCGGGCGCGGTGACCACGACCAGGTCGCGTTCGGTCTCCACGTACTCGTTCTTGCCGTAGCCCTGGTCGCTGACCACGTGCGCGACGTCATTGGGGTAGCCCTTGATGACGTGGTGGCGGTAGACCTTCAGGCCGAGGCGTTCCAGCTTGCGGCGGAAGGCCTTGGCTCCGCGGTTGTCCTCGCTCCACTGACTCATCACCACGCTGGCCACCAGCAGCCCGTAGTCCCGGAAGGCGTCGATGAGGCGCAGCACGTCGTCCTCGTAGGAGATGCCCAGGTCTGCGCGCACCTTGGTGAGGTCCTTGGCGGAGACCACCATCACCACCTCGGCCTCGTCGGCCATGGTGGACAGCATCTCGATCTTGTTGTCGGGGGTGAAGCCCGGCAGGACGCGCGAGGCGTGCATGTCGTCGAAGAGCTTGCCGCCGAACTCCAGGTAGAGCTTGCCGCCGAACTGCCTGCGCCGCTGGTCGATGTGCTGGGACTGGAGTTCCAGATAGAGGTCGCGGTCGAAGCCGATCTTGTGCATGTCATCCCCTGTCGCTGCGTACAACTCGTGGAGCATACCCAGCTGGTGTTGCGGTCATGTTTCCGGTGTGTGGCCCGGCCATGTTGAGGATGTGACGCCGGCGATGGGGCAGGAGCGTCTCACTTGCGGTGGCGGCTCAGTACGCGCCAGGCCCAGGTGCGTGGAACCTCGCGGCCGGAGCAGACGTACTCGATCGCCGCGTCGGCGTAGAGGGTGTCGTTGAGCTGCGCCAGCCCTCGGGTGCGGGTCAACAACCCCACCTCGTCGCCACGCCGAAGCACGGTGTCCAAGGAGGGCTCGTAGGTGATGCGGCTGCCGCGCTTGTGCAGGTAGGCGAAGGCGCTGATGGCCTGCTCGCGGTCATCGGGATCGCGCAGCAGGTCGGCGATGGTCACCTGTTCGCCGCGGTCGAGCCAGCGGCACACCGCCGGGGCCTGGTGCGGGGTGAGGGGGATCAGCTTGGAGATCGGGCACCACTCGTCCAGGCGGGCCGTGATGCGGGTGCGCAGGTCCAGGGCCGCATCATTGTCCAGCCCCTGCACGTGCTCGACGAAACCCCAGTACAGCGGGGATTCCAGCCTGGCCAGGATCTCCAGGGCCACCAGGTCTGTGGCGATGAAGACGCTGTCGGGTTCGAAGGCGCGCAGCAGGCTCGTGGTGTGGATCGACTTCTGGCGCACGGAGAGGTAGATGTCGGGATTGACCAGCCGGGCGTGGGCCGCCATCGAGAGGTTGGTGGTGTCCGACTCCACACCCGCCACGAAGCCGACGATGCCGGTGAAGTCGGGCATGCCGTCGGCCGGGGAGACCTCCTCCACCTCGAGGCCGGCCTTGCGCAGGTCGAGTGCCACCTCGTGGCCGAAGCGGTCATCGGCGCTGATCATCCAGCGGCCACTGGCCAGCTCGTCGTGCAGCGGCGGCATCTCCGTGCCGGGCTCGCTCATCAGCCAGGAGCTGAGCTGGTAGGTGGCGGGGCGGTGCAGCGCAGTCACCAGGTAGGCGCCGTAGCGGTCGAAGGGGTTGATGACCGCCTGGGGCGTGAAGTCCAGCATCCGCGCCATGTTGGTCCGCTCGGAGCAGCGGGTGATCACCGGGACGTCGGGGCGCAGCAGGTCTGCGGCCATCACCACGGCCAGGTTGGTCTCGTCGTCGGCGGTCATCGCGATGATGCCCTCGCACAGCGGATGGCCCATGCCCGCCAGGCCCAGCTGGGCCGGGTTGCGGGGGTCGCCGGCGATGGCGGGCACGTCACCGGCCAACTGGTCGGTGGTCAGCACGTCGATGCGATCGGCGTCCTCGTCCACCACGACGATGCGTCGCCCCGCGTGGTCGAGCGCATTGGCCAGGGTGCGGCCGGCCTGTCCGTAGCCGACGAGCAGCAGGAAGGGTTCGTGGATGCCCTTGACCCGGCTGCGGAAGCGCTGCAGGTTGACCGCTCGACGAAAGGCCGGCTCCTGCAGCAGCGAGACCAGGGAGCCGAAGACATAGGTCCAGCCGGTCACCGAGGCGTAGATGGTGGCCGTGACCCACATGCGCTGGGCCGCGGTGAAGGTGTAGTTCAGCTCGCCGAAACCGATGGTCATGGCGGTGTAGCTGATGAAGTAGAACGAGTCGAACAGCGTCATGCGCCACTGTTTGCCCTCGTCGTCGACACCGGGGATCAGGCTCAGGCCGAGCACGCTGATGGCGAAGATGCAGATCAGCACCACCAATGGGAAGCGCATCCGGCGCAGCACCAGGAAGATCGCCTCGGTGGAGGGAACGTCGGTGGGTACGTCCACCTCCACCCGTCGCAGGCGACGGGTGGACATCCAGGGGCGAGTGACCAGGGGCGGCATCGGCGGGTGGGTGCCGGGTCAGCGGCGGCGGTACGAGGCGGTTTCGATGACCAGCAGCACCAGCGAGACCATGTTGGCCAGCAGGGCGCCACCCGAGAGGGAGACCACCGACGACATGGCGTGCACGTCCAGGCCACGCGCCGAGACCTGCGTGGCGAAGATGTAGAAGCCCGAGGCGGAGACCAGCTGGATCACCGCCACCAGCGAGGTGGCCAGGTGGATGGCGCCGATCTGGGTGCGGTCGCCGAACTTGAGCACGGTGGCGATCAGGTTCACCACCACGGCGGCGTAGAGCTCGTAGATGTTGTGCAGCTTCGGATCGCCCATGTCGCCAATGAAGAAGCCGAAGTTCAGCGTGGCGGCGAGCAGGACGAAGAATCCGAAGACCACTTTCTCCATGTTCACGGGCCCACGCTATATCCCGGTGGGGACGGATCTCGACATCGGGCACCTGCGGTCTTGCCGTCGGTGCCGCTGGCATCGCCGTGGCGGCCGGGTCACAGGCCGGGTGGTTCGGTGTGCGGCGTCGGGTCCGGCCGGTCGTGGCGGGCCCGGAACAGGCGGTTGCCCACGCCGAGGGCCAGCAAGACGCCGAAGACGGTGATGAGGGCGCCCAGCACGCCCAGCGGGGTGGGGAGCTCCCCGTCGTAGAGCCAGGCCGCCACGGCGCCGATCACCGGGACGAACATCGACCACGGAGCCACGGTGGCCGCTGAATGCCTGCTCAGCAGCAGGTTCCAGATGCCATAGCCCAGCATGGAGGCGCCATAGGTGATGAAGGCCAGCCCGAAGGCGGAACGCAGGCTGACGTGCTGGATCGCGTGCAGTGCGCTGGCGGGGCCGCCCTCCAGCCAGAAGGAGGCCAGCAACAGGGGCACGGGCGGCACGAGGGCCGACCACACCACCAGGCTGAAGCCGTTGCGTGGCGGGTGGCGTCGCGTGATCACATTGCCGAAGGCCCAGCTGGCGGCCGCCGCCACGGTGAGCAGGAAGGGCAGGATGGGCGCCATCGCCAGGTACTGGGCACCCACCACCGCCATGCCCGCCAGGCCGATCACGATGCCGGCCACCTGTGCCCGGGTGGGCCTTTCGCGCAGCAGCATGGCGGCGATCACCACGGTGAACAGCGTCTGCACCTGCAGCACCAGGGAGGCCAGCCCGGCGGGCATCCCGAGCGTCATGCCGGTGTAGAGCAGGCCGAACTGCAAGGCGCCCATCGTCAGGCCCGAGCCGATCACCGGCCACAGGCCCATCGCCGGCCGGGGCACGAAGAAGACCGCTGGCAGCGCCACCAGGGTGAAGCGCAGGGCCGCGCTGAGCAGGGCCGGAAGGCTCTCCATCGCGATCTTGGCCGCGACGAAGTTCAGGCCCCAGACCAGCACCACCAGCATGGCCAGGCCCATGTCACGTCGGGGCATCGGATCCTCCAAGAGTCGTCATCGTGACAATTCTCACCTCCGACGGCGCGCGATGACGTCACCCGCTGGTCACTGCCGTGTCAACGAGTCGTCGTCCGCGATCCCTAGCCTGCCGCGCATGCCCACCCCACGAGCCCTGCCCATCCCACGAGTCCTTGCCGACGCACGAGCCCTGACCACCGTGGCCCTTGCCGCGATCCTCGCCACCACCACGATCGGCACCGCTCAGGCCCAGGACGCCCACGCGCCCGACGGCCGCTTCGCCGATCCCGCCGACTATGACCTCGCGATCGCCCACACCACCGACACCCAGTACCTGTCCTACTGCGCCAACGGCGGAGGCGTGGTCGCCTCGGTGCGGCAGCGCTGCCAGGACATCTACGACGGCACCTCGCGGTGGATCGTCGAGAATGCCCAGCACCGCAAGATCGCCTATGCCGCCCACACCGGTGACCTGATCGACTCCTACTGGGCCAAGACGCCCAACCTGGCCCGCGGTGAGTTCGCGCGGGCCAGCCAGGCGCAGCAGATCCTCGACGACGCCGGCATCCCCAATGGCGTGCTGCCCGGCAACCACGACAACCACAAGGGCGCCGACCCGTCGGTCTACAACGAGTTCTTCGGTCCGCAGCGCTACCAGCAGGCCAGCGAGCGCTCTGCCACGCCCTGGTACCAGGGGCCCTGGCAGCCCGGTGACAACTCGCACCACGTCGACGAGTTCACCGCAGGCGGTACCAGGTTCGCCGTCGTCCACCTGGGCTACAAGCCCAGTGACGCTGCGCTGGCCTGGGCCAATGAGGAGATCGCCAAGCGCCCCGAGCACAACGTCGTGGTGGCCACCCACGCCTACCTCCAGCCCGGTGCCGAACCCGACGGTGACGGTGCGGCCCTCAGCGATGACGGGGCGCGGGTGCGTTCCCGGGTGGTGGACCCCAATCGCAATGTCTTCCTGGTGCTGTCCGGCCACGAGCACGGCGTGGGACGCAATGTGCGTGATGATGCCGGCAGTCCCGGCCACCGGGTGGTGGAACTGATGGCCGACTACCAGGCCTATCGAGCGGGCCGTGACGGGCAGGGGCATGCGGGCTTCATCCGGATGCTCCAGTTGGACGTCGACGGCGGTCGGCTGACCGTGGACACCTACTCGCCCTCGCTCGACTCGCACCGCAGCCGCGACTACGACACCAAACTGGGCCGGGACTACGACGGCAGCGAGGACGAGTTCAGCGTCGACGTGAACCTGATCCGCGCCGAGGCCTGAACCGGCGGCTGGTTGCCCGCCCTGCCACGGCGGGGCGGGCAATTGGTGGCAACCGGTCGAAACTGTCGGTGCCGCCACCTAGCGTGGGGCCATCAGGGTAAGGATGCCCGGGCCGCCTGGGCACAGCCTCGACGACAGGAGAATGCCCATGTGGACCCTCACCGGTTTCGCCGACGAGATCGCCGATGACTTCGCCGAACAACTCAGCCTGCTCAACAAGCTCGACGTCAAGTACATCGAGTTCCGCAGCGCCTGGGGACAGAACATCCTGCTGCTCGACCAGGGCCAGCGCGAGCAGGCCAAGGCGATGCTGGACGAGGCCGGGATCAAGGTGAGCTCGATCGGCTCCCCGATCGGCAAGATCAAGATCACCGACGACTTCGAGGACCACCTGGAGGCCATGAAGCATGCCGTGCAGGTGGCGCACTTCTTCGAGGCCCCCTACATTCGCATCTTCAGTTTCTTCATCCCCGAGGGCGACGACCCCGACAGCCATCGTGACGAGGTGATCCGTCGGATGAAGGCCATCACCGAGGTGGCCGAGGCCGGTGGCGTCACGCTGCTGCACGAGAACGAGAAGGACATCTACGGTGACATTCCGCGTCGCTGCGTGGACGTCATCGAGTCGGTGGGTTCCGACCACCTCAAGGCCATCCTGGATCCGGCCAACTACGTGCAGTGCGGCATCAAGCCGCTCGACGAGGCCTACCCGCTGATCCGCCCGCACCTGGCCTACATGCACCTCAAGGACGCCGTGGCCAACACGCCCGACGTGGTTCCGGTGGGCGAGGGCGACGGCCAGGTGCCCGAGATCCTGCGGGAGCTCAAGAAGTCCGACTACGACGGTTTCCTGTCGATCGAGCCCCACCTGGGTGACTACACCGAGTTCGGCGCCATGAGCGGCCCCGAGCTGTGGACCAAGGCCCACACCGCCCTCGTAGGCCTGCTCGAGGCGGAGGGGATCGCATACCGATGAGCATTTCGCGGCCGGCAACGACGGCGGCCATCGTCGGGTGTGGAGACGTCTCGCTGGTGCACTTCGAGGCCTTCCAGGCGCTGGGCATCGAGCTGGTGGGCGTGGTTGACGTCGACCCCGAGGGGCTGGCGCGCGCCAAGCGCATGGCCCCGGGGGTGCCGGGTTTCGCCAGCCACAAGGACCTGCTGGCCAAGGTGAAACCTGACGTCGTACACGTCACCACCCCGCACCACCAGCACGCCCAGATCACCCGTGACCTGCTGGTGGCCGGGGTGCACGTGATCCAGGAGAAGCCCCTGGCCAACACCCTTACCGCGGCGCAGTGCATCGTCGAGGCCTCCCAGTCGAGCACCTCCCGTCTGGGCATCTGCCTGCAGAACCGGTACAACGAGTCGTCGCGGGCCATGAAGCAGGTGCTGGAGGACGGCGAGCTGGGAGAGGTGCTGGGGGCCTATGCCAGCGTCGTGTGGACCCGCACTCCCGACTACTACCAGTCCAAGCCGTGGCGTGGCCGGTGGCAGGAGGCCGGTGGCGGTCTGCTGATCAACCAGGCCCTGCACACCCTCGACCTGGTGCAGTGGTTCCTGGGGGAGCCCACCCAGATCAATGGCCGGGCCGCCACCCTCAAGTACGGCGACGTGATCGAGGTGGAGGACAGCTGCAATGCGATGTTCACCCACCCCGCCAGCGCCGGCCAGCCCGCCGTCACCACCACCTTCGTCGGCAGCCTGACCAATGCCGTGCACCGGCCCGTCGAGATCGAGGTCTACGGCAGCAAGGGCACCGCGACCATCCGCAATGGGCTCCACCTGCGCTTCAGCGACGGCCGCAGCAAGGACATCGCCGAGCGCGTGGTGCCCAGCGGCGGCCGCAGCTACTGGGGCATGTCCCACCAGGCACTGATCGAGGACTTCCACTCCCGGTTGGACGATCCCGTGCCCTTCTGGATCGGCGCCGAGGAGGCCATGCCGTCGATGCGGATGTTGAAGACGATCTATGCAGAGACCTGGCCGGAGACCGCGCACCACCAGTGAGCCGCTCCATCCATCCGACCCAGGACACGCACAGCACGTATTTCCCAGAGCACGTATTTCCCGAGCAGCTTTTCCCAAGGCAGCTTTTCCCAAGGCAGCTTTTCCAAAGGCAGCTTTTCCAAAGGCAAGGAGTAGAACATGACTGACCAGCAGGTACGTCTCGGAATCATCGGCCTCGGCGCCGAGGGTGGCATGTATGCCAACTTCATCGACGAGGGCCGCGTCCCCAACATGAGCATCGGTGCCATCTGTGACATCGACGAGAGCAAGAAGGCCCGTGCCGAGGAGCTGGGCGTCCCCTTCTACACCGACTACGTCGAGATGCTCGACTCCGGCACGGTCGACGCCGTGGTCACCACGGTGCCGCACTACCTGCATCCCGAGATGGGCATCAAGGCCCTCGAGAAGGGCATCCACGCCCTGGTCGAGAAGCCGGTGGGCGTCTACACCAAGCAGGCCCGCGAACTGATCGACTACGCCGCCAGCAAGCCCGAGCTGGTCTTCGGCGTCTTCTTCAACCAGCGCACCAACCAGCTCTACAAGGACCTCAAGGACCTGCTGGCCTCCGGCGAGCTGGGCGCCCTGCGCCACACCTCGTGGATCATCACCACCTGGTGGCGTCCGCAGGGCTACTACGAGCAGTCCGACTGGCGTGCCACCTGGGGCGGCGAGGGCGGCGGCGTCCTGGTCAACCAGGCTCCCCACCAGCTCGACCTGTGGCAGTGGATCTGCGGCGTCCCGAAGAGCGTCTTCGCCAAGGCCAGCTTCGGTTTCAAGCGCGACATCGCCGTCGAGGACGAGGTGACCGCCGTGGTCGACTTCGGTGAGGGCGCCACCGGCACCTTCATCACCTGCACCCACGACATCGCCGGCACCGACCGTCTGGAGATCCTGTGTGACAAGGGCAAGGTGGTCGTCGACAATTCCAAGCAGGTCACCATCACCCGGTTGCGCGAGCCCGAGCAGGAGTTCAGCAAGGGCATGAGCATGGAGGAGGTCGGCAAGCTCTTCAAGGGCGAGCTCGACCTGTCCGACAAGCTCAGCACCGAGACCAAGGACTACGGCTCCGTGTGGGGCGAGCAGCACTGCGACGTGATGAAGAACTTCGCCGATGCCGTGCTCAACGGCGGTGAGCTGATCGCTCCCGGTGGCGACGGCATCCACGGCGTGCGCCTGGCCAACGGCATCCACCTGTCGGCCTGGACCGGTGAAGAGGTCAGCCTGGAGGACTTCGACGAGGCCCGCTACCTGGACGAGCTCAACAAGCGGATCCGCGAAGAGGGCAAGTTCGAGGAGAGGAACTGACATGGCAACGCTTGGCGTGCAGATGATGATGCTCAAGGACAAGGTCGCCGAACAGGGCATGTGGCCGGTCCTGGAGCAGATCGCAGCCCTCGACCTGGTGGGCCTGGAGGTCAGCCAGATCCCGATGGACGAGGAGAACGTGGCGGCGCTGGAGCGCGGCATCAAGGAACTCGGGTTGAAGGTGGGTGCCCTGTCGGTGGCGCTCAAGCCCGGGCCCGTCGCCACCGGCGACAACCTCACGGAGCACTTCGACAAGGTGGTGGCCGATTGCCGTCGGCTGGATTGCAACTACGTGCGCATCGGCATGATGCCCTTCACCGCGATGGCCTCGAAGCAGGCCTGCGAGGAGTGGGCCGCCGAGTGCGAGGGCTGGGCGCAGAAGCTGGCCGCCGAGGGCATCACGCTGTGCTACCACAACCACCACGTGGATCTGGCGCAGTTCGACGGTGAGCGCATCTTCGACATCGTGCGTCGCGTCGCCCCCAGCGTGAACTTCGAGGTGGACCTGCACTGGGTGCAGCGCGGCGGTATGAACCCGCTGGAGATGCTGGAGCAGTACGCCGGCGTGTGCAAGATCATCCACGTCAAGGACTTCCGCGTGGTGCCGCTGCCTGAGTCGGCGATGGGCCTGCTCGAGGAGGGCAAGATGGCGGAGTTCATGCAGGCCTTCACCAACCTGGCGCAGTTCGCCGAGGTGGGTCAGGGCAACATGAACTGGCCCAAGCTGCTGCCCGCGGCGATCGACGCGGGCGCCGAATGGTTCTTCATCGAGCAGGACGAGACCTACGGCCGCGATCCCTTCGACTGCATCAAGGACTCCCGCGAGTACCTCAAGGGCATCGGTTACTGACCAGGGTGCACTGACCAGCTCCCGTGGGGCCGCGACTACAGGTTGCGGCCCCACAGCTGTCTGGTCTGCTGCGGGGTGATGAAGTCCAGCAGCACGATGCCATTGCGCTCGGGCGGATGCCCCTCGCCACGTTCGGGCAGCTCGTCGAAATGCCTGGTCAGCAAGGGCTCCAGCCGATTGGCCGCCTGCAGGGGCGTGAGCCACAGGCCATTGGACGAGGCATGGCAGCTCCACATCCGTCCGTCGCCGCGAGCCGCGCGTGCCCGACGCAGGTGGTCGGTGACCCCGGGCCACTTGCGGCTGTCCCACAGGCGAGCCGAATCGATGCGCCAGTCGTCGCTCACCTGCCAGCCGCTGTGGTCGAGCCCGGCAAAGCCGGCGCTGCGGGTGACCACCACCACGTGACCGCGGGCCTGCGCCAGCGTCGGAACCCGCCGGGAGTCACGCACCAGCCCCGCAAAGCGTGCCCGCAGGCGGCTCCAGGTGCGGGCGAGGGCCGCGGCGTCGGAGCGGGAGAACTCTTGGGTGAGGCAGAGCAGCACGCTCTCGGTGGGGTGGCCCTGCAGGAAGTCCCGGCAGGTCTCCAGGACGTCGTCCAGGGTGAGCCCCTGGAAGAACTGGTTGTGGTGCACGCGAAAACTGCCGCGGTGGTGGCGCACTCGGATGTCGAGGTAGCGCACCCCGGCCTCGAGCTGGTCGCGGATGCCGTGGTGCTGGCAGGCCACCCAGCGTCCTCCGCGGGTGGCCCCGGAATTGTGGGTGCCGGGAATGGTCAGCGCGTCGAGCCGCAGCGACGGGTCGAGGGCGCCCATCCATTCGGTGCTCTCCACCAGGGGACGGGTGGACCCAGCGCGGGGCGGCCGCAAGGCGGGCTGCACGGTGGCGGGCGTGTGCCCGTCGAGGCCGCGCAGCTGGGTCATGGATCAACGATTGCGACCATGGATGGCGGGAGCGAAGCCGCAGGGTGACGGCTGGTTGAACGTCTCGAAACGTCAGTCGGCGGTGATCATGGCGCGCAGCACCAGGCTGAGCAGCTCGGTGGCCTGTGGCGAATCGGGGCTGGCGTCGTGGACCAACTGGTCCAGGGTGGTCTGGTCGTGCACCGCATGCAGCAGCGAGAGGGCCTGGTCCATCGGGATGGTCAGCCGCAGCCCGGCGGTGCGCAGTCCTTCACCGATCAATTCGCCGAACATCGGGGTGACGCTGCTCTCGTAGGCGGCGAAGGCATCGCGCAGGGCGGGTTCCCGAGCGGCGTGCAGACGCAGCTCGCTCATCACCAGTGCCGATTCGGGCTTGGTGCCAGAGGTGGTGATGAACAGCTGGACCGCGCGCGTGATCCGCTCGTCGACGTCGAGGGTGGGATCCATGCGCGCGATCGCGTTGCGGGCGGCCGCCAGGTAGCGCTGGCCGAGCCATTCCAGCACCGCCACGCACAGGTCGTCCTTGGAGGCGAAGTTGGAGTAGAAGGCCCCCCGGGTGAAGTCGGCGGCCTCGCAGATCTCCTCCACGCTGGCCGCCAGCACGCCCTTGCGGGCGATGACCTCGATGGCCGCGCCCACCAGTCGTTCACGGGTGGCGGCGCGGCGGGCGGTGGTGGGCATGCTCATGGGTCCTCTGGGCGCTGGGTCGGCTTGTGGAGCGGCTTTGTCAGGTCTTCGACGAAGGGTACACTCCTGTATCGGATACAACACTGTATCGGATTCTCCTTCGCATCTCGGGGTCGCCTCCATGTCTTCCTTCCTCTATCGCCTGGGCCGCAGCTGCCATCGCAATCACAAGCGCGTGCTGGCGCTGTGGCTGGCGATCCTCGTGGTGCTCGGCGGGCTGGCCGGCCTCGCGGGAGCCGAGTACAGCGACGACTTCAACATTCCGGGTGCCCCGTCGCAGGAGGCGCTCGACCAGTTGCGGTTGACCTTCCCGGAGGCCGCAGCCACCACGGCAGAGGCCATCGTCGTGCTTCCCGAGGGGGAGCGGGTGGGCGACGAGCAGGCCAAGCAGGGCATCGAGGCGGTCGTCAAGGACTTCGGTGGTGACCCCATCGTCACCAGGGTCACCAGCCCCTTCAGTGGCCTGAGCACCGGCATGATCAGCGACAACCAGCAGGCGGCCCTGGTGCAGCTGCAGCTGGAGGGCTCCATGGAGGAGATCACCGACGAGGACCGGGAGCGGCTCATCGCGCTGGCCGACCGCGTCGAGGCAGACCTGCCCGACGGGTCCCAGGTGCACATGGGCGGCCAGGCCTTCTCGATCGAGGTGCCCACCCTGAGCGCCACCGAGGTGGTCGGCGTCGGCGTGGCACTGGTGGTGCTCTTCCTGTCACTGGGATCGCTGCTGGCCGCGGGGCTTCCCCTGATGACCGCCATCGTCGGCGTCGTGCTGTCGCTCTTCCTGCTGATGATCTCGGCGGGCCTGGCCAAGGTGAACTCCACCACCCCGATGCTCGCGGTGATGCTGGGCCTGGCCGTGGGCATCGACTACGCGCTGTTCATCCTGTCGCGTCACCGTGAGCAGCTGCGCCCCGTCGAGGGCGTCGAGCCGATGGACGCCGAGGAGTCGACCGCCCGCTCGGTCGCCACCGCCGGATCGGCCGTGGTCTTCGCCGGCCTGACGGTGTGCATCGCCTTGGTGGGGCTGGGGCTGGCCAACATTCCCTTCCTCACCATCATGGGTGTCTTCGCCGCCATCGCCGTCGCCCTGGCCGTGGTGATCGCCCTCACCCTGCTGCCCGCGCTGATGGGCTTGATGGGTGAGCGTCTGCGTCCCCGCGCCCGCAAGCGGCGTCGTCGCAAGGCCCCCGGGCGAGGTTTCTTCGGCAACTGGGTGCGCCTGGCCACCCGGCTGCCGCTGCTCACCGTCGTGCTGGTCACCGCCGTGCTGGGCGCGCTCTCCGTGCCGGCCGCGAACCTGCAGATGAGCCTGCCCAATGCCGGCCAGGCCGAGGCCAGCAAGCCGCAGCGCGTCACCTACGACCTGGTCAGCGAACACTTCGGCCCCGGCTACAACGGCCCGTTGATCGTCACCGCAGACATCCTGGGCAGCAATGACCCGATGGGCGTCATGGACACCCTCAAGAAGGACATCGAGTCGACCGAGGGCGTCGCCAAGGTGCTCATCGCCACTCCCAATCGCAATGCCGACACCGGATTCGTCCAGGTGGTGCCCACCACGGGCCCCGACGACCCCGCCACCGCAGACCTGGTGCAGCGGCTGGTGGACCAGCATGACCAGTGGGCCGAGACTCCCGGCGTGGAGACCGCCGTGACGGGATCGACCGCCATCCAGATCGACGTCTCACAGCGGCTGGCCGGTGCCCTGCTGCCCTTCGGCATCTTCGTGGTCGGGCTGTCCTTCGTGCTGCTCATGATGGTCTTCCGCTCGGTGTGGGTGCCGCTGAAGGCCACCGTCGGTTACCTGCTGAGCGTCGGCGCCGCCTTCGGCGCCACCCAGCTGGTCTTCAACGAAGGCATCGGGGCCGGGATCATCAACCTCGAGAAGCCCGTGCCGATCATCAGCTTCATGCCCATCGTCATCATGGGCATCCTGTTCGGCCTGGCCATGGACTACGAGGTCTTCCTGGTCAGCCGGATGCGCGAGGACTTCGTGCACGCCGTGCGCAAGGATCCGGCCGGTGACCGTGACCGGCTGGCCCGCGCTGCGATCGCCAGCGGCTTCACCGCCTCGGCGCAGGTGGTGACCGCGGCCGCCGTCATCATGTTCGCGGTCTTCGCCTTCTTCGTGCCGGAGGGCATGGGGCCGATCAAGCAGATCGCCTTCGGCCTGGCCGTGGGTGTGGCCGTCGACGCCTTCGTGATCCGGATGACCCTGGTGCCGGCCGTGCTGCAACTGCTCGGCGCTCGCGCCTGGCACCTGCCGCACTGGCTCGACAAGATGCTGCCGGTGCTCGACGTCGAGGGCGAGGGCCTGCACCGCGAACTGGAGCTGGCGCAGTGGCCCAGCCCGGATCATCGCGAGGCGCTGCATGCCGAGGGATTGTCGGTGGAGGGCATCTTCGAGCAGGCCTCACTGCACCTTGACCCGGGGCAGGTGGCCGTCGTGCAGGGCGACTCGTACCCGCGCCGTGCCCTGCTGCTCACCCTGGCCGGACGGCTGGACGCCACCGACGGAAAGGCACGAGTGGCCGGTCTGCTGCTGCCCGAACGGGCCGCCGAGGTGCGCCAGGCCACCGCCTTCCTGGAAGCGGGCAGCAAGTCGGGTCTGGAGCGAGACCTCGCCTCGGCCCTGGGCCGCGCTCCCCGCGTGGTCTTCGTCGACGGGGCCGACGCCCTCGCCGGCCCCGAGCTGGCCGCCCTGGACCAGGCCATCGCCGACGCCCGCGCCCTCTCCCCGTCCCCCGAGCTTGCTTCCCCGGTCCCCGAGCCTGTCGAGGGGCTCCCGGTCCCCGAGCCTGTCGAGGGGCCCGCCTTCGTCCTGGGGCTGCACGACCGCGAGGCCATCGCCCGTTGGCGGGCCGATCGCACCATCGCGCTGCTCACACCCGACCCCGCCACGCCGCAGCCTCGCCCCGAGGCGCCCGAGGCCACCACCGAACGTCAGCTCGTCGAGAGCCTGTGAGGACAACCATGAACATCCCCATCTTCCACGCCGAGCGCGCCAACTCCCACGTCCCGTTGCGACGCTGGAGCCTGCTGGCGCTGGTGCTGGTTCCCGTACTGGTGGCCGGCGTCCTGCTGGGTACCGCCTGGGGCCGCGACGACCGGCTCGGCAAGATCACCGCCGCCGTGGTGAACACCGACGAGGCGGTCAAGGTGGACGGACAGACGGTGCCGATGGGCCGCCAGCTGGCCGCCGAGATCGTCGCCAAGCCCAGCAAGAACGTCACCTGGAAGCTCAGCGACCCCTCCGACGCCGCCGCCGGGCTGGCCAGCGGCGAGTACGCCGTGGTGGTGACCATCCCCAAGAACTTCTCCGCGGCGGCCACCAGCGTCGCCGACGCCAAGACCGCCCAGCAGGCCACCATCGACGTGCAGACCTCCCCGTCGTCGGCGGTGCAGGACGCCCAGATTGCCCGTGAGGTGGCCGAGATGGCCGCCCAGAGCACCAACGCGATGCTCACCGGCAACTACCTGGACAACATCTACGTGGGCTTCAACACCATGGGCAAGCAGATCACCACGATCGGCGACGGGGCCTCCCAGCTGGCCGACGGTGCCGAACGGCTGGGCGACGGCACCGTCAAGGCCGCCCAGGGCGTCGGTGAACTGGGCAAGGGCATGAACGAGCTGGACGCCAACGGCGCCAAGCTCGACGAGGGTGGAAGCCAACTGGCCAGCGGGGCCCAGGAATTGGGCACCGGCGTGGCCGAGTACACCAAGGGCACCGGCCAGGTGGTCGACGGCATCGGGCAACTGGCCGGTGGCATCAACCAGCTGGAGTCCGGCCTGGAGCAGTCCAGTGGCACGGGCCAGTTCGCCCAGCTGGGCCAGCTGAAGCAAGGAGCCCAGCAGCTCTCCGACGGTGCCTCGGGCGTGTCGCAGGGCGTGGACGCCTACCAGCAGCAGCTGGTGGCCTGGCGCGACGGCAAGGCACCCGTCCCGCCGCAGGTGATGGAGGCCTACACCGAACAGTTCGGTGAGGGCTGCGCCACCCAGGTGGCCGACGCGATGCGCACCCAGCTGGGGGAAGAACAGATCGCCCAGTACCAAGCAGAGCTGAAGCAGGCCGTCGCGACGCAGCTCGACGAGCTGCCCGCAGAGATGGAGCTCACCCCCGAGCAGAAGGCCGAGGTGCTCAAGCGGATCCAGCTGCCCGCCGCGGAGCAGATCAGCGAGGTGCTGACCGATCCGAAGCGCACCTCCCAGGTGGCCGAGGCCGTCTGCCCCGAGGTGGAGAAGCTCGCCGAGCCCGCCTTCACCGGCGGCTTCCGGGCCGGCGCCGGGACCGCCGCGGCCGCCCTGGACCACAAGGATCCCCAGACCGGGCAGAGCCTGCGCTCGGGAACCAAGAGTCTTGCCACCGGTGCCAACCAGCTCTCGGGCGGCGTCACCCAGCTCGTCGACGAGCTGCCCAAGCAGATCGAGGCCCAACTGGGGCAGCTGAAGTCTGGCGTCAAGGAGCTCAGCGACGGCGCCGACACCCTGGCCAGCAAATCACAGCAACTCAAGAGCGGCGGCACCCAACTGACCGACGGGGCCAACAAGCTCAGCACCGGCCTGGACGAGTACACCAAGGGCGTCGGCCAGTACACCGACGGGGTGCACCAGGCCAACCAGGGCGTGCAGGAGCTGGCCACCGGCATGACCGACCTGGCCACCGGCAGCACCAAGCTGTCCGAGGGCACCCGCACCTTTGCCGAGAAGGTCTCCGACGGGGCCAAGGAGGTGCCCAGCTACAGCAAGCAGGAACGCGAGAAGCTCTCGGGTGTGGTGGCCACGCCCGTCTCCGGTGATGCCGAGCGCTTCGCCACCCCGCTCAGCCAGCTCACCTCGCTGCTGCTGGTGCTGGGTGCCTGGTTGGGTGCCCTGGCCACCTGGCTGCTGATGCGTCCGATCGCCTCCCGCACGCTCACCTCGTCGCGTCCCAGCTGGCAGCTGGCCGCGGCGACCATGGTGCCCGGCGCCACCGTCGCGGTGGGGCAGGCCGTGCTGCTGGGCATCCTGGGCAGTACGGTGCTCGACCTCGGCCTGTCGAACGGCGTGGTGCTCACCGCCTTCCTGATGCTCACCACGCTGAGCTTCACCGCGATCAACCACGCGCTGGCTGCTTGGTTCGGCGGCCTCGGCCGTGCCGTGGCGGTGCTGCTGGGGGCCGTCGCCGCGGCGGTGGGCATCGTCTCGGCCGTGCCCGGTGTCTTCACCGCGATCCATGGGGTCAGTCCGCTGGCCCCTGCCCTCGACGGGGTGCGTCGCGCCGTGATCGGCGAATCCCTGGGCGTCGGCCCGGTCGGAACCCTGGTCGGACTGTGGCTGCTGGCGGCCATCGCCTGCCTGCTCGCGGTGGTGCGTCGGCGTCGGCTCTCCCCGGCCCGTTACCGTAGGGCGGCCGGACGCACCGGCGACTGACCAACGAAAGGCGGCCACCCGTGGAGACAGCGGCGGTCCTGCAGGTGGTCGGGCTGCGGCTCGCTGCCCAGCAGTTGACGGGGCCACGGGCGCCGTCGGTGGCCGAGGCGGTGCGCAACTCACTGGCGGTGCAGGCCCAGGACCCGCCGCTGGCTCGGTGGTCGCTGGGGCTGCGCAGCGGTGCCGACGACGCCTCGGTACGCGCTGCCATCGACGCGGGTGAGGTGCTGCGCACCCACGTGCTGCGCCCCACCTGGCACTACGTGCACCGCGACGACATCCGCTGGCTGCTGGAGCTCACCGGGCCCAGGATCGGCTCCGGCAACCGGGCCCGGCAGCGTCAGTTGGGCATCGACGACGAGGTCTGGGCCGCCGCGGAGAAGGTGTTGCGGCGGCAGCTTGGCGATGGTCCGCTGACCCGCCGCCAGCTGCAGGCCGTGCTGCCCAGACCGGCATCACCTCAGCCGAACCAGACCGTCGCGCACCTGCTGATGATCGCCGAGGCACGGGGGCTGATCTGCTCCGGCCCGCTGGTCGGTGGGGAACACAGCTACCTGCTGCTCGACGACGTGGTGCCCGCCCAGTCGCCTCGGCCCCGGGCCGAACTGGCTACCGAATTGGTGCACCGCTTCGTCGCGGGGCATGGGCCCACCTCGCTGCGCGATCTGCAGCGCTGGAGCAACATCACCCGTACCGAGGCGCGTCAGGCGTTGGCCAGTGGCTTCGAGCGGTCGACGGTGGACGGGGTGGAGCTGTGGACGGTGCCCGGGGCGCCCGACCATGGCACCGAGGGTGTCTTCCTGCTGCCCAACTTCGACGAGACCTTCCTCAGTCACGACCGGCCGCGCTTCCCACGCCAACCGGGGCATCGACTGGGTGACCAGCACCTCAACCCGGGCGAGATGGGCAATGGTTTCGTCATCGTCGACGGCATCGACGTGGGCAGTTTCCGGCTCTCCCGCAGAACCAGGGCGGGGCGCACCGAGCGGGAGGTGCGGCTGGAGCTGGCTCCCGGCGTCGAAGAACGGTACCGGAGTCGGCTGGCCACGGCCGTTGACGGCCTGCTGGCCTTCTACCGGCAGGATGAGACCCATGCCCGAGGGTGATGCCGTCTTTCGTTCCTGCGCCACACTGCACGATGCCCTGGCCGGCAGGGCGCTGACCCACGTCGAATTGCGGGTCCCGTCGGCCGCGGCGGCCTCGCAGGGTCTGGTGGGGCAGCGTGTGGTGGAGGTGGTGCCTCGCGGCAAGCACCAGCTGACCAGGCTCGACGGTGGGTGGACGATCCACACCCATCTGAGGATGGAGGGCACCTGGAAGTTCGTCGACGCGCAGGGGAGGCTGCCGGGCCCGGACCACGAGATCCGCGTCCTGCTCGGCAATGACGAGACCGTGGCGGTGGGGCTTCGGCTGGGCATGGTCGATCTGGTGCGCACCGATCACGAGGACGAGGTGGTCGGGCACCTGGGGCCAGACCTGCTGGGCCCCGACTGGGACGAGGAGCTGGCCGTCGCCAACCTGCTGCGCGAGCCGTCGCGCACCATCGGCGAGGCACTGCTGGACCAGCGCAACCTGGCCGGGATCGGCACCATCTACCGCGCCGAATCCCTCTTCCACCAGCGGATCAATCCACGCACCCCGGTGGCCGGCGTGCCGGACCTGCTGGCTCTGGTGCGCACGGCGCAACGCCTGCTGGCCGCCAACAAAGGGCCCGGGCCGTGGGTGCCCACCGCCTCGGGGCGCGACGGGCGCTGGGTATACGGCCGCGCCGGGAAACCCTGCCCACGGTGCCGCACCCGGATCCAGTGCGAGGAGTACGGCCCCACCACACAGGAGCGCCTTGTCTGGTGGTGCCCCCGCTGCCAGCCCTTCGGCTGACCTTGGTCACACTTGGGCGGGAGCGCTCCGGCGCAACCATGACCAAGGTCAGCGACGGGTGCGGGGATCACCGGGCCCCGTTCACCGGCTCGTCACACAAGATCCCCAGCCGTTCGCCGGGATGCGCTGTGATCGGCCCATGCGTACCCACAACCCCACTCGCCTCGCGGTCGCCGTCGTCGGAGCTGCGACGCTTGCCCTGCCCCTGGCCGGAACCACGGCCGTCGCCAAGCCGGCCCCGAAGCCCGCACCCGTACCCGGACCCCTCAACCTGGGATCCCCCGACCAGACCGAGACCCGCACCACCACGATGGTGCAGCGCGGCGTCACCCACACCCTGATCACCCGTGGCGGCACCGATTCCAGCCTGCGTTGGATCGTCGAGGTGAACATGCCCTCGCAGGCCACCAGCCCGGATCCCGACGCCCCGGCCCGCTCCATCCAGGACAAGGCCGCGGCCGAGGCCACCCGCGCCAGGCTGGCCGACGCCGGCTTTGCCGCCACCGTCGAGGCCGTCGAGCAGCCCGCCGTCGCCGACCTGCCCGCCAGCACGCTGGGTCACCGCCTGCGCCTGGACCAGACCTTCGCCACCAAGGCCGAGGCCGACGCGCTCGTCGCGGACCTCAAGGCCAAGGGATTCAGCACCCGCTCGTGGTTCACCGGCTGGGACGGCGGAACCCAGGCGAAGGGACCGTGGCGGATCAACGTGTTGACCATTGATCCCAAGCACTTCAAGGGTGAGCTCGGCGCCACCTTCGGCCCCGACCTCGCCACCCGGGAGAAGACCACCGAACTGGCCGCCTTCGTCGGGGCGCGTGCCGCCATCAACGCCGGCTTCTTCGTGATGGATCCCAAGGCCGGTGCCGAGGGCGACCCGGCCGGTGTCGCTGTCTACGACGGCAAGCTGGTCAGCGAGACCATTGCCGATCGGCCCGCCCTGGTGCTCGACCCGAAGGCCCGCCACACCCGCGTCGTCAACCCGGTGTGGAAGGGTGAGGCCCGCCTCGACGGCCAGCGCCTGCAGCTCGACGGCATCAACCGCGTCATCGGCCTGATCCGCAACTGCGGCGGCGATGCCACGGACAAGGTCACCGCCCTGCCGCTGCACGACGTGACCTGCACCGACGACGCCGAGCTCGTCGCCTACACCCCGGACTTTGCCGCCAGCACCCCGGCCGGTGAGGGAGCCGAGGTCGTCCTGCAGGGCAAGCGCGTCGTCGCCGCGAAGGCCACCCGTGGCACCGCCCTGAAGGCCGGGCAGACCTCCATCCAGGCCACCGGCGCCTACGCACAGCAGCTGCTGTCCGAGGTGCAGGTGGGTGAGCGCGGCACCTGGACCCAGCGCCTGACCGACGGCCGCGCCCGGCTGGACAAGCCCCGCACCACCGTCGTCAACGGCGGCCCGGAGCTGGTTCGCGACGGCAACCTGTTCGTCACCCAGAAGCGCGACGGCATGAACCAGCCGCTCAACCCGTCCTTCGACTACGGCTGGGTGCTGCAGCGCAACCCGCGCACCTTCGCCGGCGTCGACGCCCAGGGCCGCACCCTGCTGGTCACAGTCGACGGCCGCCAGCTGACCGACCTGGGTCTGAGCATCCCGGAGGCCGCGCAGGTGGCCAAAGACCTGGGCATGACCGATGCCATCAACCTGGACGGTGGCGGGTCCACCGCCATGGTGGTGGACGACGAGCTGGTCACCAGCCCGTCGGATGCCACCGGTGAACGTGGCGTGGGTGACGCCATCGTCGTGGAGTGATCCGTCGGTCTCCGGCGGGGTAGCGTCGACGCACATGAGCGACTACTTCGCCGGAGACCCCCGGACCAACCGCGAGCGGATGCTGGCGGGCGACCTCTACATCGCCGACGACCCGGAGAGCGCCCGGCTCGCCCAGCGTGCCGTCGAGCTGCAGGTGCGTTACCTGCAGGCCAGCGTCGACGATCCGGACAGTGCCCGCGGCCTGCTCGAGGAACTGATCGGGGAGCTGGGGGAGGGCGCCTACATCAAGCCGCCGCTGCACGTCGACTACGGCGGCCAGATCAGCATCGGCGCACGCACCTTCATCAACTACAACCTCACCGCCCTCGACGTCGCGAAGATCACCATCGGCGAGGACTGCCAGATCGGCCCGAATGTGCAGCTCCTGACCCCGACGCACCCGCTGGATCCGCAGCAGCGACGCGACAAGTTGGAGGCCGCCGAGCCCATCACGATTGGTGACAATGTGTGGCTCGGCGGCGGGGTGATCGTGCTGCCCGGCGTCACCATCGGGGACAACACCGTGGTGGGGGCCGGGGCCATCGTCAGCAAGAGCCTGCCCGCCAATGTGGTGGCCCTGGGTCAGCCGGCCAGGGTGGTTCGCGAGCTCTGATCCTGGGGCTGAGGGGCACCGGGGTGGCTGCGCCGTCGGGTGGCAAGCCGCAGCCAGACGGCCGCACCCGCCATGCCCACCGTGACGAAGGGATAGATCTGCCGGAAGCTGACGGTGGCCACCAGCATCGCGCCCACGCTCATCGCTCCGACACTGGTGAGGCTGAACAGGGGTGCCATGGCGGTGCCCACCCGCCCCATCAGGTGGTTGGGCGTGACGCGCTGCTGCAGGGTCCCGGCGGCGACGAAGACCATCGGCAGGAAGGCCCCGATCGCCACCACCACCGCCAGGTAGGTCCACAACGTCGGGGTGGCCGCGGCGAGGAGCACCAGCACGGCACTGATGGACAACCCGACGGTCATGGAACGGATCTCGCCGATCCTTTCCACCACTCGTGAGGCGGCCAGGGATCCGGCAACCATCCCGGCCCCTTGCGCACTGGCGATCGTGCCGGCCCAGGCGGCGCTACGCCCGAAGGTGTCGGTCACGGAGTACATCGCCCCTTCCAACAGTCCGGCGACGCAGTTGACCAGCAGCATCGCCGTCATTGCGTCCAGCAGCGGCTTGTGCCGCCAGATGTGTTCCAGCCCAGCGGTCACCTGCCGCCACAGCCCGACCTGCTCCGGTGGATCGTCCTTGGCGGGTTCGGGGAAGCTCGCGAAGAGCACCGCACCTGCGAGGAAGCAGATGATGGCGACGGCTGTGGGGCCGCGGCCACCGTGTGTGGCGAACAGGGCGGCTCCCACCAGCGGTGCCAGCAGCTGGAAGGAGGTCCCGACAGTTTGCTGGAGGCCCTGGGCGCGGGCCAACAACTCGTCGGGCGTGATGGATCGCTGCAGCGCCATGGAGGCGGAGGAGAGCAGCACCCCGGACAGGCCGTAGCCCACCGCGGCCGCCCAGATCACCCACGCCTGATCAGGCCGGTGCACCCACTACAGTGGCACCAGGGTTGCCGCGGACAGCAGGTTCCCCGCCACCAGCACCACGCGGCGGGGAATGTGGTCCACCAGCTGGCCGGCCAGCGGTGCGAACAGCTGCGGGGCCATGAAGAAGGCCAGCGTGACACCTGCTTGCGACGAGCTGCCGGTCAGTGACTTCACCCAGATGCTGAGCGCCAGGATCATCACCGTGTCGCCGAACCAGCTGACGGCACGCCCGGCCAACCAGCGCCCATAGAGCGGTGCGCGCAGCAGTTCCCGGGTGGAGGTCATGCTCCGCCCTCGACAGGGACCAGCCACTGCACCAGCTCATAGGAGATGGCGTCTGCGGGGCGCTGGGTCGGGTCGGTGCGATTCTTCGTCGCGTCCTCGACGGCACGTCGAGCTGCTTCCAGGTGCACCATCACGGCCTCCGCCTCGGCTGGGGTGAGCCAGGCAGCATGGGTGGCATGGGTCTGGGGCGGGCCTCCCCGGCGGCGTCGGGCGGTGAGCATCCGGCCGGTCTGGCGGTGCGCGAGCAGATCCGGGGTGATGGAGTTCAGGTTCGCGTCGAAGGCGTACTGGTCGAAGGTCAGCTGCCAGGGCCGATCGCGACGGTTCTGGCCCTCGGCTCGCTCCACCAGGCCTGCCTGGGCGAGCCGCCGCAGGTGCCAAGAGCAGTTGGAAGGTGACTCGTCGACGAGTTCGGCGATCTGACTGGCTGTGAGGGTGCCGTGCCAGCCAAGCTGCTCCAGCAGGGCGATGCGCAGCGGATGTGCGCAGGCCTTGAGCTGGTCCGGGGTGATGACGGTGCTGCGCGCCGCGGGTGAATGACTGGCCATGAATATGAAACTATTCTTTCGAAAGAAATGCTTCAAGAGTTTCCGCTGCACGACGCGTGGGTTTGTGGCTCCCGCGCGTGTTGCAACCCGAGCGGAAGTCAGGAACCCGAGCGGGAGTCAGGAACCCGAGCGGCATTCCGGGGCCCGCCAGAAGTTCACCCGCGGCACACCCGCCGGAAACCTGAAGCTCAGCTGAATGCGATGGGCTGGGGCGCATGCGTACCCCACAGATTTCGCGTCTCGCCGCCGTCGCCCTGGGCTCGGCCGCGCTCGTCCTGCCCCTGACCGCCGTCGCATCCACCCACGCCGCCCCGGCGGACAAGCCGGCGCCCCATGCTGCCAAGTCGAAGACCGCCAAGGCCAAGACCACCAAGACGGTCGTCCCCACCCTGGAGGCCCGCGCCCAGCTCAGCGCCGACTACCTGGCCAAGGGTCCCGAGTCGGGCGCCAAGGTGACCGAGAAGAATGGCCGCAAGGGCCCCTTCGCCGGTCAGGTCATCCCCGGATTCTCCGCCATGGCAGAGATCGGTGACGGTTCCTTCTGGGGCCTGCCCGACAACGGCTTTGGCGCCAAGGCCAATTCCGACGACTTCCTGCTGCGTGTCTACAAGGTGAAGCCGCAGTGGGAGACCGCCGAGGGCGGCAAGGGCACCATCAAGGTGCAGAAGTTCGTGCAGCTGCGTGACCCGCACCACAATGCCGGCTTCAAGATCGTCAACGAGCACACCAAGAAGCGCCTGCTGACCGGCGCCGACTTCGACGTCGAGTCCATGGTGGTGGCCAAGGACGGTTCCTTCTGGATCGGTGAGGAATTCGGCCCCTACCTGCTGCACTTCAGCGCCGACGGCGTGCTGCTGCAGGCCCCCGTGCCGATGCCGGTGCCGGGCAAGGCCTCCGCCAAGGGCGTCGAGCAGGTCAAGAGCCCCAGCAACCCGCACCTGGCCAAGGACGAGGAAGCCAACCTGCGCAACTCGAAGGGATTCGAGGCGATGGCGGCCAGCACCAACGGCCGCTACCTGTACCCGATCCTCGAGGGTTACCTGAACGGCGACGACAAGCGCACCCGCGTCATCAGCCAGTTCGACACCCGCACCAACAAGTACACCGGCCGCACCTGGAAGTACCAGGCCGACACCGACGACAACCTGGTGGGCGATGCCTTCATCACCAAGGGCAATCGCATGCTCGTCGTGGAGCGCGACGACTTCTGGGGCGCCGAGAGCGTCACCAAGCGCGTCTACGAGGTCAACCTCAACAAGGCCGAGAAGGACGGCTTCCTGCGCAAGGAGCTCGTCGTCGACCTGCTCAAGATCGACAACCCCGACGGCATCGGCATGGAGACCTTCCCGGGCCACGGCGTCGACAAGACCTTCACCTTCCCCTTCCAGAGCGTCGAGACCGTGGTGAAGCTCAAGGACGGTCGCCTGCTCATTGCCAATGACAACAACTACCCCGGCAATGACGCCCGCAAGCCCGGCACCCCGGACGACACCGAGATGGTGATCCTGGACCTGGCCAAGAAGAAGGTGCCCGCGGCCGACGCCAACCACACCGTCTTCGCCCACCGTGGCGCCTCGGGCTACCGTCCCGAGCACACGCTGGCGGCCTACGAGGTGGCCATCAACCAGTGCGCCGACTACATCGAGCCAGACCTGGTGAGCACCAAGGACGGCGTGCTGGTGGACCGTCACGAGAACGAGATCGGCGGCACCACCGACGTCGCGGAGCGTCCCGAGTTCGCCGATCGCAAGACCACCAAGACGATCGACGGCAACAAGATCACCGGTTGGTTCACCGAGGACTTCACCCTGGAGGAGCTGCGCACCCTGCGCGCCAAGGAGCGTCTGGGCGACCTGCGCCCGGGCAGCGCCAAGTTCGACGGGCTGTACCAGGTGCCGACCTTCGACGAGGTGGTCGACCTGGCCCGTCGCTCGAAGACCTGCGACGGCAAGCCCGTGGGCGTGATCCCCGAGATCAAGCACGGCAGCTACTTCGACTCGATCGGGCTGAGCCAGGAGGAGGGCACCGTCAGGGTGCTGGAGGCCAATGGCTACGGCAAGAAGAAGTCGCCGGTGCAGATCCAGAGCTTCGAGGTGGGCAACCTGCAGGAGCTGAACCAGATGACCAAGGTGCAGCTGGTGCAGCTGATGGACTGCTCGGGAGCCCCGGCCGACTTCGCCGCCTCCGGGAACACCACCACCTACAAGGACATGGTGACCCCGGCCGGCATGAAGAAGGTGGCCAAGTACGCCGACAGCGTCGGCTTGTGCAAGAACCTGATGATCCCGAAGAAGAAGGACGGATCGCTGGGCAAGCCCACCGACGCCATCAAGAATGCCCACGCCGCCGGCCTGCCGGTGACCGGGTGGACCTTCCGCGCCGAGAACGACTTCCTGCCCAAGGATTTCCGCAGCTCGGACGATCCGGCCGAGCTGGGCGACATGAAGGGTGAGATCAAGACCTTCCTGGCCGCCGGCATGGACCACGTCTTCAGCGACCAGCCTGACGTGGCCGTCGAGGCCGTCCGGGAGTTCACGCAGGGCAAGTGATTCCGACAGCCGGCCCCATGAGGTGACAACCCCCGTGAGGTGACGGCGGGGCCGCGAAGAGGTCGAAGCGCCCGACACCGTCTGGTGTCGGGCGCTTCGCCGTTCGGGGGATTTGTTGTTGGGGGATTGGTCGTCGAGGGGTGTGAGGCTCAGTAGCACCACAGGATGCGGCCACCGTCGGTGGTCGTCTGCTGGCCGCTGAGGCTCACCTTGGCGACGTCGCTGTTCACGGCGGCCTGGGCGGGAGCGGTCTGGGCGAGGCCGACGAAGGCGACGGCGGTGACGGCGGAGGCGATGAACTTCTTCAGGGGGGTCAGAGTATTCATGGCGCCAATGTAGGTCGTGCTACATCGACAGCAACAACCTCAACGTGAGCCTAGCGTTGAGGTTTGACCAACCCGGTGTCGTAGGCCAGCACCACCATCTGGATCCGGTCGCGCAATCCCAGCTTGGCAAGGATGTGCCCGATGTGGGTCTTCACCGTAGCCTCCGCCAGGAAGAGCTTGGCGGCAATCTCCTGATTCGTCAGGCCGCTGCCCACCTCGACGAGCACCTCGCGCTCCCGTTCGGTCAGCGGAGAGAGCCTGTCCTGGGTGTCGTGCAGCTCCTGGGGGCCCGACGGCAGGCTGGGCAGGAAGCGCTCCAACAACCGCCTGGTGGCCGACGGGGCCACCACCGCCTCGCCGGAATGCACCGCCCGGATCGCGGCCAGCAGCTCGGCCGGGCCAGCATCCTTGAGCAGGAAGCCGGCCGCCCCGGCCTGCAGTGCGGAGTAGACGTACTCGTCCAGGTCGAAGGTGGTCAGCACCAGCACCCGGGGCCCCTCGACAGGCTCGGGGACCGTGGAGGGTGACGTGGGCTCGGGGACCGTGGTTGGGGAGGAGGGCTTGGAGGATGCAGCGCCGGTGATGCGACGGGTGGCCTCCACGCCGTCCATCACCGGCATGCGGATGTCCATCAGCACCACGTCGACGCCGGAGCGAGCGGCCTCGACGGCCTGGGCCCCGTTGCCCACCTCGCCCACCACGGTCATGTCGGGCTGGGCGTCCAGCACCATGCGGAAGCCGGCACGGACCATCTCCTGGTCGTCGGCCAGCAGCAGTCGGATCGGGGTCTCGCCCATCAGGAGGTCCTCTCGTCGGGGGTGGGGGCGGGGTGGTGGGGCAGCACGGCGTGCACCGCGAAACCGCCCCCGGGGCGTGGTCCGGCGCTGAGCTGGCCACCCCAGGCGGCCATGCGTTCGCGCATGCCCACCAGGCCGTGGCCCAGGCCGTCGCCATAGTGGCCGTCGACGCTGCCACTGGGGCCCGAGCCGGTGTCGGCCACGCGCAGGCTGATGCCCTCGGACGAATGCTGCAGGCTCACCTGGACGGTGGCGCCCGGGCCGGCATGCTTCATCACATTGGTCAACGACTCCTGCACCACGCGGTAGAGCGCCATCTGGGCGCCCTCACTCAGCGCAGGATGCGCGTCGGCATCGCCTTCGACGGTGAAGCTCGCGGGCACCCCGGCGCGTTGCAGCTGGGCGACCAGCTCGTCCATCTGGTCCAGGGTGGCAGCCGGGGCCAGCTCCACCTCTTCTCCGTCCTGGCGCAGCACTCCCACCAGGCGTCGGGTCTCGCCCAGCGCGGTGCGCGCCGTCTGCCCGATGGTCTCGATCGCCTGGTTCACCCGGGCCAGCCGGGTCTCGGCATCGCCCAGTTCGTCGTGACTGGCCAGGTAACCGGCGCCGTCGGACTGCACCACGATGACGCTGAGCGAATGGGCGACGATGTCGTGCATCTCGCGCGCCAGGCGGTTACGTTCCTCCTGCGCCACCAGCGCCATGCCCTGGGCCCGCTCCCGCTCCAGCGATTCGGCGCGCTGCCTCCACGACAGGTGCACCAGGTCCTTCTGGCGGGCCCACTGGCCCGCGAACCAACAGGCCAGGATGACGGCCGCGCAGGCTCCGCCGTTGGCCAGGAAGGGAACCAGGCCGTCCAGGAAGCCGCCGCTGGGGTTGTAGATGGCGCTTCGTGCCCAGTCGAGGCCCGCAGCCACACAGCCCAGCAGCGCCAGGGTCAGGCAGCGACGAGCCCAGACGGGCGCCGAATAGCGTGCCGCCGCATAGATCATCACGGGCGCCGTGATGTTGGCGGGCATGAAGTTGTCCATCAGGGCCAGTTGCAGCAGGTGGGCCGGAATGATGGCCAGGGTGGCCGTGGTGGGAAAGGTGCGTCGCCACACCAGCGGCAGCACGAAGCCCAGTGACCACAGGGCGTACAGCTCACTGGGAAGCTCCGGGCTCTGCCATCCGGGTGACTGGAGACCGCCATAGCCGCTGAACCACAGGAAGCAGGCCAGCACCACGTCGCCCACCTTGGGACGCAGCAGCTTGCCCCGCCAGGTGCGCTCGGGCGCAGACGGGGCGGGGGCGACGGAGGACATGCTCCAAGCCTAGGAGGATCACCGCCGCTTGGCCTGCCCCCACGGCATGGGGTCGGTCTCATACCAGGGGTGCAGAGGGCTCCCCGAAGGAGGCTTCGCCGGGAGGATGTGCGCTGAGGGGCTGGCCGGATTGGCTTGGGAGCATGATGCAACAGCTCGATCACAACCAATCACTGCCCGGGCGGACCCACGCCGACCATGCCGTACTCGTGGGCCTTGGCCTGGTCAAGACCTATGGCCCCACCGTCGCCCTCGGCGGTGTCTCGATCGCCATCCGGGAAGGTGAGTCGGTGGCGGTGATGGGCCCGTCGGGCTCCGGCAAGACCACCCTGCTGCACTGCCTGTCGGGCATCCTCACGCTCGACTCCGGGCAGGTGCTGCTCGACGACGACGTCTCTCGGGTGCGCGTCGACGGCCTGGACGCCGAACAGCGCTCCCAGCTGCGGCGTGAGCGTTTCGGTTTCGTCTTCCAACAGGGCCTGCTGCTGCCCGAGCTGACCGCCCAGGAGAACACCGCCCTGCCGTTGATGCTGGCCGGGGTGGGCCGTCGGGCGGCCGAGGAGCAGGCGCGGGGTTGGCTGGCGCAGCTGGGGCTGGCTGGGATGGAGGACCGTCGCCTGGGGCAGCTCTCGGGTGGGCAGGTGCAGCGCGTGGCCATCGCCCGCAGCCAGGTCACGGGAGCAGGGGTCACCTTTGCCGACGAGCCCACCGGCGCACTCGACCAGGCCACCTCCGCCGAGGTGCTCGGGGCCTTGCTGGACGCCACCGTGGGGCGAGGCCGCACCCTGGTGATGGTCACCCACGACGAGAAGGTCGCGGCACGATGCGGACGCACCGTGCGTCTGGAGGACGGCCGGGTGGTCAGTGACAGCAATCCGCTGCGTCCCGCCCTGGACGGTGCGGCATGAGCTGCACCAGCCGAGTGGAGGCCCCCGTCGTGCTGCCCCAGGGCGAACCCTTGGACGCCTCGCGGGTACCCGCCCTGGGGGTGCTTCGTGAACTGGCGGGCCTGCTGGGGCCGGCCAGCATCGCGGATCGCTCCAGCTGGGCACTGCCCGTCAGCGCGCTGGCGGTGGCCAGTGCGCTGAGCCTGTCGGTGGCCGGTGGGGTGCACCACTTCTTCAGCACCACGGGAGAACTGGCCGGCCTGTACCGCTTCCTCTCGAGCGTGGCACTCGCCCTGCTCCTGATCCCCCTGATGACCCTGGCCGGAGCAGCGGCGCGGCTCTCGGCACGTCGACGCGACACGAGGCTGAGCTCGCTGCGGCTGCTGGGCGCCAGCCAGGCGACGCTGCGCCTGCTGACCTTGGCCGAGGCCGGGGCAATCGCCCTGGTGGGCGGGGCACTGGGCGTGTTGGGCTACCTGGCCCTGATGCCGGTCTTCGGTTTGCTGCACTTCGGCGGTGGCCCCATCGGCGCGGGCAACCTGTGGATCGGCGTCCTGCCCGTGCTGGGCGCCCTGCTGGTGATCGTCGTGCTGGCCGTGCTCAGCTCGGTGTTGGGGCTGCGCAAGGTGGAGGTGACTCCGCTGGGGGTCCGCACCCGGCAGCAGGCACCCACCACCTCGAAGGCGCGCATGGTCATCGCGGTGCTGGCGATCGCCGCCAGTTCGGTGGTCGCCAAGCTGCTGGGGGCCGCACCCAGCATGGGCGTGGTGCTGGTCATGATGGTGCTCATGTTCGGCACGCCGCTGTTGGCGGTGAACCTGGCCGGGCCGTGGCTGGTCGCCCTGGTGGCGCGGCTGGACCTGCATCGTGCCCGGGGCCCGGTGCAACTGCTCGCGGCCCGCACCATCCTCGAGGACCCCAAGCAGACCTGGCGACAGGTGGGAGCGCTGGGAGCCACCACCTTCGTCGGTGTGCTGATGGGCGTCGGGATGGGAATGGCCAGCATGGTGGAGGGCCAGCGCCCCCAGGATCTGGTGGTGGCCAGCGACATCCGCACCGGCGTGCTGCTCACGCTGGCCATCAGCTTCGTCACCGTGGCCTGCAGCATCGGCATCAACCAGACCGCTGCCGTGCTCGACCGTCGCGAGCTCTACGTGGGGCTGGCCATGGTGGGCATGCCGACCGCGCTGATCGACGCGGCCAGGCGCCGAGCGGTGCTGCGGCCCGTGTTCGCCGTGGTGCTGCTCTCGGCGGTGGCCGCGCTGGCGCTGGTGCTTCCCCTGGGCATCATCAATGCCGCCCTGGAACCGGCGGCGCCGCTCACGGTGCTGGCCGTGCTGGTGGCAGGGATGGCGACGGTCTGGCTGGCGCTGCTGGCCAGCCGCGCCACCCTGCGGCAGGTCCTGGCCGCTGGTCTGACGCGGTCGGAGTGAGACACGGGTGGGTGCCCTCGGCAATGCAGGGGGGCGCCCACCCGGTGCGTCAGTGGCGCTTGGGCTCGCCGCCTCAGCGGCGCTTGAGCTCCTCGCGCAGGTGACCCACGTCCTCGGCCAGGCGGGTCAGGGCGACGTACATCTCCATCGACATGCGGATCAGCGCCAGGTAGAACAGGATCACGATCGGCGTGAGCAGCAGCATCAGGAAGCCGGCTCCGGCCTCGTCCTGGGCCATCATCCCGAAGGCGCCTGCCACCATGCCGAGCGCCACCAGGGCCATCATCACGGTGCACAGGATGTAGGTGATCCGCACGATCTTCGGGGTGGCGAAGTGGCGGAAGGAGAAGTCGAAGAGCGAGCCGAACAGTCCCTTGGTCTCGGCGCCGAGCGACTCATGGCTGCTGGAGCCACCCCAGTGCTGGGGCTGCTGCGGCGGGTACGGATTCACGGGCCCGCCCTGGGGGGCCTGCGGGTTCTGGGGCTGGCCCCACGGCGTCGACTGGGGAGCCGGGTTGGCGCTCGGCTGGTGCTGCGGGTCCTGCCCGGCGGGCTGGCCCGAGTTGGGGGCCCAGGGGTTGTTCTGCGGGTTCTGATCGCTCATATGGGTCTCCTTGTACGGGTTATGGCGCTGAGCCTAGTTCTGGATCGGGTCGGTTCAGCGGAAAGTACCCCTTCGGGTGCCCTGTTGGTGGCAAGTCCTCAGCTACCTTGACGGTATGGACCGCGAACGCATCCTTGCCATAGTCCTCGCCGGCGGAAAGGGCAGCCGGATGGAGGTGCTGACCCAGCGCCGAGCCAAGCCCACGCTCCCCTTCGGTGGTGTCTTCTCGCTGCTGGACATCTGCCTTTCCAATCTGGTCAACAGCCGGGTGCGCGACGTGTGGGTGGTGGTGCAGTACCGCGCCTCCAGCCTGGACGAGGTGTTGGCCCACGGCCGCCCTTGGGATCTGGACCGCAATCGCGGCGGGTTGCGCGTCCTGCCCCCACAGGAGGGGATCGGCGAGAACGAGGAGGGCATGGCCACCGGCAATGCCGATGCGCTCTTCCGCATCCGTGAGATGATCCGTCGCCACGATCCGACGCTGGTGCTGGTGCTCTCGGCAGACCACGTCTACTCGCTGGACCACCGCGACGTGGTGCGCACCCATCGCGAGGCTGGTGCCGAGTGCACCGTGGTCACCACCTCCATCAATGTGGACGAAGCGGGCCACCACACCCTGGTGGACGTGGACGCCGATGGTCGGGTGCTGGCCGTGCACCACAAGCCCGACGAGCCGCAGGGCGAGACCATTGCCTCCGAGGTCTTCCTCTACGAGCCTGACGTGCTGATCGAGCAGCTCGAGCGGCTGCACGACGTCCTGTCGCCCGGCGCGCCCGACCACGATTCCGGCTTGGGCGACTTCAGCGAGCACCTGCTGCCGGCCCTGGTGGAGCGCGGCAAGGTGGTGGCCCATTCCTTGCCCGGCTACTGGCGTGACCTGGGGCGTCCGTCGGCCTATTTCCGCGCCCACCAGGACCTGCTGGCCGGAGAGGTCGACCTCTTGCATCGGCCCGACTGGCCCATGTCGACGGCCTCGCAGGCACGGGCCGCCGCTCGCGTGCATGACGGCGCGACGGTGGTCGACTCGATGCTCGGCAATGGCACGGAGGTGTACGGCCGGGTGGAACGATGCGTCGTCGGCCCCGACGTCGTGATCGAGGAGGGAGCCGTGGTGCACGACGCCGTCCTGATGCGCGGGGTGCGGGTGCGGTCGGGTGCCCAGGTGGGCTGGAGCATCCTGGACGCCGGCAGCCAGATCGGCGTCGACGCCCACGTCGGGGCAGACCAGGCGCAGGACCAGGACTCCCGTTTGAAGTCCGAGGAGGTCACGCTGGTGGGCATGGACGCCGTGGTGGAGGACGGTGCCGTCGTGGAGCCGGGTGCCCGGATCCAGCCGGGTGAACCCGCCAGCTGACCGGCATTTCGACGTGCGCGGTCATCCGCGCACGTCGAGCCCACCGAAGCACGCGCTGCATTGCGTGCGCCTGTTGGCAACGCGTGCGGGGAGCAACGTTCCCCCGCACGTCACCTGAAGCTCAGCTGAAGGACACTCAGGATGGGCAATGTCGTGGTCATGACGACACGACGCACACTGCTCGGTGGTGCCCTTGGCGGCGCCGGAATGCTCGCGCTCGGCGGCCCCGGTTCTCTGGCCAAGGCCGCCCCCGCCCATGTCCGTTCCCGCGCCGGCCTGCCCAGCGGCGTCCAGGCCGGTGACGTCACCGCCCGTGGCGCCATGGTGTGGTCGCGCTCCGATCGCCCCGGCCGCATGATGGTGCAGGTCTCCACCTCTGGCCGTCGCGGCTCGTGGCGCACCGTCCCCGGCCCCTGGGCCACCCAGAAGAGCGACTTCACCGCCAAGCTCGAGCTGCGGGGCCTGCGCCCGGGCCGCGAGTACCAGTACCGCATCCAGTTCGAGGACATGGACGGTCGCCGCGGCCAGACCGGCGTCGGTCACTTCACCACGCCCGATCTGGGCACCGCCCCGCAGAGCTTCGTGTGGACCGGCGACACCGCCGGCCAGGGCTACGGCATCAATCCCGACCTGGGCGGCATGGTCGCCTACCGTGCGATGCACGAGCTGCGCCCCGACTTCCTGATCCACTCCGGCGACAACATCTACGCCGACGGGCCGATCCTGCCCACCCAGACCGAGCCCGACGGCCAGGTCTGGCGCAACATCACCACCCCCGAGGTGGAGAAGGTGGCCGAGACCCTCAACGAGTTCCGTGGCCGCTACCGCTACAACCTGATGGACGACAACCTGCGCGCCATGTACGCCGACGTGCCGGTGATCAGCCAGTGGGATGACCATGAGACCACCAACAACTGGTACCCCGGTGAGGTGCTGGACGACGAGCGCTACGCCCTCGAGAACCGCGTCGACGTGCTGGCCGCCCGCGCCCGCCAGGCCTTCTTCGAGTACATGCCCATCTCGGACCGCCACGGCCGTGGCCGTCAGGACCTGGGCCAGCAGCCGCAGCTCTACCGCAAGGTGCCCCGCGGCGCCCACCTGGACGTCTTCTGTCTCGACATGCGCACCTACCGGGCCTCCAACATCGAGGCGGCCGGCGAGGCCCGCAGTGCCTTCCTGGGCAACAAGCAGGTGGAGTGGCTGCTCGACGGGCTCGAGAAGTCCAAGGCCACCTGGAAGGCCATTGCGGCCGACATGCCGATCGGCATCATCGTCCCCGACGGCGACAACGTGGAGGCCATCTCCAATGGTCGTCCGGGAGGGCCGCAGGGCCGTGAGCTGGAGTTCGCCTACCTGCTCAGCGAGATCAAGCGTCGCAAGATCCGCAATGTGGTGTGGCTGACCGCCGACGTGCACTACTGCGCCGCCCACCACTACGACCCGACCAAGGCCGCCTTCAGCGACTTCGACCCCTTCTACGAGTTCGTCGCCGGCCCGATCAGCGCCGGGGGCTTCGGCCCCAATGACATGGACTCCACCTTCGGCCCGCAGGTGCTCTTCCAGGGAGTGCCCGAGTACAAGCTGCAGTCTCCCCGCAACCAGAAGGCCATGTTCTTCGGCCACGTCGAGATCGACCGGGCCGGAACCTTCACCGTCAGCCTGCGCAATGGGCTGGGTGAGGTGCTCTACACCAAGGCGTTGGAACCCCAGCGCTGACCACGGCCACCCACTGTTCGCCACCTACCCACAACCCCAGGAGACATCATGACCAATCCCACCGTCGGACGCCGCGGCGTGCTCGCCATGGGCGCCGGAATCACGGCCGCTGCCGCCGTCGCCGGGCAGGCCGAGGCCAAGCCCGGCAAGGGCCGCAAGAAGCACCCCAAGGCCAGCAAGCTGCGCTTCCGCGAGGACGGCACCTTCAAGGTGATCCAGTTCAACGACACCCAGGACACCCACCTGACCGACAAGCGCACCATCGAGCTCATCACCAAGGCCGTCGCCCAGGAGAAGCCCGATTTCGTGGTCTTCAACGGCGACATCATCAACGGTGATCCCGCCACCGCGCAGCAGGTCAAGCAGGCCTACAACAACGTGATCGCCCCCGTCGAGGCCGCCAACGTGCCCTGGGCGCTGACCTTCGGCAACCACGACGAGGACTCGCTGAAGAAGTCCGGCATGACCGAGCAGAAGATCATGAACTTCCTGCTGGGCTACGAGCACAACATGAACGTGCGCGACGACTCGCTCAGCGGTCATTCCAATGTGATGATCCCGGTGGCCGGCCGCCGCACCAAGGGCACCGCCGCGGCCCTGTGGCTGCTGGACTCGGGCCGTTACGAGGAGGAGACCCTCGACGGCCAGAAGGTGGAGGAGTACACCTACGAGACCCTGCACGCCGACCAGGTCTGCTGGTACCGCGAGCAGAGCCTCGAGCTCGCCAAGCGCAATGGCGGCCCGGTGCCCGGCCTGATGTGGATGCACATCCCCGTCTGGGAGACCCGCTTCATGTGGTACGGATCGCCCACCGACTGGACCGACGAGAGCCACCAGAAGGCCCTGACCAAGCACCAGATCACCGACCCGAACCGCAACGAGCGCGAGTACGTCAGCCAGTTCAACTCGGGCATCTACAACACCGTGCGCGAGCAGGGCGACGTGATGGGCATCTACTTCGGCCACGACCACGTCAACACCTACGAGGGCAACTACTTCGGCGTCCACCTGGGGTACGCCCCCGGCACCGGTTACGGCACCTACGGCCTGGACGGCGCCAAGAAGCACCACCTGCGTGGCTGCCGCGTCTTCACCCTCGACGAGCGCAAGCCCGGCGAGTTCGCCACCCGCAACCTGTACGCCAAGGACCTGGGCGTCGACGTCGAGACCGTCGACAATGTCCGGATCAGCGAACCGGCTCCGCTGCCCTTCTGAGCTGGGCCTGTCTGATCCAGGGATTTCTGGTTCAGGCCCCGCTTCCTGAACCAGGCTCCGCTGCGCCCCGCGGTGACCGCGTCCTTCTCGGGGACGCGGTTGCCCGGGGCGCAGTCACGTCTCAGGCCAGGGCGGCGAGCACCTGGCTGGCGTCGGGGTTGGTGAGTACTCGTCCCTTCGCCACGACGGTGGGGACCAGCTCGTTGCCGTCCTGCACGCTGCGCACGAAGGCCGCGGCCTCGGGATCCTCCCAGATGTTGACCAGGCTGATCCGCTCGTCGTCGCCCAGGCCGCGCAGCAGGCTCTCGCAGTAGGGGCAGCCCGGCCGCCAGTAGACGATGGCGTGGTCCTTGCCGCGAGGGATGATGGCCTCTGAGTGCTGGGTTTCCATGCCGACGATCCTGCCGTATCCCGAAAGCCGCTCGGGTTTGCGCGATCCGCGTGTGTTGCAACCCACGCGGATCACAGGAACCCACTCGGATTGCACGAACCCGAGCGACTGTGGCATCCCCGATGTTTTGCCGCTCGTGGCACCCCTGCCGTAGACTTCCCCAGTACCCCATCGCGGGGCACGGGGCGTTGGCGCAGTTGGTAGCGCGATTGCTTTGCAAGCAATAGGTCACGGGTTCGAACCCCGTACGCTCCACCGGATCACGGCCCCGACGGTTCCCCGTCGGGGCCGTGATCGTTTGCGCGAACCTGTGCCAGGCCCGGTCAGCCGCGAAAACCCGCGTACTTGTTCACCTTGCGCGTCAGCTTGGCGTCCTGCGGCACGTCCTTGCCGTCCAGCTCGAGGATGGGCGCGGCGCCGCGTCCCGAACTCACCAGCCACGCGGCGTCGGCCTTGAGCACGTCCTTCGGCTTCATCAGGTGCAGCTCGGTCTTCCAGCCGTCCTTGGCGGCTCGCTCGAAGATGACGTGCTGGGTGACCGAGTCGAGGATGCCGGTGGCGCCGTGCGGGGTGGTCAGCAGCTTGCCGTCGCGCGCCACCACCAGCGACGAGGTGGGGCCCTCCAGACAGTAGCCGTCGGTGCTGGTGTAGAGCACGTCGTCGGCGCCGCGACGCTCGGCCTCGCGCCCGGCGGCCATGTTGGTGGCATAGCTGAGCGTCTTGACCCCACCCAGCAGCCACGGCGCGTCGGAGTGTGCGTCGCTGGCGGTACCGCGGCACAGGGTGACCACGCGCAGCCCCTCACGCTGGGCCAGTGCCTTCTTGCTCATCGGCGTAATGGTCAACGCCAGCAGCGGCTGGCCGGGGGCGCTCTCGGATCCGCGGGTGTGCATCAGCTTGAGGATGGCCTCGCCCGGGTGGCGCCAGGCGCTGGTCGCCTCTTCCACCAGGGCCCGCCAGGCGTCAAGGTCGGTGTGCTCGCCGGCGAGCTTGTGCAAGGAGCGGTCCAGACGGGCCAGGTGCAGCTCCAGATGGTCCACCTGGCTGACTCCGTCGCTGGCGGTCACCACGCGCGTGGCGTCGAAGACACCGTCACCCCGGGTAAGTCCCAGATCGTCGGCAGTGGCCACCTGCTTCTTGGCGGCAATCACCCCACGACCGTGGACGGCCACCAGTTGCGCGGGTCGGCTGGAGTCGGAGTCCTTGGATTTCATTCCACAAGGCTAGGCGCATCGGGGCAGGAAGTGGGGTGTCGTCCACCGCGGCGTGGTTGGTCGACCGTCTCAGGGAGATGTCAGCGCACCGGATCTATCCTTGGGCGCATGTGGTCGCAGCGCCAGGTGGTGAGTCATGCCCTGCAACGTCGTCGAGCCCTCGTCGCCCTGCAGCAGCCGGTGCGCGCCCTGGAGGAGAATGGTCCCTGCGATGCCGATCCCTTGCTGGTGAGGGCTGCCCTGCACCACGGGGAGCCCAGCGCCGAGGAGTGTCCGGTGTGCGGGGGCGATCGCCTCACCAACCTGAACTACGTCTTCGGCAGCCAGCTGGGACAATTCAGTGGCCGCATCCGCTCCACCGAGGAGCTGGTGGAGATGCAGGACCAGTTCGGGGAGTTCAAGGTGCGCGTCGTCGAGGTGTGTCCGGACTGCTTCTGGAACCACTTGGTGACCACCTACACATTGGGTGATGGGCGCAAGCGTCGCGCCCCACGCCGTCAAGAGACCGTTGAGGACATCTATGGCTGACAAGACCCCTGACCGGACCGGTTCGGCATCCAGGCCCGCTGGCGCGCACGCCCCCAAGGGATCCGGGTCCTTCGGGCTGCTGAAGAAGATCGCCGGGGTGCTGGCCATCGGTGTGCTGGTGCTGGCACTGGTCGGCGCCATCGCGGGGTTGGTCTTCTACAACCGCACCTCGCTGCCGGATCCGAACAAGGAATTCACCACCAACACCACCTTCCTGTACTACAACGACGGTGAGACCAAGCTGGGCAGCTTCGCGGTGCAGAACCGCCAGAGCCTCAGCTACTCCCAGATGCCGCAGAGCATCAAGGACGCCGTGGTGGCCGCCGAGAACCGCGACTTCTGGAATGACCGCGGCATCTCGCCCACCGGCATCTTCCGCTCCGCCTGGGCGATTGCCCGCGGTGGTGAGGTGCAGGGCGGGTCGACCATCACGCAGCAGTACATCAAGGTGCTCTACCTCAGCCAGGACCGCACCATGGCCCGCAAACTGCGGGAGCTGGCTCTGGCCGTGAAGATGGGCAAGGAGATGCCCAAGGAGGAGATCCTCCAGGGCTACCTGAACACCATCTACTTCGGGCGTGGCGCCTACGGCATCCAGGCTGCCAGCAAGAGCTACTTCAACACCGATGCCAAGAACCTGACCGTGCCGCAGGCCGCGGTGCTGGCCAGCGTGCTGAACAATCCGTCGATCTATGACCCGTCGGCGGCCAAGGGCAACAAGGATCGCCTGCTGGAGCGCTACCGCTATGTGCTCTCGGGCATGCTCGAGGCGGGCAAGATCACACAGCAGCAGCACGACCAGTGGGCCAAGGCGCTGCCGACCTTCCCCGACATCCCGCTGAACCAGCGCTGGGTGGGCACCAATGGTTACCTGCTGAAGATGGTGCAGAACGAGCTGATGGCCAAGGGCTTCACCCAGGGCCAGATCGAGGGTGGCGGTCTCACCATCACCACCACCTTCGACAAGAAGTTGCAGGACCGCGCCACCGAGGTGGGCAGCTACTACAAGAAGCTCGTCGGCCAGAACGGTGACGGCGGCGCAGCCAAGCTGCACCCGGCCATCGCCTCGGTGAAGGTGGGTTCTGGTGAGGTGCTGGCCATCTACGGCGGCGAGGACTACATCAAGAACACCCGCAACTGGGCCACCACCGACCGTCCGTCGGCCTCCACCTTCAAGGCCTATGCGACGGTGGCGGGCCTGCGCAATGGCATGAGCCTGCGCACCCAGCTGAAGGGCAGCACCTACCGGCCACGCGGCGACTCGGTCATCGTCCGCAATGAGCAGGGCCACCAGTACGGCCCGGTGACGCTGCGCAAGGCGCTGGCCGACTCGATCAACACGGCCTTCGTCGACATGACCGAGCAGATCGACAACGGTCCGCAGGAGGTCATCAAGGCAGCCAATGACGCCGGCGTGCCCAAGGGCGAGGGCTGGGACCCCAACGGCCGCGTGGCCCTGGGCATGGCCGAGGTGAGCCCGCTGGAGAATGCCGGCGGTTTCGCCACCTTCGCGAATGAGGGCCGCCACGTGCCCAACCACGTCGTCGCCGAGGTGAAGGATGCCCAGGGCAAGGTGATCTACAGCGCCGACACCGAGGGCGAGCAGAACATCGAGCAGGACATTGCCGCCGACGTCGTCTCGGGCCTGCGCTCGGTGGTCGACGGCGGTACCGGTGCCCGGGTGGCCAACATGGGCTTCCAGGTGGCCGGCAAGACCGGCACGAACGGCATCACCCGTGAGGGCAGGAACATCATCAACTCGGCCTGGTTCGTGGCCACCAGCCCGCAGATCTCCACCTCGGTGATGTTCGTCGCCGGTGACGACGGCAACGCCTCGCTGGACAACTACCGTCGCCCCGGCGATGCCGCCTTCTTCGGTGGCACCTATCCCGCGATGGTCTGGCGCGACTTCATGAAGACGGCGATGGAGGGGCAGGAGTGGAAGTCCTTCCCCGAGCCCGCCAACGTGAACCTGGGCAAGGAGCGCACCGGTGAGGTCTATGTGCCGCCGGCCACGCCCACGGCCCAGCCCAGCAGCAGCGCGACGCAGGAGCCGGAGGCGTCACAGCCCACCTCCAGCCAGCCGCAGCCCAGCGACGAGCAGCAGCCCAGCGAGCAGCCCGCCGACGACGCGACGGAATCGTCACCGGCACCCACCGAGCAGCCGACCCAGCCAGAGACGACGCAGCCGCCGACCGAGCAGGAGCCGACCGAGCAGCCCACCCAGCCGGAGACGAGCCAGCCGCCGCCGCAGACCACCGAAGCGGCGCCGCCCCCCACCAGTGACGGGGATGCCGGCAACCAGCCTCCGCCGGCGACGACGCAGGCTCCGGTGCCGCCGCCCACCAACCAGGTGACGCAGCAGGCTCCCGGAAGGTCCGCAGAGGCCGGGGGCGGCGCCGGGCAGGGCGCCGCTGGCAAGGGCCAGGACGGCGGCGGGAACGGCTGAGCGTGAGCATCACAGACCTCAACCGACGGTTGGGCGGCCCGATGGGCCGTCACGCCGCGGCAGGTGGCCCATGGCGCAACCCCGCGCCGTGGGCCTTTGCCGTTGCCACGTTGTTGTGGTTGCTCACCCTGCAACGGCACTCGCTGTGCCGCCAACCCTCGCCCCAGGAGAGCGTCGACGCCTTCCTGCGGCTGTGCTATTCGGATGTCCCGATCCTCTTCCAGACCTCGGCGCTGGCCACGGGCGGATGGCCCTATGCGGACGTGGCGATGGAACAGCCCCCGCTGGCCGCCGCCCTGGTGGCGCTGGCCAGGTGGGTCACCGGGCTGCTCGGCCCGGGGCTGGCCCCCGGCATTGCCGCTGCCGACCTGCTTCGCAGCAGTGAGATCTTCTTCCTGACCACCGCGGTGCTGCTGTTCATCTGTTTCCAGGTGATGGTGGCCTGCCACCTGCTGCTGGGACGCGAGTCGGCCTCCTCACTGGCCGAGACCACCCGCGGCCGCAGGCGCAGCTGGGACGCCATGCTCGTCGCCGCCTCGCCCGCCGTCTTCACGGCCGGCCTGGTGAGCTGGGACCTGCTGGCCGCCAGCCTCACCAGCGCGGCGCTGTTGGCCTGGGCGTTGCGTCGCCCCGGCCTCAGTGGCGTGCTGCTGGGCCTGGCCATCGCTGCCGGACTCTGGCCGGTACTGGTGCTGCTGGCCCTGCGCCTGCTCTCGGCACGGGCAGGGCAGCTGCGGGCCTGGCGACGAGCGGCGGGGCGGGCCGCGCTGGTGTGGGCCGTGTGCAATGTGCCGCTGGCACTGGCCTTCCCCGATGCCTGGGCCACCTTCTACACCGCGTGGGCCACCAGCGGCGCCGATCTGGGGTCGTCGTGGTTCGTGCTGCAGGAGCTGGGGGTACGCATCCCCGCGGTGAGCCTGCTGGTGGCGGCCCTGATGCTGTCCTGGGTGGCGTGGGTGACCAATCTGGTGCGGCGGGCTCCCCGCCGCCCCCGCGTCGGGCAGGTGGCCTTCCTGCTGGTGGCCGGCTGGCTGCTGGTGGGCAAGGGCTACACCCCGCAGCACGTGGTGTGGCTCGTGCCGCTGGTGGCCCTGGCACGTCCCCGGCTGGGGGACTGGGCGGTGTGGAGCGTCGCCGAGGTGCTCTACTGGTGGGCCGTGTGGGCGCATCTGGGGGGTGACTCCGCGCCGGGTGACGGCGGCAAGGACGTCGTCTACCTGGCGGCGATCGTGCTGCGCCTGCTGGTGCTGCTCTGGCTGGTGCAGCAGGTGGCGCGCGGGGTGCGGGAACCCTGGCTGGATCCGGTGCGTGGCCCGTCGGTCGACGATCCGGCAGGCGGTGTGCTCGACCACAGCCCCGACGTGCTCGTCGCTCCCACGATTCACGGGAACGGGGAAGCACAGAACGGGGCTGCCCAGAACGGGGCAGCACAAGACGGGGCGGGGGAGGACCGGTGAGCAGCAGGCGACCGGCTCCACCCCAACACGCCACCGCTGCCTCCCTGGAGGCCTGGTGGGTGGCGCGCGCCTGGCTCCTCAGCCGGGGCCTGCTCCTGCTGGTGGCCCTGCTGGTGATGCTGACCCAGCGACGCAGCGGGCACGATCTGCTCAGCGCCTGGGACGTGGCACATTTCGAGGCGATCGCCACCAAGGGCTATGCCGATCCGCTCGACCAGGCCTTCTTCCCCGGGTTGCCGCTGCTGTTGAGGCTGGCCGACGCCTTCGCCATCCCGATGGGCCTGGCCGGCGTGGGGATCTCGGCGGTTTGCTCCGCCCTGGCGGCCTGGGCGCTGCTGCGTCTGGGAGGGCCGGTTGCCGCTGGGTTGTGGCTCTTCGCCCCCACCACCGTCTTCACCTCGATCGCCTACACCGAGGCGCCCTTCTGCGCCGCGGCCTTCTGGGCCTGGGAGCGGGGCACGCGCGGCAGATGGGGCCAGGCCGCCCTGCTGGTCGGGGTGGCCTGTGGCTTTCGCATCTCGGGTCTCTTCCTGATCGGCGGGCTCGGCCTGTTGGCGCTCACCCAGGCCTCACGCAGCTGGTTGCGACGCCTGGGCGATGCGGCCCTGGTGGCCTGTGCCGGAATCGTGCTGTTCGGCTACGTCGCCTACCTGCACCACCTCACCGGATCGTGGTCTGCCTGGTTCGAGGCGCAGCAGTCGGGCTGGAACCGTGGCTTCACCAATCCTGTGGATGCCCTGCAGAACACCATGGATGCCGCACGCCCGTCGCGCTGGCCGGATCGCCCCTCGGTGGCCGCGGTCTTCGGGCTCGAGGTGGTCTCGATGCTGGTGGGGGTGCTCACCACCGTCGTGCTGCTGGTACGGCGCAGCTGGGCCCAGGCCGGCTGGGTGGGGGTGCAGGTCTTCGCCTTCGCCACCAGTTACTGGTTCATGAGCGTCAACCGGGCCGTGCTGCTGTGGTTTCCGCTGTGGCTGCTGGTCGGCTCCTTGGCCGCCCACGGGTGGCCGCGGTCGTGGTCGAGTGTCCATCACGAGGGGCGCGTGCCTTTCGGAGGGTCGGTGATGCTCGCCCGCATCGGCGTCGTGCTCTTCGGGCTGGTCAGCCTGATGGGCATGGTGTGGTGGGCCTGGCTGTACTTCACCGGCGCGTGGGCGAGCTGATCTGCCGTGGGCCGAACAGTGCATGGCGACGAGGGTCCGGCTTGTAGGCTGACACAATGGCCCACCCGGTGACTCCCCGCACCCAAGCATGGCTGGGTCATGCCCAGCGGGTGGCGCTGTGGATCCTGGTGCCGGTGATGGCCGCGCTGACGCTCTTCGACCTGCGCCGCGACGTCAACGGCAACCACGGCGTGCTGAGCCTGGAGCTGTTGCTCTATACGGTGATCGTGGTGGTGACCCTCCCCGTGATCTGGGTGCGCCGACGACACGTCCTGCCGGCCTCCCGCCGTGTGCTGGGCAGTTTCGGCACGGTGTGGGCCTGTGCCCTGGTCAGCTCCCTGACCACCACCCGGCCCTTGTTGCAGAAGGTGGTGGTGGAGCGCCGCTACCTGGTGACCCCGGTCATCGAGGCCGGATTGGTGCCCGTGGCGGCCTTCGGCATCGTGCTGTCCATGGCCCCCAAGGACCGTCGACGCGCCCTGTGGATGGCGGCTGTCACCATCGTCGCGCTCACCCCCTTCGCGTGGTGGCGAGGGGTGGCCAATGGCGAGATCATCAGGCTTTCGTCGGCCTTGGGCGGGGCTGCCGTGGTGCACGTGCCGCTGCTGCTGTGCGCCGGGATCTTCGCCGACCACGCCGTGCGGGGCAGTCGGGTGGTGTTGAATGCGACGCTGGCCGTCGCGGCGGTGGTGATGGCGCTGCTCTCGGGGTCGCGCGCCGGGCTGATCTGCGTGGCGCTGTTCACCCTGCTGGTGCTGCGCTGGGGAACCTCCGGCAGGGCCCGACGCCTGACCAGCCGGGTGGCCGTCGCGACGGGCCTGGCGCTGGGCCTGTTGGTGGTGGTCGTGCCGTCCTTGCGTCGGCTGGTGGCCTTCTCCGACGAGCTGCGCCTGACCAACCTGACCACCGCCATGGACAGCCTCGGTGGTTCGCCCAGCACGGTCTTCTTCGGATTGGGCTGGGGCCGGTTGTGGCCCTGGTTCGCCTTCGAGACCGGCCGGCTCCAGATGCCCTGGCGCGGTGAGGGGCCCACCGAGTTCGGCACGGCGTTGACCAACCCGCACTCGATCTTCCTGGGAGTGTTGGTGGAGCTGGGTGCCCTGGCTCTGATCCCCGTGGTGTTGATGTTCGTCTTCCTGGTCCTGGCCGTGGCTCGGCGCGCCCGTCGCGGTGACAGCCCGGGCCTGTTGGTCTGCCTGGCGGTGATCGCGACGCTGCCGGCCTTCCTGTTCGACCTGTACCTGTTCAAGAACTTCGCCACCAGCTTCTGGTGGTGGTTGGTGCTGGCCGCCTTCCTGGCCACCGGCCCGGCTGGCGACGAGCGGAGCAGCGTTGCGGACCCGGGGGCGGCTGCGCTGCCCGAGTAGGGTTGCCGCGTGACCGTCGACCCGCCTCCCGCCAGGCCAGCCCCGGAAGAGCAGACGACCCTGAAGCCCAGGACAGGCGCGGAGCGCCCATCAACTCTGGAAAGCTTGGGCGGCTGGATCTCGTGGGGCGTCCTGCCCCTGGTGGCCGTCGTCGTGATGTTCGACCTGCGGCTGGGCCTCAGTGGCAAGCCCGACCCGATCAGCGCCCGACTGGTGGGTTTCTCACTGGTGGCCCTGGTTTGTGCGCCCTTCCTCTGGATCAACCGGCGCCAGGTGAACCGCACCGGACGGGTGATGCTCGGCTCCTTCTCACTGCTGCTCGGCTACGCCCTGGTCAGCTCACTGCTGACCGAGCGGCCCTTCATCCAGAAGATCCTGGTGCCCCGGCGCTACCTCGTGGTGCCCGTCATCGAGGCGGGTGTCACCATGCTGGCCGCCTGGGCGCTGGCCCTGGCGATGCCGCGGGCCCGCCGTCGCGCCATGTTGTGGTGGGCGGCGTGGGTACTGCTGGTGACCTCGCTGGCCGAATGGCCCGGCATGGCGGTGGCGATGGACAGTCCGCGGCTGGCCACCGGCATGGGTGGCGCCGCCGTCGTGCACCAGGCCTTCCTGCTCTCGGGTGGTCTCTTCCTGGGCTCACATCTGGCTGGCCATCGTCGACGGGCCAGCCTGGCAGGGGTGCTCCTGTCGGTGGCCCTGCTGGTGGCGACCGGTTCCCGGGCCGGGCTGGGATGCCTGGTCCTGGCCGGGATCATCTTCCTGCTGTGGTCCTTCCCGCGCGGCCTGGGGCGGGGAGTGGGGCGCGTGCTCGCGGGCGCCGCCGTGGCCCTGGCACTGCTGGTGGCGCTGGTGCCGTCGCTGCAACGCGTGCTGGTGCTGGGCGACGACATGCGGGCGATGAACCTGCGCACCGCCTGGGACGTGTTCACCTCCAGCCCGCAGAACCTGTTGCTGGGGGTGGGAAGCGGACACCTGTGGCCCTGGATGGCCTTCGAGACCGGCCACTTGAAGATCGCGTGGCGCGGCAAGGTCATCAGCGGCTTCGGCGAACACCTGACCAGCGCACACTCCACCTTCGCCGCCGTGGCGGTGGAGCTGGGGCTGGTGGGGTTGGCGCTCTTCCTGGTCCTGTGCGCCGCCCTGGTGCTGCGGCTGCGCCGCGAATGGCAGCACATGGGCACCCCGCAGGCAGACCCGTGGGCCTTCTGCCTGTCGGTGTGCGTGGTCGCCGCGCTGGCCGCCAGCCTGCTGGACACCTACCTGTTGAAGAGCTTCGGCATCGCCCTGTGGTGGTGGCTGCTGGTGGCCGGCGTGCTCGGCACCACCCCGGGGCCGACGGTGGCCGCCGTCGGGGCCTCGCGGGAGGCCGACGAACTCAGCTCGGACGGCCCGTCAGGTCGCTGACCACCTGCTGCGCCCGACGCAGCCACGAGTGCTGGCTGCGCACCCGCAGCACGCTGTCGCGCGCCGCCTCGATCCGCGCGGGATCGTCCGCCAGGCTCTGCAGGACCTCGCGCAGCGAGTCGCGGCCGTAGTCCACCGTCCAGCCCACCCCGTGGTGTTGCACGAAGTCTCCGGCCAGTGACCCGGTGGAGGCCAGGATCGGCTTTCCGTGGCCCAGGTACTCATAGACCTTGAGCGGAGCCGCGAAGGTCCAGTACTGGCTCGGCTTGGTCGAGACGACGCACACATTCGCCTGCTCGAACAACTCCCGCAGCCCTTCGCCATGGCGGTGCACCACGGTGATGTTCTCGGCCAGGTACTGCTCGTACTCGGGCCGGGCCGCTTCCCACTCGTTGGGGCGGGTACAGATGGTCAGGCTCACCTGGGGCAGCTGCTGCACCGCGGCGAACAGTTCGTGCAGCTGGTAGTGCTCACTGAAACCACCGATGAACAGCAGCTTCAACGGCGAAGGCTCCACTGCCGCGGGGGCGTCGGTCACGTCATGGCCTGGGGGAAGCTCGGCCAGTGGCACCCGTGAGGGCAGGGGCACGTGGCTGGCCATGCGCAGGCTGGGAAGGTAGAGCAGGTCGACGGTGCGGCCGTAGGCCAGCAGGTCATAGCGGTACATGGCCAGCGCCAACTGCTTCTTGGCCGGGTGCAGACCCTTGCCGTAGATGGGGAAACGCCAGTAGATGTCGCGGTAGAACAGGCCCACCTTGATGCCGTGGCGGCGCATCCGGTGCAGGAATCCGAAGTCCAGCAGGGGATGGCGGGGCAGGTGGTCCGGGTCCGTCAGCGTCGTCGGCATGGTGTGGGACTCGGAGTAGACCAGGTCGAAGTGCACACCGTCGGCGATGGCCTGCTCCACCTTCTTCATGGCCTCGCGGCGTTCCTTGCTGTGCCCGGCGACGATCCACACCTCGCCCAACTGCTCGAAGGCGCGCAGCATCTTCACCGGCCGCACCCCCGAACCGCCCGGGTTGTCCAGGATCAGGGGGGACGGAACATGGAAGATGATGCGGGGCGTGCTCGTCATGGTCAATCCTCTGCAGCGGGTCGTCGCGTCTGCGAAATCCGGGTCATGTGGTGATCTGGTCGGCCAGGGGGAGCGGCCCCGCGACGAGCCGAAGCACGTCAGGAGTTGGCCGATCCAACGGACAAGTCCACGTCACGACCGGTCAGGTCCTTCACGATCTGACCGGCCCTGCCACGCCAAGAATTCACCATCCGGACATTGAGTACTTGTGAGCGACGCTCTGAGACTTGGTCCGGGTGTGCTGTGAGTTGGTGCAACAGGTCAACGAAGGCCTTTCGATCGTAGTCCACGGTCCAACCAATTCCCCACTTTGTGACCAGATCGCCGGTCAAGGTGTGGTTCGAGCACAGGATGGGCTTCCCGTTGCCGATGTACTCGTAGAACTTCAGCGGTGCTGCGAAGTTTCGGTACTCGCTCGGCTCGATGCACAGGACTCCAATGTTGGCCTTCGCAAAGAGTTCCTTGAGGCCCTCTCCATGGCGGTGCACGATCTCGATGTTGTCTGCCAGGTACTCCTCGTAGCTGTGGCGTGCGGCTTGCCACTCCGATTCGCGGGTGCACACAGTGAGGTGCACGTCCGGGCACTGCTGTACCGCTGCGAACAGTTCGTGGAGCCGGTAGTGGTCGTTGAAACCGCCCACGAACAGCAAGGACAGCGGAGCAGGGTTGGTCTCCGGCGGCGTTCCCACGATGTCATGTCCGGGTGGGAGGGGCTTGGTGCGCTTGGAGGAGAAGGGCACGTAGGCCGCCATCTGTTCGCTGGGGAGGTAGAGGACATCCACGGCCAGACGGTAGGCCAAGCAGTCGTAGCGGTACATGGCCTTGGAGAAGAGACGCTTGAGCCGGGGCACGTGGGGGGCATAGTCGTCGAAGCGCCAGTAGATGTCACGATAGAAGAGCCCCACCTTCAGCCCGTGTCGCCTCATCCGATGCAGGAAGGCAAAGTCCATGAACGGGTGGCGTGGAAGGTGATCCGGGTCTGTCAGCGCGGTCGGCATCGTAGAGGACTCGGAGTAGACGAGGTCGAAGGTGACCCCCCGAGCAATGGCTGCGTCCACTTTGGCGATGGCCTTCTTGCGTTCCGCCGTGTGACCGCTGACCAACCAGACTTCACCGATGGACTCGAGGGCCCGCAGCATCTTCACGGGTCGCACCCCCGACCCGCCTGGATTCTCGAAGACCAACGGGTAGGGGACGTGATAGATGATGCGCAAATCGGCCACAGGAATCTCCAGTCAGGTTTCTCAGTGAGGAAACTGTATTGCTTGGGGGCGTCACGGAGAGGCTTTGTTCTCCTGATTGAGTGTTCACGGCCGGCAACAGAGGGTGGTGTGGGGGTTGGCCTAGACTCGGCCCATGGGCACCGAAGGTCACGCACTGCTGCTGTTCACCAATGTCTACCCCTTCGATAAGGGGGAGGAATTCCTCGAGAACGAGATCGACGCGCTCGCCGAGGCCTTCGACAAGGTGGTGGTGATCGCCTGCCAGACCGGGCCCGACGCGAAGCTGACCCGGCGCCTGCCGGAGGGCGTGATGGCCCTGCACGTCGACGGCCGTCGCCCCACTGGACGTAGGCAGGCGGCGTTGACCACGGCCAAGGGCATGGCCCACCTGGCTGGTGGTCGTTTCGCGGAGATGGACCGCCCCAAGGATCCGCGCCACGTCGTGATGGACGCCCAGTTCGAGGGGCGCGCCCGCGCGGCCCACGCCGAGCTGGCACCCCAGTTCGACCGGATGGGCCTGGGCCAGCTGGAGGAGGTCACCCTGTGTGCCTACTGGCTGCACGTCCCGGCCCGCGTCGCCATGCTCGTCGCCGACCAGCTGCCACAGCTCTACCCGCTGCTGCGGATCAACCAGCTCGTCAGCCGTACCCACCGCTATGACCTGTACGAGGAAGCCGCGCCGATGGGTCACATCCCGCTGAGAGAGGCCTTCCTGGGCCGCTTCGACGCGGTGCACCCCGTCTCCGACGACGGCACCGAATACCTGCAGCGCCGCTACCCCGCCCACGCGGGCAAGGTCTCGACCCGTCGGCTGGGCACCCCCGACCCGGGCGAGCGGGTGCAGACCTCGCGGCAGCCCTTCCACGTCGTGAGCTGTTCCTTCACCCTGCCGGTCAAGCGGCTGGACCGCTTCGCCCCGGCGCTGAAGCTGGTGCAAGAGGCGGGCTTCGACGTGCTGTGGACCCACTACGGCTCCGGTGACGAGCTCGACGAGCTGCGAGCACAGGCGCAATCCCTGCTGGGCAAGGAGCACGTCGTGATGCCGGGCTATGTTCGCAATACCGATCTGGCGGGCCTCTACCGCGAGCAGCACCCCTCGCTGTTCATGAACCTCTCCGCCAGCGAGGGGCTGCCGGTCTCCATCATGGAGGCCACCGCCCTGGGGCTGCCCGTGGTCGCCACCGATGTGGGTGGCGTGCGCGAGATCGTCCACGACGGCCGCAATGGCGCCCTGCTCCCGGCGGAATTCACCGACCAGCAGGCGGCCGACGCACTGCTGGCGATCGCCCGGATGGACGACGAGGCCTATGGCCGGCTGTGCGACGCGTCGCGCGCCGTGTGGGAGGAGAACTTCTCCAAGGACCGGGTCTACCCGGCCTTCGCCGCGGAGCTGCGCGAGAGCTGATCCTTCGACAGGCTCAGGAACCGCCCTTCGACAGGCTCAGGGGGCGTCTGGGCAGTCGGCTCAGCTCTGGCCCACCTGGTCACCGGGGATCTCGGAGGTCTGCTCCACCTGCTCCTCGGCGACGGCAGCCGTCGTCTCGCCGGTCTGCTTGGCGTCGTGCTCGGCGCCAAAGCCGTTGTCATAGGCCTTCGCGACGTACAGGGCCAAGCCGAGGTAGCAGCACAGGAGGACCGCCATCGACCAGGAGACCAGCTTGAGCGTGGCGTTCAGGTCGTCGTGGGTGGTCCAGATGATCGCCAGCGGAGTGACCATGTAGATCGTCGCGAAGAAGAGCGCCAGCCCTTGGCGGCGTGCCACCACGAAGACGGTCGAGACGGGCGACGTGACGAAGTTGATGTACAGCCAGGGCACCAGGATCGCGGCGACCACGCCGGCGCCGCGCCATTCCTCGCCCAGGAAGATCGGCATGAACCACGGCCCGAGCGCCCAGATCAGCGCGAAGGGCAGGATGCCGATGGCCAGCGAGCGCACGATGGACATCCGGATGGCGCGGTACATCCTGCCGCGCGGGGTCACCGAGAGCTTCTGGAAGAAGACCTGGCTGAGCGCAGCGTTGATCAGGTTCATCGGGGTCTGCACCAGCGTCCAGGCCATGTTGAAGGCGCCCGTGGTGCCGGCCCCGAAGAAGTGCGAGAGGGTGGCAGGAATGCCCGAGATGCGGATGGCGTCCACCAGGGCATTGGGCGCGTTCAGCAGGGGCATCTTGGAGTAGGCGCGAATCAACTCCATGGTGCTGCGTGACTTGCCCGGAGCGCGCAACACGTCCTTGCCGGAGCGGATGAAGAAGTTCGTCAAGGCGGCCGCCTGGCCCAGCAGGGTGGCGACGACCAGTCCGATCGGTCCCAGCGCCGCCCAGGCCACGAACATCCGGCCCCCGGCGGTGGTCAACGAGTTGACCATGGTGTTGGTGCTGGTCACCTTGTACTGCTTGCGGCGGTTGGACCAGTAGTTGACGATGTTCACCTGGGCATAGCCCCAGATGATCAGGCCCACCATCGGCAACCAGGGAGCCACCTGCTCGGCGAAGTACTGCTGCCCCTCATGCGGTGTGATCAGCCAGGCGGCCAGCTCGTCACCCCACAGCACCATGGCGGCGGCGGCGAGCAAGGAGATGCCGGTGTTCAGGGCCGTGCTCAACCGGAAGAGCTGGCGCGCGTCGTCGTCATTGCGGGGCAGCACGATGGCCATGTCATAGCGCAGTGCCGCCACGGGAATCAGGAAACCGGCCACCGCCATGAAGGCGCCGTTGTAGATGCCCCACATCTCCGTGGTGACGCCCAAGCGCGTGATGATCGGGGTGGTGGCGAAGATGACCACCTGCGCCAGCGTGGTGCCGGTCATCAGAGTGAGCACATTGCGCAGGAACTCGCTGCTCGTCATCGACTTCAGGCGTGCGCCGAGCCCCGATTGCGAGGGGGCCGGACTCTTCTGGGGCTCAGTCACGAGGGCAATCGTACGACTGGTTCGCTGTGCCTCCGCTGACCCGCAGCCGGGTGGCAGACTGGCTCCAGCGTCGTCGAGAGGACCTCCCATGACCCGCATGGTCGTCATCACCCGCGCCTGGCCCTACCCGCCAGGCGAACAGTTCGTCGACGGGGAGGCCCCCTTCTGGGTGCGCGACGGCCTGGAGACCGTGGTGATGCCCTGGTGGGCAGACGGTCAGCCCCGGCTGGTCCCGGCCGGGCTGCAGGTGGACCTCACCCTGACAAGGCGCTCCCGGGCCGACGACCTGCGCGCCGCGGCCGAGGCGCCGCTGCTGGAGCAGGCCAGGCAGGAGATCGCCGCCCTGCGTGCCGATGGTCGGCTCGACAAAGCGCAGCTGGCCAATGTGATCCGCACCACCCGCGGTGCCCTGGTGGCCCGGGACCGGCTGCGTGGCTGGATCCGCCGCAACGGCCCCATCGACGTGCTCTACAGCTACTGGTTCGACTCCTGGACCCTAGGCGCCCTGCTGCTCAAGGGCGAGGGGATCGGCCGCGTCGCCACCCGGGTGCACGGCTACGACCTCTACGAGGAACGCCATCCGGCCGGCCACCACGCGCTGCGACGCCTGCTGGTGGACCGGCTCGACCTGCTGCTGCCGGTCTCGCGGGCCGGCGGCGAGCATGCCGTCCAGACCTATGGGATCGACGAGTCGGTGGTGCACCACGCACCGCTGGGCGTCGACCTGCCCGAACAGCTCTGCCAGCCCTCGCCGGCGGGCCAGCTCAACCTGCTCAGCGTCGCCTCCTGCCTTCCCGTCAAGCGCATCGACCGCCTGGTGCAGGCCACCCAACTGCTGGCCCAGCGCCACCCCGAGCTGCAGGTGCGCTGGACCCACCTGGGAGGCGGCCAGCTGCACGACCAGCTGGTGAACCAGGCCGGGGCCCAGCAGGCCGAGAACCTGACCATCGAGCTGCCCGGCCAGGTGGACCACGACCGGGTGCGCAGCTTCCTGCGCGAACAGCCGGTGGACCTGTTCGTCAACACCTCCGAATCCGAGGGCGTTCCGGTCTCGGTGATGGAGGCGATGGCTGCCGGCGTGCCCGCCATGGCGCCGCGGGTGGGCGCATTGGACGAGATCATCCCCGGCGACGGCCCCGCCGGACACCTGTTCGGGCCCGCCCCGACGACCGAGGAGATCGCCGAGGCACTGTGGCAGTGGCGCGAGCGCAGCAAGTCGGCCGAGGCCCGCGATGCTGCCCGGCAGGTGATCGCCCACCACTACGAGCGCGCCGCCAACCACACGCGGCTGATGCACCTGCTGCTGCCAGAAGCCTGATCGGGCACCACCGCGCCGGGCTCCCCGGCGTGCGTGCCCAGGGTGGGTAGAGTTTGCGCGTCGATCCAACCGAAGGGCAGCGCGCGTGAACATCCCCAAGATCCGCCTGACGGGTCCATTGCAGCAGCGAGACGCGACGGTCTTCCTGGCGATCTCTGCCTTCCTGATCACCTCTCGCGCGCCCATGGGCTTCGTGATGCTGGCGCTGGGCCCCGTCGTCGTGATGGTGGTGCAGGGCCTGCGACGCCACAGCGGTGCCATCGACGTGCGGCTGCGGTTGCTGCTGGGTTCGATGCTGGTCTGCTCGACCCTCTCGCTGCTGCTGTTCAACCAGTCCCAGCTCGCCTCCCCCGGCTCCAGCCTGGCAGTGGCGATCGTGGTGGGCTGCGTGGTGCTGGGCACCCTGGCCACCGGCCGGCCGCGTTGCGGACTGGAACGCCTGGTGGACGGGATCCAGGCCGGCCTGGTCTTCCATTGGCTGGTCTCGATGTTCGAGGCGACCACCGGCATCAAGATGCTGCCCTTGATGTATCCCGACGCCAACACCACGCGCTGGGTGGAGCAGTACCGCTTCTACGTCACCTCGCTGTTTCCCAACTACAACGACTACTCCGTCGCCATGACGCTGCTGTGCACCCTGCTGGTGACGCGGATGCTCTTCGACAACCGGGTGGGGGCGGTTCGCAAGGTGATGCGCCTGGTGATCTTCTTCACCGCGCTCTTCGAGGTGGCCTACATGGGCTCGCGCGGCTGCCTGATCGCCATCATCGTGATGGTGGGTCTGGTGCTGCTGCAGAACATCCGGGCCCACCACCCCGGAACGCTGGGCATTCGCACCTTCGCCTTCGGGGTGCTGTCGGTCGCCACCGTCCTGGTGGGGGTGCTGGCCAGTCCGTGGCTCAAGGACAACTCGGCCGCCCAGCGCGGGCAGATCGCCGGCAACATCGGGCAGATGATCAGCGGCAGCCCGTTGGAGGGGCTGCTCGGCTGGGGCTCCTATGTGGGCTACCAGCAGGCCGCCGACCGGGCCTTCCCCAACAAGCTGATGGACCCCCACAACATGCTGCTCGAGATCGTGGTGGTCTTCGGCATCCCCACCTTGCTGGCCTACCTGGCCTGCTGGTGGTTCGTGGTGCGCCACGGCCTGATTGCCACCCCGGTCGACCGCAACTGGCGCTCGGTGGCGCTGGCCGTGATCGTGGCCACCTACCCGCTGCTCGGCGTGGTCTCCAGCTCGACGCTGCGCTACTACCTGGCCTGGCTGTTCATCGTCGCAGCGGTCGGCTGGGTCAGGCTCGTGCGGCGCGAGCGCGTCGCCGACGTGCGGCGCTGACGGCTTCCAGCACGGCCATCGTCAGCAGTCCGGCCACCAGGCCACCACCCAGGGCCGCGGCGATGCCGCCTCCCTGGCTCTTGGGCAGCGAATGCTGCTTGGAGGTCTCGACCACCTGCAGCGTGGGATTCCACAGCTTGTCGGCCGGAACCATGGTCTTGGCGGTCTCGACGAAGACCTCGGCCGAGGCATTGGCCAGAGCATTGGTGTCGTCCAGGTCCTCACCGGTGGCATGGAAGGCCAGCAGGGCAGAGCCGCCGCCCCAGACGATCGACATCCGGGTGGCGACGTCCTCGGGGGTCCACTTGCCTCCACCCTTGGCCACCACGCCGTCGATGAAGGCGGGGGAGTCCTCCAGCGCGACATAGCTGCGCAGCATCATCGGGATGAGCTGCGCCTGCTGGGTCGCGTCGCCCTCGGAGGTGACCTTGGGCGGCAGCACCAGCACGTGGGCCTTCTGGGTGTACGTGGTGGTGGTCTGCGCCGACTTGAGGCCCAGGGGGATCGCCACCAGCAGGGCCACCACCAGGCCGGGGATGACGAACTTCATCAGTCGCTGGAGATAGGCCAGCACGTCAATGGTTTCTTCTTGCTGCACGCACCGAGGCTACATGGCGCGCGAGGCCCCTCGGTGTAGCTCGCCTGCCTTTCGGGCAGGGACTTTTCGTCGGTGTCCGGCAACTCGACCAGCCGCGCTCCTCACGTCATCCCCAGGACGCGATAGCCTGTGCAGAGGACCAACCCAGCCTGCGGAGGCCTAGTGAACAACGTACGAATCCAGCCCACTGCCGACATGGACGAAGGAGTCACCATCGGTGACGGTTCGTCGGTCTGGCACCTCGCCCAGGTGCGCCACGGCGCCGAGCTGGGCACCAACGTCATCGTCGGTCGTGGTGCCTACATCGGTGAAGGGGTGCACGTCGGCAACAACTGCAAGATCCAGAACTACGCCCTGGTCTACGAACCGGCGTACCTGGAGGACGGAGTCTTCATCGGGCCGGCCGTGGTGCTGACCAATGACCACTTCCCGCGCGCGATCAACCCCGACGGCACCGTCAAGAGCGCCTCCGACTGGGAGCCCGTGGGCGTGACCCTCAAGGAGGGCTGCTCCGTCGGCGCCCGCGCCACCTGCGTCGCCCCGGTGACCATCGGCCGGTGGGCCACGGTGGCCGCCGGTTCCGTCGTGGTCAAGGACGTCCCCGACTACGCGCTGGTGGCTGGCGTTCCCGCCCGCCGCATCAAGTGGGTCGGACGCTCCGGCTTCCCGCTGGCCGAGGACGGCACCGATCCCGACGGCAAGAAGCAGTTCCGGGACGAGAAGACCGGCGACGTGTTCGTCGAGGACAATGAGATTTTGACCCTGGTGGCCGAGGGGTCCGCCAGCACCGATACGGAGGAAGACAAGTGACTGAAGCGTTCATCCCGCCGGCCAAGCCGATTGTTGGTGAGGAGGAGATTGAGGCCGTCACGCGTGTGATGCGCACCGGCATGTTGGCTCAGGGTCAGGAGGTGGCTGATTTCGAGGCTGAGTTCGCGGCGCAGTTCACTCCGGGTCGTCAGGCGGTTGCGGTGAATTCGGGCACCTCGGCTCTGCACATTGGTTTGTTGAGCGCTGGGATCGGTGCGGGTGATGAGGTCATCGTGCCGTCGTTCACGTTCGCTGCGACGGCGAACTCGGTGGCGTTGACGGGGGCCACGCCGGTCTTCGCCGACATCGAGCCGGGTTCGTTCTGCCTGGATCCGAAGAGTGTCGAGGCGTCGATCACGGACAAGACCAAGGGCATCATGCCGGTGCACCTGTATGGGCATCCGGCGAACATGAAGGCCCTCAAGGAGATTGCCGACAAGCATGGTCTGCAGTTGTTCGAGGATGCTGCGCAGGCTCATGGGGCGTCGTTGGATGGCACCCCGGTGGGGGCGTTTGGCACTTTTGGTGCGTTCAGCTTGTACCCGACCAAGAACATGACCTCGGGTGAGGGTGGCATGATCACCGTCGCCGATGCGGAGGTGGAGCGCAAGTGCCGCCTGTACCGCAACCAGGGCATGCTGCAGCAGTACCACAATGAGGTCGTCGGCCTGAACAACCGCATGACCAACATCCATGCCGCGATCGGCCGGGTGCAGTTGACCAAGGTGGGTGCCTGGACCGAGCAGCGTCAGGCCAACGCGAAGTTCTTGTCGGAGAACCTGCAGGGGGTGACCCCTCCGCCGGTGGCCGAGGGTGCGGTGCACGTCTACCACCAGTACACGATCCGGGTGCCGGAGGATCGTGATGGTTTCTCGAAGGCGTTGAAGGAGCAGTTCCAGGTGGGGTCGGGCATGTTCTACCCGGTGCCGAACCACCGTCTGGCTCCGTTCCAGTCGCCGGTGGAGCTGCCGGAGACCGAGAAGGCCGCGCTGGAGTGCCTGTCGCTGCCGGTGCACCCGTCGCTGACCCAGGCCGACCTGGAGCGCATCGTGAATGCCGTCAACACTGTGGCGAAGGCGGGTGCGTGAGCATGGCAGAGCTTCGTGCAGGCCTGATCGGTCTGGGCATGATGGGCCGTCACCATGCCCGTAACCTGCGGGCCATCGACGGTGTCGAGCTGGTCGGTGTCGCGGATGCGATGGGCGACCCGCACGGTGTGGCCGGCGGGTTGGAGGTCAAGAAGTCCATCGACGAGTTGATCGAGGTGGGGCTGGACTACTGCGTGGTGGCCGCCCCGACGGTGTACCACGACGAGATCGGCACGAAGCTGGCCGAGGCCGGGGTGCACGCGTTGATCGAGAAGCCGTTGGCCAAGGACACCGCCTCGGCCAAGGCTCTGGCGGAGGTCTTCAAGGCCAAGGGCCTGGTCGGCGCGGTGGGGCACATCGAGCGGTACAACCCGGCGCTGCAGAACCTGCGCAAGCGGTTGGAGGCCGGCGAGTTGGGTGACCTGTACCAGGTCGCGACCCGTCGTCAGGGCCCCTTCCCGAACCGCATCGCCGATGTGGGTGTCATCAAGGACCTCGGGTCGCATGACATCGACCTGACCGCGTGGGTGACCCAGCGTGACTACGAGCTGGTCGCGGCGCGCTCGATGTTCAAGTCGGGTCGCCAGTACGAGGACATGGTCTCGGCCACCTGCCAGCTGTCGGGCGGGTTGATGAGCAACCACCTGGTGAACTGGCTGACCCCGACCAAGGAACGGTTGTGCATCGTCACCGGTGAGAAGGGCATGTTCATCGCCGACACCCTCACCGCCGACCTGACCTTCTACGGCAACGGGATCGTGCAGCACTCCTGGGACGACATCGCGCAGTTCCGTGGTGTCTCCGAGGGTGACGTGACCCGTTTCGCGATCGCCAAGCCCGAACCGCTGCGCACCGAGCACGAGAACTTCCGTGACGCCGTGCTGGGCAAGGACGCCGACATCGTGACCCTCGAGCAGGGCGCCCGCGTCGTCCAGGTCTGCGAAGCCATGATCGAGAGCTCGAAGAGCAACACCTTCGTCGAGATCAACTGAGCACACGAAGATCGATCCCGGGCTTGCTCTGACCGATCCTCGGGCTTGCTCTGATCCGTTCCCCGAGCTTGTCGAGGGGTAGGGCCCGTCGGAGAAATCCGGCGGGCCCTTCTGCGAGTCCTCGGGGCCGACGGTCGGCTGTTGGGTGCCCGTGCGGGGCCCGTGGATGCGCCGGATCGGCGTCGCTCTGGTGCTGGGCAAGGCAGAGATTGGTTGCGTCGGGCCTTGGTTGCGGCATCAGGCACTCTGGCGCGGGTAGGATTTGCCGAGACCAAGGGCATGCCATGCCGCACGAAAGGACTTCCATGAAGATCGCTGTCATCGGGATGGGCAAGATCGGCCTCCCGCTTGCTGTCCAGTTTGCGTCGAAGGGCCATGAGGTCTTTGGCGTGGATGTGCAGCAGCGGGTGGTGGACACGATCAATGAGGGCAAGGAGCCCTTCCCGGGTGAGGCGATGCTGGGTGAGAAGCTGGCCGAGTTGGTGCCGGCGGGCAACCTGAAGGCCACCACGGACTATTCCGAGGCGATCCCCGGGATCGACGCGATCGTGATCGTGGTGCCGTTGTTCGTCAATGACGAGACCTGGCAGCCCGATTTCGCCTGGATGGAGGCGGCCACCAAGAGCTTCTCCGAGCACCTGACCCCGGGCACCCTGATCTCGTATGAGACCACCCTGCCGGTGGGCACCACCCGCAACCGGTGGAAGCCGATGATCGAAGAAATCTCGGGTTTGAGCGAGGGCACCGACTTCCACCTGGTCTTCTCCCCCGAGCGGGTGCTGACCGGCCGCGTCTTCGCCGACCTGCGCAAGTACCCCAAGCTGGTGGGTGGCCTGAGCCCGCAGGGCACCCAGAAGGCCATCGAGTTCTACGAGGCGGTCCTGGACTTCGACGAGCGTCCCGACCTGGACACCCCCAATGGTGTGTGGGACCTGGGTACCGCGGAGGCGGCCGAGATGGCCAAGCTGGCCGAGACCACCTACCGTGACGTGAACATCGGCCTGGCCAACCAGTTCGGCAAGTTCGCCGAGAAGAACGGCATCGACGTCTACAAGGTGATCAAGGCCTCCAACTCGCAGCCCTACAGCCACATCCACATGCCCGGCATCGCGGTGGGTGGGCACTGCATCCCGGTCTACCCGCGCCTGTACCTGTACACCGACCCGGACGCGACGATCGTGCGTACCGCGCGTGAGGCCAACATGACCATGCCCGAGCATGCCGTCACCCTGGTCGAGGGCGCGCTGGGCGGGCTGGAGGGCAAGAAGGTCCTCATCCTGGGCGCCTCCTACCGCGGCAAGGTGAAGGAGACCGCCTTCAGTGGTGTCTTCCCCACCTTCCAGGTGCTGCAGGCCCGTGGTGCGCAGGTCACCGTCAGTGATCCGATGTACACCGCCGAGGAGCTGGCCAAGCTCAACCTGGCCCCGTACACCGACGGTGACCAGGTCGATGCGGTGATCGTGCAGGCCAACCACCCCGAATTCAGCCAGCTCGGCGCCGCCGACTTCCCCGGCGTGCAGGTCCTGGTCGACGGCCGCAACTGCACCGACGCCACCAAGTGGGAAGGCACCAAGCGCTTCGTGATCGGCGACGGCGAAGCCTGACCCCAACGGCGGACGAGCCTGTCGAGGGGCCGCAGCGGATTCGTCCGTGCGGCCCCTCGTCGCGTCCCCACGAAGTGTCACTGCCCGGCCCTAGTGTTTCTCCTGACGCACCGCGCGTCGCACATCTTCCTGGAGGACACCATGACCCAGCCCGGCAATCCCATCTGGATGGACCTCGGCACCGACGACGTGGAGGGCGCGAAGACCTTCTACACGGCACTGTTCGGCTGGGACTTCCTGGACCAGGGGCCCGACTTCGGCGGCTACCTGATGATCAAGCAGGGCGAGGGCTTCGTCGGCGGTGCGATGAGCTCCAGGATGACCCAGCAGGGGCCGGTGGACGAGCCGCAGTTCCCCACCTGCTGGACGATCTACCTGCGCGTCGACGACATCGACGCGGCGCTGGCCAAGGTGGAACCCACTGGAGGCTCGGTCATGGTTGCGGCCATGCAGGTGGGCGAGGCCGGAAAGATGGCCGTCGTGACCGCCGCCGACGGTGCCGTGGTGGGCCTGTGGCAGGCCGGGGACTTCGAGGGCTACGACTTCACCGGCCAGCCCGGCACCCCCGTCTGGTTCGAGACCATGAGCAAGGACTACGACGCGGCCGCCTCCTTCTACACCGAGGTCTTCGGTTGGCAACTGGCCCCGATGCCCGGCAGCCCCGAGGGCCAGCCGCGCTATGCCACCAATGGGGCCGGGGACCAGGCCGGTTGCGGCCTGTGCGAGGCCAACTCCTTCCTGCCCGCCGAGGTGCCGAGCTACTGGCGGATGTACCTCGCCGTCGACGACTGCGACGCGGCCGTCGCGACGGTGCAGGAGCTGGGTGGCCGCCTGCTCGACGGGCCGATGGACTCGCCCTTCGGTCGGCTGGCCACGGTCGCCGATCCGCATGGTGCAACCTTCCAGGTGATCCAGACCCCCGCACAGGGTTGAATCCGCGCACGGGCCAGGGACGGTCCTAGACTGACAAGGACCGATGTCTGTCCCGTCTGGGAAGAGGAGCACGTCATGCGCTGGTTCGAGCACGCCATCTGGTGGCAGGTCTATCCGTTGGGATTCACCGGGGCGCCGGTGCGCCCTGCCAGTGAGCAGGAGCGCCAGCTCACCCACCGCCTGGGCCACCTGCACAACTGGCTCGACTATGCCCAGCAACTGGGCACCAATGGCCTGCTGCTGGGGCCCATCTTCAGCTCCTCCACCCACGGATATGACACCACCGACCACTTCACCATCGACCCCCGGTTGGGTGACGACGGCGACTTCGATGCGCTGATCGCCGCCTGCCGCGAACGGGGCATCGTGGTGCTGCTGGACGGTGTCTTCAACCATGTGGGAGACCAGCACCCGCTCTACCTGGCAGCCCTGGAGAAGGGGCCCGACAGCGACGAGGCCAAGCTCTTCCGGATCGACTGGAACCAGAACCCGCCCCGTGCCGAGGTCTTCGAGGGGCACGGTTCGCTGGTGGCGCTGAACCACGACGAACCCGCGACGGTGGACCTGGTGGCCGACGTGATGCGCCACTGGTTGCAGCGCGGCATCCACGGCTGGCGGTTGGACGCGGCCTACGCCATCAAGCCCGAGTTCTGGCGCGAGGTGCTGCAGCGGGTGCGTCCGGACTTCGGCGAGGCCTGGTTTGTCGGTGAGATGATCCACGGCGACTACGCCGACTACGTGCAGCGCTCCGGGCTGGACTCCATCACCCAGTACGAACTGTGGAAGTCGGTGTGGAGCGCCTTGTCGGACGAGAACTTCTTCGAGCTGGACTGGACCCTGCAACGGCACAACACCTGGCTGGACACCTTCGTGCCGCAGACCTTCGTCGGCAACCACGACGTCACCCGCATCGCCACGCTGGTGGGGCCCGAGAAGCTCCCGGCCGCCCTGGCCGTGCTGTTCACGGTGGGTGGCATCCCGAGCATCTACCAGGGCGACGAGCAGGGCTTCACCGGCACCAAGTACCAGCGCGAAGGCGGCGACGACGAGGTGCGCCCCACCTTCCCCGACACCCCGGACGGCCTGGCGCCGCTGGGGGCCGAGGTGCACCGCCTGCACCAGGCCCTGATCGCGCTGCGGCGCCGCAACCCGTGGTTGGTGCGGGCCCGCACCGAACAGCTGGAACTGCGCAACGAGTTCTACCGTTACCGGGTGCACGGCCCGCAGGGCGAGCAGCTGGTGGTGCAGCTCGACCTCCCCGCCCGTCGCGTGCAGATCGACGACGGGCAGGGCAACGTGCTGCTCGAGGCCTGACCCATGGGGCACCCCTCACCGGAAGGCTTCTGGGCCGAGCTGTGGTTCCAGGTGGGCATCACCTGGCCCGGCGCGGTGGGGGTGGTGCTGGCCTCGGCGGCGCTGTACCTGTGCTTCGCGCTGGTGGTCCATCTGGCAGGCCCGCGGCTGTGGGCCCGTCCCAGCGTGTTGAGCTTCTCGGTGATGGCACTGCTGGGCGCCCTGTGTGCCCGCGGCATGTTGGGCAATTCGCCCACCCTGGTGGGGGCCCTGCTGGCCGTCGCCGTGCTGCTGTTGATGGAGACGAGCCTGGGGCGGGTCCGCTGGGCGGCCCGCAGCGGGGGCCGACAACGCGACCGCCACGGGGCCGCCGTGGTGATGGTGGACGGCATCCTCTGCGAGGACGTGCTGCGTGACCGGCGGCTCAGCCAGCAGCACCTGCTCTCGCGGCTGCGGCAGGAAGGGGTGCTGCACCGGCGGGATGCGGCACTGGTGGTGCTGGAGCGACGTGGAGGCCTGACCATCGTGCGGCGCGGCGAGCGCATCGAGCGCGAGTTGCTGCACGGGGTGCGGGGTGCCCAGGGCCTGCCCGAGCACGTGCTGCAGCCGGTGGAGGACGAGCAGGAAAGCGTCGAGGCGCACCGCGCAGAGGAGCGGAAGTGGCAGTGACGGCCACTACAGTTGGTCTCGCCGTCCACCAGAAGGAGACCCCAGAATGCGCGTCGTCAGCATCGTCGGTGCCCGTCCCCAGTTCGTGAAGCTGGCACCCGTTGCCAAGGCCCTGGCCGCTGCCGGCATCGATCACAAGATCGTGCACACCGGCCAGCACTACGACGTGAACATGTCTGACTCCTTCTTCGTCGATCTGGGCATCCCGAACCCCGACGTGCACCTGGGCGTGGGCTCCGGCAGCCACGGCGTGCAGACCGGCTCGATGCTGGCCCAGATGGATGCCGCCTTCACCGAGCTCGAGCCCGACTGGGTGCTGGTCTACGGCGACACCAATTCCACGATCGCCGGCACCCTGGCCGCGGTGAAGATGCACATTCCCACCGCCCACCTGGAGGCCGGCCTGCGCTCCTTCAACCGCCGCATGCCGGAGGAGCACAACCGCGTGATGACCGACCACGCCGCCGACATCTGCCTGGCCCCCACCCAGGTGGCCGTGCAGCACCTGGCCGACGAGGGCCTCGAGGAGCGCGCCGTGCTGGTGGGCGACGTGATGGTGGACGTCTGCTTCCAGGTCCGCGACGCCGTCAAGGACCGTCCGCTGGCCATCGAGGGCATCAACGAGGGCGACGAGTTCATCCTTGCCACCATCCATCGCGCCGACAACACCGATGATCCGGCTCGGTTGAAGACCATCCTGGAGACCCTGGCGGCGCTGCCGGTCAAGACGATCCTGCCGGTGCACCCGCGCCTGCGCGCCAAGGCCAGCGAGTTCGGGCTGGACATCGAGGCCGGCAACCTGGTGGCCGTCGACCCACTGGCCTACCCCGACATGGTCAACGCCGTGGTGAAGTCGGTCGGTGTGGTCACCGACTCCGGCGGCCTGCAGAAGGAGGCCTACCTGCTGGGTGCCCCCTGCACCACGCTGCGCACCGAGACCGAGTGGGTCGAGACGCTGGAGGGTGGCTGGAACATCCTCGACCCCGACCTGACCCAGGTGGCAGAGGTGGCGGTGCGTCCCCGCCCCACCGCCGAACGCGGCACTCCCTACGGCACCGGCCAGGCGGCCGAAGCGGTGGCCAAGGCGCTGCAGGACTACCGCGTCGACGCCGCCGGCAACCTGGTGGGCCCCACGGAGTGACGCCGCAGCACACCGGGGCGGGGGCCCGGGTTGCCCACCTCAGCACCGTCCACCAGTCTTGGGACAACCGCATCCTGAACAAGGAGTGCCGGGCGCTGGCCGAGGCGGGCTTCGACGTGCACCTGGTGATCAGCGCCGAGGCCGATCGTGTCACCCACGGCGTGCAGGTGCATGCCATCAAGCGGCGCGGCCGTGCCGCCCGGCTGGTCGCCTCCCAGCTGGAGGCCTGGCGCGCGCTGGACCGGATCCGGCCGCAGTTGTTGCACTTCCATGACCCGGAGCTCATCCCGATGGCCGTGGCCTACGGCCGTTGTCGCGGCATCCCCGTGGTCTACGACGCGCACGAAGACCTGGTCAAGCAGATCGAGACCAAGCCCTACTTGCGCGGGGCCGCCAAGGGCGTGGCGCGTGCCGCCGCCGCCCGGCTGGTGAGCCTGGCCAACCGACGTTGCGACGCCATCGTCACGGTGATCGACGAGATCGGGCAGACCTTCTCCCCGGAGCGCGAGGGACGGGAGCGTCCCGTCGTCGTGGTGAAGAACCTGCCGTGGGCCGCGGACTTCGCGCCGCGGGAGGGCTCTGCGCGGGAACGGACGGCGGTCTACACGGGCGACATCAGCGTGGAACGCGGCCTGGAACGGATGCTCGACGCCGTCGAGGCCACCGACTCGCACCTGGTGACCGCCGGCCGCTGCTTGGTGGACGAGAAGCGCCTGACCGGGAGCACGCGGGTGGACCACCGGGGCCTGGTGCCCCCGTCCGGGCTGCCCGGGATCATCGGCGAGGGGCAGGTGGGGCTGGTGCTGCTCAGCCGCCTGCCCAACTACGAGCACTCCCTGCCCACCAAGGTCTTCGAATACATGGCCTGCGGCATCCCCTTCCTGGCCAGCGACTTCGCCTACTGGCGCGAACTGTTCGGGGGCCTCGACGCGGGCCTGTTCGTCGACCCCGACGACCAGCCGGCCATCCGCGCGGCCCTGGCCGAGCTGCTGGACGATCCCGAGCGCTGCGCCCGGATGGGTGCCAATGGCCGACGGGCCGTGGAGGAGCGCTTCGGCTTCGAGGCAGAGTCCGGCAAGCTCGTCGCCCTGATGGAGCGCCTGCTCGCCTCCTGACAGGCGCTCGGCTCCCTGCGGGACGAGTGGGTTGCAACACGAGCGGAAGCCACAATCCCGAGCGTCGGGCACGAACCCGAGCGGCTGCCGGGAACCCACGCGACAGCTGAGCGGCAAGAAAACCCTGACCCCCATTGCACCAGGCCGGAACGCTGACGTAACCTAACACGTGTTAGGTACTCAACGAGGAGTCAGACATGACTGACATCACACGCCGGGCAGTGCTCGGTGCGGCAGGGCTCGGTGCGGCCGGGACCGCCTTGTCCTGGAAGAGGCTCACCGGCCTCGACATTCCGGGCCGAGGCGCCGACCAGCTGAACATCGCCATCAACGGCACGGCGCAGGATGCGGCGGCCAACCAGGGCCTGATCGACGCCTTCAGCGCCCAGCACCCCGACATCAAGGTCCGCATCGTCCCGATCCAGGGGGCGGACTGGAGCGACTTCTTCGCCAAGATCCTCACCCTCGTGGCCGCCGGCACACCGCCGGACGTGGTGATGGTGGCCACGGAGGGGACGCAGCTCTTCGCGGAACGACTCGCCTACCCGCTCGACGAGTTCGTGATGCGCGACAAGGAGGAGATGCGCGAATTCTTCGACGACGTGCATCCCTCGCTCATCGAGGCCTTCATGTACCAGGGGCAGCTCTTCCAGCTGCCGCTGAGCTGGAATGCCGCCAACATGTACTTCTCGTCCAAGGCGCTGGAGCGTGCCGGCCTGGACTATCCGAAGCAGGACTGGACCTGGGACGACTTCCAGGGCTACCTGCGCCAGATGCGCAAGGCCGCCACGGGAACCTTCCGTCCCTTCTTCTGGACCAATCGCCTGTGGGGAGGGGTGGTGCCGTGGCTGTACAGCAATGACACCTCCTTCCTCAAGCCCAGCCGGTTCCCCGGCGGGGAGTGGTTGTGGCAGGAGTTCTACCCGGGCCAGCAGGGCCGCAGCGGCGGTTACCGGTGGGCCGAGCCCAATGCCGACGATCCGAAGGTGCTGGAGTCCTTCGAGTTCCTGCAGGGGCTGGTGGCCGAGAACCTGGGTTCCTCGCCGGTGCAGGGTGGTGGCAACGAGTTGGTGAGCCGCTTCGGGTCCGGTGTCATCGGCATGACCCCGTCGGGTGGCTACTGGGTGCACGGGCTCAATCAGGCCGGCATGAAGCGCGACGACTACGACGTCGCCTTCTTCCCCAAGGGACGCACCCAGCAGCACCAGTTCGGTACCGCCGGCTACGCGATCATGCGCGACTCCAAGCGCAAGGACGCCGCGTGGGAGTGGTTGAAGTTCTGCGTCAGCAAGCAGGGGCTGGCCATCGCCCAGAAGAATCCCGACTCCAACAGCGCGCGTCGCTCGCACAACACGAAGCTGTACAAGGACACCGGCCCCGCCCACTGGGAGGTCTTCTACGACACTCTCGACAAGCACCCGACCACGGCGCCGGTTCCCGCGCCGCCGCAGGAGGCCGCCGTCGAGACCGCCCTGATCAAGAACGTGCTGGGGGCCGTCACCGGCTCCCGGCCCAATGTGAAGCGTGCGCTGGCGACGCTCCAGCGCGACCTCGAACTCGCCATGAAGGAGTCATGATGGGCGTTCCCGTGAATCCCGCAGCGGCGGCCGAGGCTCCCGCTCCCAGCATCCCCGAGGCGCCCGGGCGTCGCGGCGAGGGCAAGCTGGCCGCCCTGCTGCTGGCTCCCACGGTGATCGGCATCGCGCTGTTCACCCTGGTGCCCATCATCGGGTCGATGGTGCTGGCCTTCTTCGACTGGGACATCATCTCCACACCGAAGTTCGTCGGGGTCAAGAATTTCCAGACCCTGGCCAGCTCCCCGACCATCCGGGTCAGCTTCCTGAACACCTTCGCCTTCGTGGTCGTCGCGGTGGCCTTGCAGATCGCCGTGGCCATGACCCTGGCCGTGCTGGTGCAGTCCAAGATGCCCGGCTGGCTGCGCTCCTTCTTCCGCTCGGTCTTCTTCTTCCCGCTGATCCTCTCCGCGGCGTCGGTCTCGCTGATCATGAGCTACCTGTTCAACGAGGACTTCGGCACGGTCAACAAGCTGCTCGGCCTGTTGGGCATGAGCCCGGTGCCCTGGCTCACCAGCACCACCGGCGCCATGGTCGTCACCGTCCTGGTCTACGTCTGGCAGAACTTCGGCTTCACCTTCCTGCTCTTCATCGGCGGCCTGTCCTCCATTCCGCAGGACATCTACGAGGCGAGCGACATCGACGGTGCCTCACCCATGCGCCGCTTCTGGCAGATCACGATGCCGCTGGTCAGCCCCACGATGCTGGTGGCCACCGTGATGGCCATGATCTCTGCGCTGCAGATCTTCGACCAGCCCTATGTGCTCACCAAGGGTGGCCCCGGCGACTCCACCCGCACCGCCGTCATGGTCATCTACCAGTCGGCCTTCCAGGAGCTGCAGTTCGGCCTCGCCGCCGCCATCGGGCTGGTGCTGATGCTGATCATCATGCTGGTCACCTGGGTGCAGTTCCGCCTGTCCAAGCGTTTCGTCTTCTACATGTGAGGGGCCTGACATGTCCACTGCAATGAACACAGCCCCCGATCTGACGGGGACCACCACCCGGCGCTCGCGTCGCAAGAACCTGGCCCCGCTGGCCGGACGCATCCTCGTCCTGCTGGTGGCGCTCTTCCTCACCCTCGGACCCGTCGTGTGGACCGTGTGGGTGGCCTTCACCCCCACCGACGAGGCGGGGCGCCGGACGCTGAGCTTCGCGGCCTTCAGCGACGCCTTCAGCAAGGTGAACATGCTCCGGCTGTTCTGGAACTCGATCCTGGTGACGGCGTTGTGCGCGGTCGGCCAGATGTTCACCGCCGCCCTGGCCGGCTATGCCTTCGCACGGTTGCGCTTTCGTGGTCGCAACGCCCTGTTCGCCGTGATCCTGGCGACGATGATGGTGCCGATGCAGGTCACCATCGTCCCGGTCTTCATGCTGATCCGCGGCATGGGGCTGTCCGACACGCTGCTCGCCCTGATCCTGCCCGCCATCCCCACCGCCTTCGGCACCTTCCTGATGCGCCAGTACTTCCTGGGCATCCCGGACAGCCTTGCCGAGGCCGCCCAGATCGATGGCGCCACCCCGTGGCAGGTCTTCTGGAAGGTCTACCTGCCGCTGTCCACCCCCGGCCTGGCCATCGTCGGCATCCTGGCCTTCAACGCCATCTGGAACGAGTTCTTCCGGCCGCTGATCATGACCATCAGCTCCGAGAACTTCACCCTGCCGCTCGGTCTGGTGAGCCTGCAGGGCCAGCTGGGTACCGGGAGCATGAGCACCGTGCTCGCCGGCGTCGTGCTGTCCATGATCCCCGCCCTTGTCGTCTTCGTCTTCGGGCAGCGGCCGCTGCGTGAAGGCCTCACCGCAGGAAGTGTGAAGTGATGAGTGATCCCTGTCTGCCCGTGCGCCATGTCCGCCCCGCCAAGGGATGGATCAATGACCCCAATGGCGTGTGCCGTTGGAATGGCCGATGGCACGTCTTCTACCAGTTCAATCCCGACGAGCCCCGCCACGGCCAGATCCACTGGGGCCATGCCAGCTCCGCAGACCTGGTCCACTGGCAGGAGGAAGAGGTGGCCATCCGGCCCCGGCCCGGGCAGCTCGACGAGGTCGGCTGCTGGAGTGGCTGCTTCACCAACGACGCCGGGACTCCCACCTTCTGCTACACGGCCGTGGCCACCGGCCCCGCCGACGCGGTGGGAGCCATCGCCACCGGCTCGGATGACCTCCTCGGTTGGCAGCAGGCCGAGACGCCCAGCGCACCCCGCGTGGGCGTCCCGGCGGCCGAGACCAGGGACCCCTTCGTCGTCTGGATCGAGGGACGGCGCTACATCGTGCAGGGTCACGGTGGCCCCGGCGTGCCCGCCCAGGTGCTGGTCTACGATGCGACCGACCTGGCTGACTGGAAGCTGCTGGGACCCCTGTTGGAGATGACGGACCCGGTGGCCGCTGAGCATGCCGCCGCCGACATCTGGGAGTGCCCCAACCTGGTGCAGGTGGACGGGCAGTGGGTGCTGGTCCTGAGCCTGTGGCGCCACAACGGTGTCCAGGGTGAGCTGTCCGGCGTCCGATGGCTGGTGGGCGACATTGCGCTGAGTGACGGGGTGCCTCGCTTCACCGCGCGTGACGGCGGCGTGGTCGACCATGGTCCCGCCTTCTACGCACCGCAGTTGCTCCCCGACGTCGACGCTGCCGAGCAGGCGCGCGTCCTGATGTGGGGTTGGTCCTGGGAGCTGGATCGCGACGATGCGTGGCTCGACGCGCACGGCTGGGCGGGAGTGATCACCACCGCCCGCGAACTCCACCTGCGCGATGGGAAGCTGGTCAGCCAGCCCGCGCCCGAGGTGCTGTCAGAGCTGGTCGAGGAAGCCTCCCAGAGCTGGACGGCGGGCGACGGAGCCAGGGTGGTGACCACCACCGGGCCCGGGCGACTGGTCTGTTCCGCCGCCGATGGTCCGGAGGTCGTGGAGTTGACCGGCGCCAGCACCGTGGTGGTGGATGGCAGCCTCGTCGAGGTCTTCACCGACGGTGCGGCCTTCACCACCCGGATCTACCCCACCGACGAGTCGGTGTGGAGCGTCCAGGCCGACGGGGTCACGGTCGCTCGCCTCTGAACCCTCGCTCGCGTCTCCTCGCGGAACCGCGCTGCGAGGCTCCGAGCCCACGCCGAGCCGCCCCCGGTCCCCGAGCCCAACGCCGAGCCGCCCCCCACGGTCCCCGAGCTTGTCGAGGGGTTTGGGCCGGCGGTCTGCCGTCGTGATTGGTCGATCAGTGCTTGGCTTGGGCAACCGAGGCGCGTCGCACGACTGGACTGTCCACCGGGATCTCCCCGGTGGGCAGTTCCTTGCCGTCAAGGGCCTCCAGCAGCAGCCGTGCCGCCTGCTCGCCCATCTCCCGGTGGGGGAGCAGGACCGTGCTCAGGCCCAGCTGGGGTGCCACATTCGGGTCGTCGTCGTAGCCGACCACCGACAGGTCCTCGGGGATTCGCAGACCCAGCCGCGCCGCGGCCAGGAAGACCCCCATCGCCACGCGGTCATTGGCGCACATGATGGCGGTGGGGGGCTCGGCGACGTCGAGGACGCGTGTTCCCGTCGCCAGTCCCGCGTCGATCTCCCAGCCGCACTGCACCAGGGTGGAAGTCGCGCCCGACGAGGCGATGGCTTCCTGATGCCCGACGATGCGGCGCCCATTGGCGGTGACCTCGTCGGTGCCCGTCAGGTAGGTGATCCGACGATGGCCGGCCTCCAGCAGCAGCTCGGTGGCCCGCCTCCCGCCAGCGTGCTCGTCGCTGACCACACCGGCGGCCCGGCCTTGGGGGTCGAAGGCATTGAGCAGCAGGCACTTCTCCGCCAGGAAGGAGTCCGGCGGATCCCACGAGTGCAGGCCCTCGGCGGCGAAGAGCAGGGCATCGCACTGCCGTGCCCGCAGCATGTCGACGGCCTCCACCTCGAGTTCCCGGTCCTGGTGGGAGTCGATGGCCAGCAGCAGGTAGCCCTGCTGGGCGGCGATGTCCGTCGCGCCCGAGATCATCGCACCGCCATAGGTGCCCGACGCGATCGAGTCGGTGATCACCCCGATGGTGTGGGTGGCGGCGCTGCGCAGGCTACGGGCGATGCGATTGGGCCGGTAGCCCAGTTCCTCCGCGGCGGCCCGCACCGCGGCCTGGTTCTCGGCCGAGATCACGCCCTCCGCGCGCCCGTTCAGCACCAGGGAGACGGCCGTGCGGGAAACCCCTGCCAGTGCAGCAACGTCGTATGACGTGACGCCTCGTGCCATGTCCGTCCCAGCTCAGCGCAGCACGACGGTGCTCTCGGGGAGCACCAGCTCGGGGGTGCCCTCTTCCTCCGCGCCCTGGCTGGAGACCTTGTCGAACAGGATCTTGATGGTCTGCAGGCCGATCTTGAGGTCCAGCATCGGCGAGTAGGTCTTGATGTAGAGCAGGTCGAAGTTCAGCTTGGCCTGGAAGTCGCTGGCGTACTTGCCGTAGACCTGCGCATAGCCAGTCACACCGGCGCGCACATTGTGGCGCAGCGGGTAGTGCGGGTTGATCTCGGTGAACTGCTCGACGAAGAAGGGGCGCTCCGGGCGCGGGCCGATCAGGCTCATGTCGCCGCGCAGCACATTGATCAGCTGGGGCAGTTCGTCGATGCGCATGCTGCGCAGGTACTTGCCCAGCGGCGTGACGCGCGCGTCATTGCTGGTGGCCAGCGTCGGGCCCGACTTGGCCTCCGCATTGGCCGCCATCGAGCGGAACTTGAGGATCTCGAATTCCTTGTTGTCCTTGGTGATGCGCACCTGTTTGTAGAAGACCGGCCCCTTGGAGGTGGCCTTCACCAGCACCGCGGTGACCAGCATGATCGGGCTCACCAGGATCAGCCCCACCAGGGCCACCAGGAAGTCGCTGGCCCGCTTGAGCACGTCGTACTCGCCGGGGATCTTGAACGGGCTCACCAGCACGATCGACTCGTCCTCGATGCTCATGATGTTCGGGTTGATCATCAGCAGCCGCTGGAAGTCGGCGGTGAGGAAGATCTCCTTGTTCTGCTCCAGCAGGTAGTCGTAGACCTGTCGGCGCGTCTCGGAGTCGATCTGGTCGCTGACGTGCACGGAGTCGTACTCGTCTAGGTGTTCGCGCAGGTGTGCGACGTAGTTGCCCTCCACCACATGGGTGAGCTGGTGGCGGGGGCTGCGATTGGACAGGAAGTTGCGCACGGCGCGCGACTCGTGGTCGGGCACCGTCAGGCACATCACGCGGTTGTCGCCGCGCACCTTGCGGTAGATGCCGTAGACGATGATGCGCAGGATCGACAGGGCGACGGTGCTGACCAGCAGGTTGATCAGGATCACGCCGCGCGGGAAGGCGAACCAGTTGCCGGCAAAGGTGGCGGCCGCGATGATGCCGGTGACGATGATCTGGTCGATCAACGTGATGATCACCAGGTCGAGCCGCGTCTTGTTGTACAGCACGTAGATGCCGGAGTAGGCGCTGACCAGCACGAAGCCCAGCAGCGCCCAGACCAGCGTCGAGGTGATGTCGGCCATGTTCCGGGCAGGGAAGTCCCCGCCGAAGCGCAGCCAGACCGACAGGAACAGTGATGCGGTGAACACCACCATGTCGGCGAGCACCATCAGCAGCTTCTCTGCCTTGGCGAAATTGTCCTTGCGGGCCACGCGTGTCCCTTCCACGTCTGAGTCACGGGGGCAGTGGTCGAAGGTCGCCTCCCGCGGATCGTCGCCAGTCTAGTGGGCAAGCAGCGGCGCCCCGTCGTACCACGACGGGGCGCCGAGCCACGGTTTCGGTGTCAGTCGCGTCCGGTGCGCGCCCGGTACTGGGTGACGGCCCGATCCAGGGCCTGCTCCAGGGCATCGGCACTGGCCTGCAGGCTGAACCGCTCGGTCATCAGCTGGCGGGCGCGGGCATGCCAGCGCTCCAGGGTGGCGGCGTCGGCGTCGCGCACCCGACGGATGCCCTCCACCAGCTCGGTGGGCTCCACGACCGCACCCACCTCGTCGTCGCTGATCACCTTGCGCAGTGGCTGCTTGGCATTGGAGACCACGGCCAGGCCCGAGGCCATGTAGTCATACAGCTTGTTGGGGCTCATGCCCTTGTTGAAGACGCTCTGCGGGCTGACGGTGTGCAGGCCGACGTCGCCGGCCTTGAGCAGCGCCACCAGCTGGTCCTTGGGCACCTGGTCGTGGAAGCGGACATTGGTGAGCTTGCGGGCGGCCACCTCGTCGACGGCCCACTGCTTGCGGGAACCGGAACCGATCAGCAGGAAGTCGACGTCGGGCAGCTGCTCGGCGGCCTCCAGGATCAGGTCGAGACCGACATAGCTGGAGTGGTTGCCGCTGAAGACCGCGGTGAAACGCGTCAGGCCCAGGCGGCTGCGCACCTCTTCCTTGGTCTCGGGCACGTCGAACTCGCTGAGGTCGGCGCCATTGCCCACCACGTTGAGCTTGGCGGTGTCGATGCCCAGCCCGCGGAAGTGGTCCTCCCAGCCGTCGGTGACCACGATGATCTGCTCGGCGCGGCGGTAGAGGGTGCGCTCCAGGCCGACGAGCACCTTGTGCAGCGGGCTGCCCTCCTTGAGGGAGCCGCCGCTGACCAGGCTCTCGGGCCACAGGTCACGCACCTCCATCACGAAGGGCTTCTTGCGCACGGCGGCGAGCGCGGCGCCCGCGGCGGGGGCGAGCAGCTGCGGGGAGGAGGCGAAGACCACGTCGCAGCGCTTGCCCAGCCCGGTGGCGAAGGCCTCGACGGCGAAGACGCCCCAGCCCAGGATGCGCTTGCCGCCGTTGCCGGCATAGGCGGGCACGGGCACCAGGTTGAAGCGCTTGTCGACCGAGCTCATCAGCTCGCCCGTGGTGTGGTGACGGGCACTGGAGATGATGCGGAAGTCCCAGCCACGCAGTCTGCTGAGCATGTCGAAGGTGCGCGTGATGCCGCCGTACTCCCGGGGGAAGGCGTACTGGTTGATTGCCAGCACTCGGCGAGCCGGTGCGGTGCGGGAGCGCTCGTCCATCTGCGTGTTCCTCATGTCCTGTAACTGTGTCCTGGTTGTCGGCCCGGGGCTGCTGGCCCGACGGGGTGCGGTTGGCTCGACGGGGTTGGTCCGGGGAGCCGCCCGGGGTGACCGTTTCATGCTAGTGCCCGTGCCCACCGTCGCGGGCACCCACGGCGTCGCGGGGCGTGTGGCGAAAGCTGTACGCAAGCTGAAAGTAAGTGGTCGGATGACCCACATGAAATCTCTTGTGTGGCGGGAGATCCCGGCATTTCGGGCCCGTTGGACCCCCGTGCCTGAGCGTTGCCTGAAGGCGTCTGAGGGATTGCCGTGCCATGGGTCATCGTGGAACAGGCAGAACCGGATCAGATGGGTCCAAATGGCCGGGGTCGGCGGGGGCGGCGTCAGGGCGTGGACGGATACCCTAGGACGCGCGGATGCAGCTGCACCACTGGCCAGTGGTGGACGGGCATCCGCACTTGTTGTGGACAGGAAAATCTTTGAACTGCAGTCGTCATGGAGTTGGGGCCCAGCGTGGGCTCCGACGCACCATGCCGCCCACCGGGGGTGGGGCGGCTGCTTGGCCTTTCCGGGTGGACCCCAGCTTCACCGAACCAACCTTTCCCTTGCAGGCAAGCGATTTGTGCGTGTTGCCCGACTCTCGTCGCGGGGGCGTGGGTGATGCTGGTGTCCACGGGCTGTTCGGCGGGGGAATCCGAGCCGTCAGCGGAGATCGCCGATCCACGCCCGGACGAGCGGATGAGACGAGGGCTGCTGCGGGCTGCGGCCGGAACGGGGGGTGCCCATGAGCGGTTCCCTCGTCTCGCGCGCCCGCAACTGGGCCGATGGCCGGCTGCTGAGCGTCATCGGCATCCTGCTGTTGCCCTTGGTCATCATCTCCGGTTTCCTCTGGGCCACCTCCGGTTCCACTGGGCGGTTGAGCCAGGCCGAGGCCGCCATCGTCAACCTCGACCAGGGCAGCGTCGTCTCCGGAAAGCCGATCAGGCTCGGGCAGGAATACGCCCTGCAGCTCAAGAACCAGAAGGGCCCCAACTTCACCTGGCGCTATGGCGTCTCTCCCACCGAGGCGCGTGAGGGGCTGGCGGCCGGCCGCTTCTCCGCCGTCGTCGTGATCCCGCCCACCTTCTCCAAGGTGCTCACCGGCACGAGCAGTGGCGGGGCAGACCAGAAGGCGACCTTGGTGGTGGAGCGATCGCCCATCTCCGGCGTCAGTGACCAGATGGTCTTCTCGCAGTTGTCTGCGGCCGCCACCCAGTCGGTGTCCAATTCGGTGACTCGCACCTACCTGGACAACCTCTTCGTCACCTCCGCCGCGGTCGGCACGTCGCTGGGGGAGACCGCCAGCGTCGCCCACGAGGCCGCGCAGGCCGCCGGGGCCCTGGAGGAGGACGCGCGCACAGCCCAGCAGGCCTCCGACCAGGCCTCGCGTGAGGCGCAGCAGGCTGGCGGCAGCACCGGTGAGTTGGTCGACTCTGCGCAACGCTCGGCGCAGGGTGCCCAGGAGGTGCAGAACCAGGAGACGGCCGCCAAGGAGTCGGCCTCGACGGCGTCGTCGGTCAGCGGCGAGCAGGGCGAGGCCATCGACGAGGTGGCCCGCAAGGCCGAAGGAGTCTCCGAGACGGCCGACGCCGCCCGCAAGGGCACCGATGCCAGCACCAAGCGGGTGCAGGAGGCCGCGGCCGAGGGGGCCCGCGTCCAGACCTCTGCCGAGCAGGTGGCCAAGGCCGCGGCCCAGAACAAGGAGGCCGCGCAGCGTTACACCGGTGAGGTGGGCGAGGCGGTGCGCGCCCAGGCAGAACTGCAGGAGCAGCTGGGCGCCGTGCAGGGCAGCCTGGAGGGCTACGTCGAGAACGTCCAGGTGGTGACCAGCGCCGTGCGCACGGTGACGGGACGCACCCAGCAGGCCAGCGCCCCGCAGGCTGCTGCTCCGGAGGGGCCCGTCGAGCGGGTGATCCGCGAGGACGGACCCCGCCAGGTGGCTGCCGCAACGTCGGGATCCGGGTCGGCCAGCCCGTCGACCACCAGCACGGCCCAGGCGAGCCCCAGCTCTGCCCAAACGAACCCTGCCCAGGCGAGCTCTGACCAGGCCACCCAGTCGCGATCGGCCACTCGCGTGCCCGGCAACGCCCGGGTGGGGTCCGCGAGCGAGGGGCGCCAGGTGGCACCGCCGGCACAGCAGGCAGTGGGCGCCACGATCATGCGCGCCCAGGCCTTGCCGCAGCAGGCCACGCCGCAGGAGCGGGACGCGATCGTCACCGAGCTGCGGGCGGCGGCTCGTGCCCTGGAGGACTCCGAGGGCCAGGTTCCCGAACTGGAGAAGCAGGCGGCCGCCAACCTGGCCGCGGCCAAGGAGCTGGAGACCAGCTACCAGAAGCTGCGCGAATCGCTGCCGACCACCAAGGTCAACGCGAACAATGGTCTGGGCAACATCCCGCCCGAGTGCCAGGAGTACGACAAGAAGACGCAGGCGGCCGAGATCCGGGCCTGCAAGCAGGGTCTGGCGGCCGGCTACAACAAGGCCGTCGACGAGGTGCTGGCGGGCCTGGACAACAGCGGGCACGCCACCCAGATCGAGTCGGTGCGCAGCAGCGCGCAGGCCATGGCCGACGCGCTGGGGGGTCTGGAGTCCAGCCGGGCCCAGACGGTCAAGACGCTCGACGACTTGGCCGACCGGGTGGCCGGGCTCGACCTGACACCGCCCGCCCCGTCGGAGCCCGAGCCGAGTCAGACTCCCGAGCCCAGCCAGAGCCCTGAGCCCAGCCAGACGCCTGAGCCCACTGGTGATCCGGAGCCGAGTCAGGAGCCCGAACCCAGCGAGAATCCGGAACCCAGTCAGGAACCGGAGCCGAGTCAGGAACCGGAGCCGAGTCAGGAACCGGAGCCGAGTCAGGAGCCCGAGCCCAGCCAGCGTCCGGAACCCAGCGCGACGACGCAGCCCGGGCCCGCGCCCTCCGATGCACCGTCGGCTGGTCCCACCGACCAGCCCAGCGTCGACCCAACCCGGCCCAGTGCCGACCCAACCCAGCCCAGTGCGCAGCCCAACCCACCGGTTGCCGGCGACCTGACCGACGAGCAGGTCACCACCGCCCTGGACCAGCTCGACAGCTCGAGCGTCGAGGTGACCGAGCAGCTGGCCGAGCTCCAGGAGGCCCTGACCAGTGGCAACGAGGGTCTCAGCAAGATCGCTGCCTCATCCGACGCCTCCAAGGCGCTCACCGAGGGCGCGGGCCAGATGGACACCGTCGCCGCCCAGCAGGTCAGCACCGTGCAGGCCCTGCAGAAGAGCCTGTCGAGCCTGAACGCGGGCATGGCCGAGCTGGCCGACTCGATGAGAGGCCTGCAGGGCGACGCCGACGAGCTGGGCGCCGAGGCCACCCGGGTGAGCGACAACACCACCGCCGTGGCGCAGGAGATGACGCGGCTCAACGAGCAGATGGATGCTTTGCAGAGTTCGACGGTGGAGGCCGCCGAGCGTGCCACCGCCGCTCAGGGGCAGGCCGCCGCGGTGCAACAGCAGGTCAGCGCGCTGCAGCAGTCCAGCGGTGTGGTCAACACCCGCACCGCCACCGTCACGACCAAGGCGCACCAGCAGACCGAGCGCAGCACCACCGTCGCCAAGCGGGTGGACAGCGCCCAGTCGCAGCTGCCCGACTACAGCGACGAGGATCGCCAGAAGCTCACCGACGTGGTCAGCCAGCCGATCGACGTCTCGCAGACCAATGCCTTCCGCAACATCGGGTGGGTGAGCATGCTGATGCTGCTCTCGCTGTGGGCCGGTGCCATGGGCCTGCACAGCGCCTTGGCCCCGATCAGCAGCCGAGCACGTCGCTCCACCGAGGCGTCGGGCCGCCTGTTGGCCCAGGAGATGGCCCCCGCCGCTGGCCTGGCGGCCCTGCAGGGGCTGGCGGTCAGTGCCGTGGGGCGGGCCGTGCTGGACATGAGTGCCGATCGTTGGCTGGCAGTCACGGCGGCCCTGGTCATCTCGAGCGTGACCTTCGCCGCGGTCAACCACGCGCTCGTCGCCTTCCTGCGCGGTTTCGGCCGACTGGTGGCCGCCGCCTTCGCCCTGCTCGCAGCGGCGGGGCTGCTCACCCAGGCCTACCCCGAGACGATGTCGGTGATGCGCAGTCTGTCGCCGATCACCCCCGCCATCGACTGGGTGCGGGCACTGCTCACCGGGGCACCGGGTGGTGCCACCAGTGCAGCGATCCTGATCGCTTGGCTGGGCGGAGGGCTACTGCTCAGCGCCCTGGCCATCCTGCGGGCCCGTGACCCGGAGCCGAAGCGGGTGCCGACGGTTCGCGACGAGCCCGTCGCCTGAGATTTCGACGTGCGGGGATGAGCGCGCACGTCGAAATTACATCGGCACGTGGTGCAGTGCGTGCACCCGTCGCCAGCGCGTGCGCAGATGACCGCGCACGTCGAAATCCCGGGTGTGGCCTCAGCCGCGGATCTCGTCGACGGTGACCGTGGTCAACCGCACCTGCACCGGCAGCTCGTCGCCGATGGCCACCGAGCCGGCTCCCGGCAGGAAGACCAGCGAACTCTGCATGTGCGGGGGTTCGACGAAGAATCGCTTCTTGCCCGCGACGGTGTAAGGGCTCAGCGCAAACCCGGCCGCCTCCAGCGATCCGGTGGCCAGCGTGATGGCGCGCTGGCGCAGCGTCGCGGCCGAGGTGGGAGCCTCCAGCGCGATGCCGTTGGCGGTGCCGCCGCTGACGACGACCACCCAGCCGTCGGTGGGCATCCGGCGCTGCCAGTAGCCGATCCGCTCGCCGCGGCGCACGGGGTGCATGTCGAGCACGCGGGCGGTGGTGCGACGCGTCCTCGGGGCGCCCAGCCACAGCTTGGTGCCCACCCGCAGGCGGGTCGCGACGGAGACCTCGGCGCGGAGGGTGTCGTACTCCTGCGCCGTCAGGTGGCTCAGCCACAGGGGCGCACGACGAGTGGCCAGGGCGCCGGCCGCCAGGGCACGGGCCTCGCCCAGCCGGTCTGCGGCCACCATCGGCAAGTGGATGGTCCAGCCCTCCACCTGCAGTTCGCCCAAGCGCTCGGCAACGCGGGGCAGCTCGTCGACGGTCAGGCCATGGCGACGCATCGAGGTCATCAGCTCCAGCACGACGCGGGCGCGCGGGTTGGCCTGCCGGGCGGCATCCAGGTCGTCCAACCGGGCGATGGTGCTGATCACGCGCTCGTCGTGCAGCACCTGCTCACCGTCGTGTCGGCTCCACGGGGTGAGGACGACGACGTCGCCCTCCCAGCCGCCGGCGCGCACCTTCGCGATCTCGGGCTGGGTTCCCACGGCGAGGGTGTCGACGGTCTGCCTGTGCTGGGCCAGCAGCGAGGTCTCCTGCGCCAGGCGCTCCAGCCCGTAGCCGTAGCCATTGCCCTTGGCGACGGGCACCAGCCCGGGTGCCTCTTCGGCGAAGTTGCGCAGGTGGGTGCGCCAGGCCTCGGTGTCGATGATCAGTGCCAGGCTCATCGCTTCACCTTCTTCATCACGGAGGCCACCGGGGCGGCCTTCTCGGCGAGCGTGGCCTTGATCTTCGCGCGGTTCATGTACGCGTCGAAGACTGCATACAGCGGCTTGTTGATGGGCAGGTCCCATTCACCGGGGTAGGCGATGGCCTGGCCACCGGTGCCCACCTTGAACTGGATCAGTCCGATCTCGGGATCGTCGGCCCCCACTCCCTCGACGATGCCGCGCAGGTCGTAGACGGTGGCACCGGCCTCGAGCGAGTCCTGCATCATCTGCCACTGGATGCGATTGGAGCCGCGCACCTCGCGCTTGGAGTTGGAGCTGGCGCCATAGGAGTACCAGCTGTGCTTGCCCACCTGGATCCAGGTGGTGGCGGCGACCACGTCGTCCTCGTGCTTGGCCAGGTAGACGCGCATCCGGTCGTCGTGCTCACCGTTCAGCGCGTCCCACATGGTCTGGAAGTAGGACAGCGGCCGTGGGTGGAAGTTGTCGCGCTCGGCGGTGACCAGGTAGACCTCGTGGAAGGCGGCCAGGTCGTCGCGGGTGCCGCGGATGACCTCGACGCCGGCCTTGTCGGCCTTCTTGATGTTGCGACGCCACAGCTGGTTCATGCCCTTGAGCACCTCGTCGGCGCTCTTGGGGGTGCCGTCGTCGTGGGCCAGCGGCAGCTGGAAGTTGAACTTGGGCTGTCCTGCGGCGAAGCCCTCGCCGTCCTTGGGCGCCTGCCAACCGAGCTTGCGCAGCGTGGTGGCGACCTTCGCCACCTCGGGGCGGGTCACGTCGGGGGTGACCTGGCCGAGCATGGTCACCTTCTCGTCGGCGATGGCCTGCTTGATGGTGTCGGGTCCCCAGGCGCGTTCGACGATCGCCGGGCCGATCCGCACCCCGAAGGCGCCCTTGCGCTTCACGTGGGTGGCCAGGGCGGTGAGGATCTCGTCCAGGTCGTCGCGCAGCCAGTCGACGACCGGCCCCTCGGGCAGGTAGGCGAGCGAGCGCTTCACCTTGGGCAACTGGCGGTAGAGCACCAGCCCGGCCCCGATGAGTTCACTGCCGTCGAAGAAGCCCAGTGATTCATTGCCCCATTCCGGCTTCACCTTGGCCCAGGCGGGCAGCTGCAGGAAGCTGACGGTGGTGGGAAAGCTCTGGTCCGCGGCCTTGGCCTCGACGAAGGCGAGATGTTCGGCGGCGGTGATCTGTCGCACGGTGATGGTCACCCTTCGAGGCTACCGGACCCCGCCTGAACCGCAGCGGATCCCGCTGACCACGTCGCCCACGGCCGGCCGTCGGCAATTCCCGTCAGAAGTTGGCCTCATACGGCGGTGGACACGTTCAAATTTCCTTGGCGCGCGTTTTTCGACCAACTTCTGACGGGATTTTCCGTTCCGGGCCTCAGGCGTCCTCGGAATTGGAGCTGATGCCCGGCTTGCCGTCGTGGACGATCTTGCCGGGGTTCAGGTTGTTGCCCGGATCGACGCCCTCGAACAGCTTGCGCTGGATGTGCACGCCGGCCGGGGAGATGTCCTGCTCCATCCACGGCGAGTGCTCCTCGCCGACGCCGTGGTGGTGGCTCACCGTGCCGCCGTGCTCGACGAAGGACTGCTGCACCGCGCGCTTGACGTGGTCATAGGTCTTCATGCTCTCGTCGGACGCATCGGCGATGGCGAAGGTGAAGTACTGGCAGGCGCCGGCGTGGTAGCTGTGCGAGAGGTGGCACATGATGAAGCCGCGGTGCCCGGTCTCCTCCCACGCCTTGGTGGCGGCCTTGACCGTCTCGCGGTGCATCTCGACGGTGCGGCTCCACGGCGTGGCGGTCTCGCTCACGTCAGCGGGAATGCCGATGTTGAGCAGGAAGTCGCGGATGTAGGGGATGTCGTACTTCTTCTGGTCGAACAGGGTGCCGGGCCCCTTGCCGACGTTCAGGCCGCCCTGGGCACGCACGATCTTGTTCACCACGCTCTTGGCGTAGCGCACGTGCACCGGGCTGCCCTCGAAGCCGACGAAGGAGATGCAGATCTGGTCCAGGTCCCAGCCCTTGGCCTCCATCAACTTGCGCACGGCGAGGTTGGAGTAGTGGCTCTTCTTGGACTTGTTCGCCGAGCCATTGGCCATGGAGAACTTGGTCTCGTTCGCGTCGCTGACGCGCAGCATCATCGGCTGCACGTCGCTGTGGGCGATCAGTTCGGCCGCCTTCAGGCCCGCCTCGTAGTTGGGGTAGAAGTAGGCCTGCACCTCGCGCGCCTCCGGCAGGCGGTGCACCTGCATCCACGCCTGGGTGATGATTCCCAGTCGGCCTTCGGAGCCCAGGACCATCTCACGCACGCTCGGGCCCGACGAGTAGGACGGCAGTGGGCTGAGTTCCAGCACCTGGGCGCGGGGCTCGGCGCCCTCGTCGGCGGGCAGCACCATCTGCAGACCGCGGGTCACCTCGGCGATGTCGCCGTACTTGTCCGACTGTGAACCCGAGGAACGAGTGGCGATCCAGCCGCCGACGGTCGACCACACGAAACTGTCGGGGAAGTGGCCCAGCGTCCAACCCTGCTGGTTGAGCTGCTCCTCCATGTCGGGGCCCAGGGCACCGGCCTGGATCAGCGCGATCTGCGCGGTCTCGTCGATCTCGAGCACCTTGTTCATGCGGCCCATGTTCACGCTGAGCACCTGGCGCGTCTCGCCCGGCTCGGCTTCCAGGGCCGCGACGATGTTGGACCCGCCGCCGTAGGGGATCACCACGGCATTGGCCTCCAGCGCCGCCGACATCACGGCCTGCACCTCGTCGGTGCTGCCCGGGTAGACTACGGCGTCGGGCACCCGGCCCAGCTGGCCGCGGCGCACCCGCACCAGGTCGCGCACGCCCTTGCCGTAGGAGTGGATGACGCGCAGTTCTGCGTCGGTGCCCACGTTCTCCTGGCCGACGGCGGCCACCAGCGCGTCACGCAGCTGGTCGCTCAGCTGGCTCTCGGGCACGTCGAGATCCTCGAAGCGGGGATCCACCAGCTCCTTGGCCAGGATGTCGACGCCCAGCACCTCCTTGGCGAAGGGCGGGAACTTGGGCTTGTTGTGGATCGCGTAGGGCTTGTCACCATCGGCACCCCAACCCCACCACTTCTGGCGCTTCACCTGATCGCCACGTTCGGGCTGGATCACGCTGGGGGTATCGCTGGTGGGCTTCACTTGGTCTCCTCGGTCGGGGTGCTCGCTGCCTGCTCGAGCGCTGTGGTGTGGGCGTATTCGGCCAGTGTCTTCATGCCGTAGGCGCGGGCAGTGGAGTCGTGCAGCTCCAGCACCTGGCGACGCAGCCGTTCGTTGAACTGGTGGGCGATCTCTCCGGGATGCGGGTGCATCGGGCGTCCGATCACCACGTGCACGGTGGGCCGGTTGCGTGGCAGCGACTTCTGCGTCGAGGGCCAGGCGGCATAGGCGCCCACCAGGGCGATCGGGACGGCGGGCACATCGCGGCTGATGCACAGGGCCGCCGCGCCCGGCTTGAAGGGGGCCATCGCGCCGGTGCGGCTGCGGGTGCCCTCGGGGAAGAGCAGCAGCGGCACCCCGTCGCTGAGCAGGTTGCCCGCCATGCCCTTGCGTCCGCGGGTGCCCTTGCGGTCGACGGGGAAGGCGTTGAAGAACAGCGCCGTGGGGGCGGCCTTCCACCAGGCGTCGAAGAAGTAGTCGGCGGCGGCGCCCGCGGACAGGAATTCGGAGTGCTTGCGCGGCAGCGAGCCGATGATCAGCGGCGCGTCGAAGTGGCTGGAGTGGTTGGCAATCGCGATGAAGGCGCCCTCCAGGTCGTCCAGGTTCTCCTTGCCGTGCACGTGCACGTCGAGCAGCCGCCAGATGGCGGGTTTGAGCAGCAGGAGCTGGGCGCTGGTGCGCGTGGCTGCCAGCGGCTTGGAGCGGTATCGCGCTCGCTCGCCGCCGGGGAACTTCACGCGATCGAAAAGGGAGCTCATTGCTTGTGCCTGCTCGAGGAGAGCTTGCGGGACAGGAAGCGCACCACCGGCGGCGCGACGGGCAGCCGGGCCAGGAAGATCGCGGCCTTCCACTTCAGGCTGGGGATGGAGATCGGCTTGCCGGCCTCTGCGTCGGCCAGGGCCTCGCGCACCAGCACGTCGGGATCCACCCAGACGAAGCCGGGCAGGTTGTCGGAGCTGACGCCGGCGCGGGAGTGGAATTCGGTGTGCACCCAACCAGGGCACAGGGCGGTGGCGGTGACGCCGGTGCCCTGCAGCTCGATGGCCAGCGCCTCGGTGTAGCTGCGCACCCACGCCTTGATGGCGGAGTAGTTGCCGCTGAAGATCCACGAACTGGTGGACGAGACGTTGATGATGCGGCCGTGGCCGCGTTCGCGCATGGCGCGCCCGGCGGCTCCCGAGAGCTGCAGCACGGCGAAGCACATCAGGTTGAAGGCACGTCGTTGGGTCTCGAGGGCCTGCTTGTCGAGCAGCCGCGCGTGAAGCCCGAATCCGGCGTTGTTGACCACCAGATCGAGTGGATGGGCGGGATCCTCGATCCAGTCGGCGATCCGCGTCACGTCGTCGGCCACGCTGAGGTCTGCGGGCAGGCAGGTGATGGTGACCCCGTGCTTGCCCTGCAGGTCGTCGGCGATGGTCTTCATGCGTTCTTCGTCGCGGGCGACCACGACGACATCGTCTCCGCGCGCGGCCAGTGCGCGCACGAAGGCGTTCCCGATGCCGGAGGTTCCCCCGGTGACCAGAGCAGTTGCCATGCCTCAAACTTACGGCACTGTGAAGCGCACTGTGCCACCGCGGCGAGCGCGCCGCCTCGTGCGGGGGCCATGAACGGATGCGGTTCGCGCCCCGGCCGCGGTGCTCTTCGACTGCTCCAGGATCCTGCGGCGCGGGCTCATCCGGTACTACGCTGGAACCTCTCCGGCCTTCCCAGGGCCATTCGGCGGGGAGAGCCAATCGGTTGGGAGAGTCATGTCGATCCATCGTCGCCTTGCCCTGGGCACGCTCGTGGCCCTGACAGTGTTGTCCGGATGCGGCTCCGACCAGGACCCACCGACGCCCGGCCAGAACAGCCCGGCGCAATCCAGCAGTTCCACGTCCGCCGCATCCGAACCTGCCAGCACCCCAACCGTCACCGGGACACCCGGCGCGACGGGCGCGGCGGCCCCCGCCGGCACCAAGAAGTTCACCACCGCCAAGTTGCCGACCACCGTGGGTGACTACAGCGGTAGCGACGGCATGTACACCGGCGCCAGCGAGGACCAGATGTTGATGATGACGCTCTCGCCGGGCCTCGACTTCAACAAGGTCACCGCTGGGCTCGACGAGCGCCGCACCACGGGCCGGGCCACCTGTGGCCGTGACGACGGCGTGGCCAACTGCTTCGCCGCGCTTGACGGAGGAGTGCTGTGGCTGCAGGGCACCGACCGGACCCAGATCACCGAACTGGTCCAGGTCACCAACCTGGTCTACGACGGCTTCGCCTGATCCGTCCGTCCCCTCGATCCGGCTGTTCCCTTCAGCCAGCCCGCAAGGTGTGATCGATGACATAGGAGTCGCCCCGATAGGAGTGCTCCCCGTATTCCAGACCATTGCCCTCTGCGTCGCGGCTCAACCATTCGACGGTGAGCACCGCATCGGCCCGGGTCAGGTCCAGCAGATGCCGCTCGCGGGCGGTGGCCATCCGGGCGCCGATCCGCTGCCGTGCCTCCGCCTTCTCGTGTCCGCGCTCGGACAGCACCGCGTACAGGCTGCGGTCCACGAAGTCGTCGACGCACACGTCGTGGAAGTCCGGCGGCAGCCAGCTGCGCAGCAACACCAGCGGTTGTCCGTCGCTGAAGCGCAGCCTTTCCAGGTAGACCAGCGGGGTGCCCGGGGGGAGGCCGAGCGCCTCGGCGGCGGCCCGGTTGGGGCGCGAGGCCTGCAGTCGCAGCACCTGGGTGTGGGGGTTGCGGCCGGCGCCCTGCAACTCGTCGAAGAGGGTGGTCAGCGAGTTCTGCTTGCCCACCACCTGGCTGGCGACGTGCGTCCCGACGCCGCGGCGGCGCACCAACATGCCCTGGCGGACCAGCTCGTTGATGGCCTTGCGGATGGTGGGGCGGGACAGGTGCAGGCGCGCCACCAGGGCGAGCTCGTTCTCGAAGGGGTCGCCCGGTTTGAGGGCCCCGCTGGAGATGGCACTGGCCCACTGCTCGGCGAGCTGGTGGTAGAGCGGGACCGGGCTGTTGCGGTCCACCACCACCGGGAGGGTCCTGGGCATGGGAATCAAGCTAGCAGTGTCCTCGGGTAGGGTGACAATGTTGACCTTTGTCACCCCCCACTCGTCGGAGGATTCGTGAAAGCACACCTCGTCACCACCGCCACCGCCCTGGCCGCCCTGCTGCTGGCCACCGGCTGCTCCGCCACCGGGGGGCGCGCCGCGGCCGAGCGCTCCGCCGCGGCCGGGGGTTGCACCAGCAACACCATGACCGTGACCCTCATCACCCACTCCGCCCCCGGCGACGACTTCTGGGACCTGGTCCGCAAGGGTGCCGAGGACGCCGCCAAGAAGGACTGCATCAACCTGGAGTACCAGGCACACCCCGAGGGGGCGGAGCAGGCAGCCCTGGTGAATGCCGCCGTCGACAAGAAGGTGGACGGCATCGCCGTCACCCTGTCGAAGCCCGAACAGGTGGGCGCCGCGGTGCAGGGCGCCGTGAAGGCCGGCATCCCCGTCACCGCCCTCAACGGTGGCGTCGACCAGTGGCAGAAGTTCGGTGCGGTCGGCTTCTTCGGCCAGGAGGACAAGGTGGCCGGCCAGAAGACCGGCGAGAAGCTGAAGGCCGACGGTGCCAAGAAGGTGCTGTGCATCCTGCACGAGCAGGGCAATGTGGGCAATGAGTCACGTTGCGCCGGTGTGAAGCAGGCGCTGCCCACCACCGAGACGCTGTACGTGGTGGGGACCGACATCGCCGACGTACAGACCAAGATCACCGCCAAACTGCAGCAGGACAAGGACATCGACACGGTGCTCGGGCTGAAGGCCGCCGTTGCCCTGACCGCGGTGAAGTCGGTCGACGAGTCCGGTTCCAAGGCCAAGATCGCCACCTTCGACACCAATGCCGAGCTGGTCAAGGCCATCAAGGACGGCAGCATCAGTTTCGCCGTCGACCAGCAGCCCTACCTGCAGGGCTACCTGGCCGTCGACGCCCTGTGGCTCCACAACACCAATGGCAACACCATCGGCGGCGGCACCCCCACCTTCACCGGGCCGGCCTTCGTCGACGAGTCGAATGTGGACCAGATCGCCGAGTACGCCGCGGCGGGCAAGCGATGAGTACACCGAAGAGCGACTTGGGTGCGGCGGCCGAGCCTGTCGAGGCCCCTCGACAGGCTCGGGGAGCGGAAGAGGGTCAGGTTCGGGGGCCAGTCCCATCCACGGCCACTGCGCGGTCCGACGTCGCCACCCCTGCTGACGGGGTGTCAGAGCGGCGGGAGAACGGTGACCACCGTGGCGAACCGGCGATGGACGACCGGACTCGGCGTCGGTCCTTGGCCACCCGGCTGCTGGTGCGGCCGGAGATCGGCTCGCTGGTGGGCGGCCTGGCCATCATGATCTTCTTCCTGGCCGTCGCCCCCAGCTTCCGCAACCTCGACAATGTCGGCACGATCCTCTACCAGGCCTCGACCATCGGGATGATGGCGGTGCCGGTGGCCATGCTGATGATCGGTGGCGAGTTCGACCTGTCCGCCGGCGTGCTGGTGACCACCGCCGGGCTGGCGGCCGCACTGCTCAGCTGGTGGTTCAACCTCAACGTGTGGGTGGGCGTGCTGCTCGCCCTGCTGGTGACCCTGGCGATCGGCCTGGTCAACGGACTGTTGCTGGTGAGGACCAAACTGCCCAGCTTCCTGACCACCTTGAGCACCTTCTTCGTGCTGCAAGGAGTGAACCTGGGCGTCACCCGGTGGGTCAGCGGCAATGTCTCGTCGGCCGCGATCGACGACATGGAGGGCTGGGACTCGGCCCGCAAACTGTTCGCCTCGCAATTCGCGCTGCAGCTGGGGGAGCACACCATCACGCTGCGGGTGACCCTGCTCTTCTGGCTGCTGCTGACCATCGTCGGCGCCTGGGTGATGTTGCGAACCCGGCAGGGCAACTGGGTGCTGGCCGTCGGCGGTGACGAGGCCGCGGCCCGCGCATCGGGCGTGCCGGTGCGACGCACCAAGGTGGCGCTCTACCTGTTCGTCGCCTTCTGCGCCTGGCTCAGCGGCATGCACCTGCTCTTCGGCTATGGCGTGGTGCAGTCCGGCGAGGGCGTGGGCAAGGAGTTCATCTACATCATCGCCGCGGTGATCGGCGGCTGCCTGATGAGCGGCGGCTTCGGATCCGTCGTGGGCGCCTCCGTCGGTGCCCTGATCTATGGCATGACCCAGCTGGGCATCAACTACGCCGGCTGGAATCCCGACTGGTTCAAGACCTTCCTGGGCGTGATGCTCTTGGCCTCGACCCTGCTGAATGTCTACCTCAAGCGAAAGGCGGAGCAGCGATGAGCGGGACACGCGAGCCCCTCGCCAAGCTCGGGGACCGGGGCCAGATTCCGGTGTCATCGGGCGGTAGCACGGCGGCCGAGCCTGTGGAGGCCCCGATCCTGGAGTTGCGGGAGGCGGGGAAGTCCTATGGGAACGTGGAGGCGCTGCGCGGGGTGAACCTCGTCGCGCGGGCCGGGGAGGTCACCTGTGTGTTGGGTGACAACGGTGCTGGCAAGTCGACGCTGATCAAGATCGTCGCCGGGCTTCACGAGCACACCTCCGGGGAGCTGCTGGTGGACGGCGAGCCGATGCGCTTCGGCTCACCCCGGGACGCCCAGGCGGCCGGCATCGCGACGGTCTACCAGGACCTGGCGCTGGCCCCGCTGATGGCGGTCTGGCGCAACTTCTTCCTGGGCAACGAGATCACCCGCAAGCCCTTTGGCCGGCTCGACATCGACGCGATGAAACGGATCACCGGTGAGTCGCTGACCCGGATGGGCATCTCCATCCCCGATCTGGAGACCCCCGTCGGGTCCCTGTCGGGTGGTCAGCGGCAGTGCGTCGCGATCGCCCGCGCCGTGCACTTCGGTGCCAAGGTGCTGGTGCTCGACGAGCCCACCGCCGCGCTGGGCGTGAAGCAGTCCGGCGTGGTGTTGAAGTACATCGCCAAGGCTCGCGAGGCAGGGGTGGCGGTCATCTTCATCACCCACAACCCCAACCACGCCTGGCTGGTGGGGGACCACTTCGTCGTGCTGAAGCTGGGCCGGGTGAGTCTGGACGGCACCAAGGAGACCATCACGCTCGACCAGTTGACCGCCGAGATGGCCGGTGGCGCCGAGCTGGAGGCGCTTGCCCACGAGCTGCAGGGCTGAGCCGATCCCGTCGAGGCCCGATCGGTCTGGTCAGGGAGCCTGCTTCCCGGCGATTCCGGATCGCCACCGGATTCTTGGCGGTGGATCCCGGCAGGATATATCTGGATGCCAGGACGGAATCGGGAGCTGGAGGAATCATGCGTGCACCTGAGCTCTACCGACGACTGTTCTGGCCGATCCTTGCGCCCTCCATGCTGCTGGGCATCGGCAACGGTGCGATCATCCCCGTGCAGGTGCTGGCCGCCATGCAGTTGGGTGCCTCGGGATCGCTCGCCGCCTTGATCGTCGCCATCGTCGGCGGAATCGGGCTGGCCACCACCATGCCTGCGGGCCGCCTCATCGACCGCTTCGGCGACCAGCGCGCAATGCTGCTGGCCACCACCATCGTCGCGGTCTGCACCGCCGTTACCATCGGAGCACTCCTGTGGGCGCGGGAAGGGGCGTTGATGCTCTTCATGGCCGCTGCCTTCCTTCGCGCTCCCGCCATGAACATCTTCAGCCTGGCCCGGCAGGCATATACCGCCGAACACGTCGCCCCGCACGAGGTGGGGCGAGCCATGACCGCGCTGGGTGGCACCATGCGCGTCGGCAACCTCGTCGGCCCGCTGGTGGGCGGCCTGCTGCTGCTGGCGCTGCCGTTGTGGAGCGTCTACGTCCTGAGCATCCTGTGTGCGGCCCTGGCCACCATGATCCTGTTCAATCCGACGCGCGGGGAACTCCTCGACCTTCCGGCCGACAGCCCCGCAGCCCTTGGCAGTGCCCAGCTCGATCCCTCCCGCAAGGGCCGCGACGCGATGCCCGGTGTGCGCTGGGGCGCGGTCTTCCTGGCGGGTATCGCGATGATCGCGCTTGCCGTGGCCCGCGTCGCACAGCCCGTCGTGGTGCAGCTGTGGGGTGTGCACATCGGCCTGAGCGAATCGGCCATCTCGCTCGTGATCGCCGTCGGTGCTGCCATCGAGATCGTCATGATGTTCCCCGGCGGGTACCTGAAGGACCGACTGGGACGCTCCGTCATCCTCGTGGTCTGCCTGGCTGTCTACGGCACGGGCTTCCTGCTGTTGGTGCCCTTCACCCACTGGGCGGGCACGCCCGGCATGGTGACCGCCGTGGTCGTGATGGCCATCGGGAACGGCCTGGGGGCCGGGGTCTTCATGACGGTGGGCGCCGATCTCAGCCCCACCGAGGGCCGAGGTCGCTTCCTGGGCATCTGGGCCCTGTTCAGCAATGTCGGGATCCTGGGCGGCCCCTTGCTCATCTCGGCCTTGGTGGCGACGGCAAGTGTGCAGGCCGCCGTCGTCGCAATCGGTGGCATTGCCGTGGCCGGTGCCGTCTGGACCATGGTCTTCGCCACTCGGATCGGCCTTCCGAAGGGGATCGGGCGAGTGCGCGACTGAACTCCACGAGTCGCCGCAAGGTTCGACGTCGCGACCCCACGGGGGATCGCGACGTCGAGACACATGGCCAAGTACGACCAGGGATCCGGGGGGTCAGCCCTCCGGGAAGGCGAAGGTGGTGGGGGCAGCGACCTCGGGCACCTCGACCCAGCGCTTCGCCGCGGCGGATTCCACGATCGCCTCGTCGGCGGCCGCCGCCAGCCAGGCGTCGCCAGCGCTCGGGGCGTGTTGCTGGCCGGAGAGCACCGACTCGACGAACTGTGAGGCCTCGATCACCTTCAGGTCGTCGAAGCTCATCGTCTGGCCGGGGCCGGGCTGGAAGCGGGCGAAGTCACCATCCTCCATCCCGGTCATCGCCGTGGTGTAACCGGTGGCCGGACCCTCACCCCTGATGAGCAGTTGCAGGTCTTGCGGGTGGCTGAAGCTCCAACGAGCGGATCCCTCGGTGCCATAGATCTCGACGACGTACTCGGCGCGGGGGCCCACGGCCACACGACTGGACTCGAAGGTGCCGACGATTCCGTTCTCGAAGGTGGCCAGCACCGCCACATAGTCCTCATTCTCGACGGGTCCGCTCTCGTCGGACAGCTCCACCTTGGCGTGGCCCACACCGGTGGTCAGCGGGATGGGTCGCTCGGTGATGAAGGTGTCGGTCAGGCCGGAGACGGAGGTGACTCGCTGCCCGGTGACCCACTGGGCCAGGTCCACGCCGTGGGACATCAGGTCGCCAACCACACCCGCACCCGCCTTCTCGCGGCTGTAGCGCCAGGTGAGCGGGCCGTCGGGGGCCGACGCGTAGTCTGCGATCAGCCACACGCGCACATTGGTCACCCGGCCCAGTCGTCCGGTGCGCACCAGTTCGCGCATGCGCTCCACCGCGGGCTCGTGGCGGTAGTTGAAGCCGACGGCGGTGACCAGGCCAGCCTGCTGGGCGCCCTCGGCGATCTCGCGTGACTGCTGCGCGCTGACGCCCATCGGCTTCTCGATCCAGAAGGGCTTTCCGGCCTTGATGGCGGCCATGGCGATCTCGTGGTGCAGGAAGTTCGGCGCGCAGATGGAGACGGCCTCCACTGCGGGGTCGTCGATCACCTCGTGGTAGTCGGCCACGGCCCGTTCGAAGCCGTACTGCTCCAGGGCAGCCTGCTGATTCGACTCCACCGGGTCTGCGCACACCACCAGCCGGGGCCTCACCCCAAGCTCTGGGTAGCGCATGGGCAGGGCGGCGTAGGCAGCGGCGTGCAGCCGGCCCATCCAGCCGAGGGAGACGACGCCGATTCCGAGTTCGCGGGTCATGGGACTTCCTTTCATTGGGGCAGATTGACGCGACAGTGCGTCAGACGAGCAACCAGCAGGAGCTGATCACGGTGAGGATCCAGACGATGGGGTCGAAGACCTTCTTGGGGATGCTGCGCGCCAGCCGGAACCCGACCAGGCAACTGGCCACCACCACCGGGGCTAGCAACAGGTCGGTGCGGACTGTGTCGGGAGTGATGATGCCGACCCCGATGGAGACCGGCAGCTTCACGACGTTGACGAGGAAGAAGAACCAGGCGGTCGTGCCCAAGAAGCGGGCCACGTCGAAGCCCGCCTGCATGAAGTACATGCTGGTGACGGGACCGCCGGCATTGGCCACCATGGTCGTGAAGCCGGCCAGGCTGCCGTAGAGGCCACGCTTGACCGGGGAGGTCTTGCTCTCGTCCACTGTCGCTCGCACCGCACCACGCCGACAGGCGATGTCCACCAGGGTGAGGCCGATCATCGTGAGCAGGACGATCCCGATCAGCCGCTTGGTGGCCAGGTCCGAGGCCAGCTGCAGGTAGACGCCACCCAACGCCACCCCGACCAGGACTGTGGGAACCAGCCGTCGCAGGGTGCCGAAGTCCGCATCGCGGCGGTACAGGCCGATGGCCATCACATCGCCCACCAGGAGCAGCAGGAGCAGTGTCCCCGTCGACTCCTTGGCTGGCAGGATGCTGGCCAGCAGCGCTGCTGCCAGCACAGCCAGCCCGGGCAGTGCCGTCTTGGCGAGACCGACGAGCGCGGCCACCAGCACCAGCATCACCCAGGTGGCGGTGGTGAAGGTCATGGCGTCCTCGCAGCTTGTGTGGGCCGGGGCCGCTGGTGGTGGCCCCGGCCGGTGGGGTCAGGCGTCGAGCCGGACCGGGTGTCCCTCATGGGCGGACGTGGTTGCCGCATCTGCGATGCGCAGGGCCTCGACGGCGTCCTGGAGATTCGGTCGCGGGTCGCTCCCCGTGGTGACGGCCTCGATGAAGGCGCCCAGCTCATGGGTGTAGGCGGCCTCGTAGCGTTCAAGGAAGAAGTCCAGGTAAGGGGCCTCGGCATTGGTCACCTCGGCATTGTTGAGGCGCACGGTGTTCGGGCGGACGTTCTCGGCGAAGAGCGCACCCTTGGATCCTGCGGCTTCCAAGCGCTGGTCATAACCGGAGGCGCAGCGGCGGTTGTTGATGATGGTGGCCACCTTGCCGTCGGCGGCGGTGAGCACGACGACGGCGGCATCGAAGTCCCCCTCGGCCTTGATCTCGGGCACGAAGTTCTGGCCGGAGGCATTCACCTCGACGATGTCCCCCAGGAAGTTGCGGGCCATGTCGAAGTCGTGGATGGTCATGTCGCGGAAGATGCCTCCCGAGACCTTGATGTAGCTGGCCGGTGGGGCGGAGGGATCACGACTGATGATGGTGAGCTGCTCCAGGTCTCCGATCGCACCCTCGTCGACGCCCTTCTTCACTGCGGCGAAGGAAGGGTCGAAGCGTCGGTTGAAGCCGAACATCACCGGGGTCGTGATCTGGTCCAGGTCGGCCTGCACGGCCTCGACCTGAGAGACCTCTTGGGCGACGGGCTTCTCACAGAGCACGGCCTTGCCGGCCTTGGCGGCGGCGATCAACTGGGGCAGGTGGAGGTGGGTGGGGGAGCCGATGATGACGGCGTCCACCTCGGGATCGGTGAAGACCTCGTCGGCCTCCTTGCAGGAGCGCGCCCCGTACTGGGTGGCGAGCTTCTCGGCGGCGTCGCCGATCGGGTCGCAGACCAGCACGAGCTGGGCCTGGGGATGGTTGGCGACGGAACGGGCGTGAACGTGACCGATTCGTCCGGCTCCGATGACGGCGATGCGCAACATTGCGTACTTCCTTCTGCTGGGTCTTCTCTGACTGGTTCTGAAAAAGGGCTGGAGGGGCGCCACCGTTCACGGTCAGCGCCCCTCGCCGGGTGGGGGGTCGTGTGGTCAGCAGCCCGTCACGGGGCAGGCATGATCACATTGCGCACCAGGACGTCGAGGTCATTGTCGGCCTCCATGAAGCCACGCAGGGTGCGGACGGTGGCACCAAAGCTGTCGAACTCCTCCGGAGTCATGCCATCGGGCTCGTAGGCGCGCACGAATTCGGGCATCTTCAGCAACTCGGCCATGATGCGCTCGTCGACGGGCTCGTCGATCCTGTTGACCGGCTTGTAGTCAGAGGCGTTGATCCGCTTCTGCCACTTGAAGGGCGGGGAGACCACCAGATCGCCGCCCTGCAGTTCGGACCACTGCAGGACATTGCGGAAGGCCGCCACCAGGACGCGGGCGCGCAGGCCTCGCTTCTGGAACTCCTGGTAGGCGCGCTTGATGCAGGCCACGCCTGCCCATTCGAAGACACCCGGATCGATGAAGAGCTGCTCGCGCTCGGCAACGATCTTCAGCCAGTCATCGAGTCGTCCACCCATCAAGGTGACGACCGGCCCCATGGTGGAGACGTCCTTGCCCTCGGCCTCGCGGCGCTTGAGGCCGCGCTCGATGGCCTCACCGGTGGCGACGCACTGGGGAACGGAGAAGCTGACCGTCACGTTGACCGAGACGCCCCGGTAGGTGGCCTCCTCGATGGCCTTGACTCCCACGCTGGTGGCGGGGATCTTCACGATGATGTTCGGCGCCAGGTTGCTGAACTCCTCGGCCTGGTCGGCCAAGGCCTTCCAGCTGCGGGCCAGACGGGGATCGGTCTGCATCGACAGGCGGCCATTGATGCCCTTGTACTCCTCGAAGATGGGCTCGAGCATCTTGGCTGCCTCGACGGACATCTCGCGCACCACGGTCCAACCGATCTCGGACTCACTGGCCTCGGGCATCTCGGCGGCGAGCTCCTTGATCCGGGGCAGCCACTTGTCCTTCTTCATGTTGATGCAGGTATAGGCAATCGACGGATTGCAGGTGGCGCCGACCGCGCCGAAGGCGATCGACTGGCGGAGCTCGTCGGGGTCCGCCGAGTCATTCCAGAGAGCGGTGGGGAACTGACGGGTCGCCTCGAGCAGCGGTCCGGGGGTGAATTCGATGGCCATGAGGTGTCCTCCTGATGGATCGGGGCGGTCACTGCCGGGTTCCGCGTCGTCGGTGGCGCGTCGTGTGACCGGGTCACCACCATTCAACGACCAGTTCAGGCCTTAAGTCAATAGATTGTCCTGACAATCTGATTTTTGTCTCGTGGTTCCCGTTGGCCCCACCTCGAGTCGAGGGCTCTCAGGAGGTGAAGACGGTCGAGTCGAAGGTGTAGCGGTCGGCTCGGTAGACGTGGTCGCCGAATTCCACGATCTGGCCCGCCTCGTTGGTGGTGGCACGGCGCATGGTGAGCAGCGCGGCTCCGCGCTTCACCTCGAGCAATCGTGCTTCCTCGAGACTCGCGTTGCGCGCGCCGATGGACTGGCGAGCGGAGAAGAGCTGCACGTGCCGGTTGCGCAGCGCCTCGTACAGTCCGCCGGTCTCCAGCTCCTCCGCGGAGGGTGCGAGCTCGCGGGGAATCAGGTTGCGCATGACCGCGATGGGGTGCTCGTCGGCGAGCCTCAGGCGGCGGATCTCCGTGATCGGAGTTCCGGCGGCCGCAAGGCCCATGGTCTCGACCTCCTCGTCGGTGGCCTCGCGTTCGACGTAGTCCAGAAGCTGTGTGGTGGCCTGGTGTCCACCGCGCGTGAGGTCGCTGTGCAGGCTGGTGAGCTCCATGGGTCGATGGATCAGTGCCGGGGCGACGCGCGTTCCGACGCCGCGCTGGCGGACGACGAGTCCTTGGTCGACCAGGCGCTGCAGGGCTTGGCGGGCCGTCGGGCGGGAGACCTTCAGGCGCTTTGCCATGGACAATTCGTCCTCGATGCGCGTGCCGCTCGGCAGCTCGTGGGAGTTGATGGCGGCTGCGATCGGTTCGGCGATCTGGAAGTAGAGCGGGATGGGGCTGTTCCGGTCGAGGTTGATCTCCGGTGCGTAGACGTCGCCGCTCATGGGAGGGTCCTTCCGTGGTGAACTTTTGGCCACACCGTACCTTCCATGTGCGGCTCTTGTGACATTTCGTGCCGTAAGGCACAACGATAATTTGTCAGGACAATCTATTGACACTGCACTAGGGAGCGAGGCAGGCTTGAAACAACCGGTTCACAGGAGAGCCGGGCGTGCTGAAGGGACGAGCGATGTCATTGGTCGAACGGATCGTCGAGATCCGCGCCCAGGAGCCCAACCGGATTGCCCGGGTGCTTGCGGAGCGCCCTCGCGGCGCCATGCCGGCCGACGGCGGCAAGCTCATGATCATTGCCTGTGACCACCCCGCGCGAGGTGCGCTCGTGGCTGGCCAGGACGAGACGGCCATGGCGGACCGCGAGGAACTGCTGGGGCGCTGCATGGAGGCCCTCGGGCGCCCCGGCGTTCACGGCTTCCTGGGAACCGCCGACCTGGTGGAGGATCTGGCCCTGTTGGGCGCACTCGACGGCAAGCTGGTCTACGGTTCCATGAACCGCGGTGGCCTGATGGGCGCCAAGTTCGAGATGGACGACCGCTTCACCGGCTACGACGCTCGCGGCGTCAAGGCAGCCGGCCTGGACGGCGGCAAGATGCTGATGCGGATCAACTATGCGGATCCGGCCAGTGTCCAGACCATGGAGTCCTGTGCCCTGGCCGTCGACGAACTGGCCGAGCTCGACTTGATGGCCATGGTGGAACCCTTCATCTCCGCCTGGATGGCCGGGCACATCAGCAACGACCTCACGCCCTACGCGGTGATGCGGTCCATCGCCATCGCGTCGGGGCTGGGGCGCACCTCGGCCCGCACCTGGCTCAAGCTTCCCGCCGTCACCGACATGGAACGCGTGATGGCGGCGACGACCCTGCCGGCCCTGATCCTGGGTGGCGAGGTCAAGAAGGACAATGACGAGAGTCTCGCACTGTGGCAGAAGGCCTTGGCCATCCCCACGGTGCGTGGTCTGGTCATTGGAAGGTCCCTGTTGTTCCCGCCGTCCGGAGACGTGGCGGCGGCCGTTGACGAGGCGGTAGGTCTGCTGTGAACACCAATCCCGACATCTACATCCCCGCAGGGGAGAGCGGTCACGACCAGTTCGAGGCCGACGTGACCCCGGAACGGGCCGGTTGGGCCTGGTCCGGCATCAAGATCCTCAAGCTCGACGCTGGTGGCAGTCAGGAGCTGCAGACCGAGAGCGACGAGGTGCTGGTCCTCCCCTTGGAGGGTGGCTGCACCGTCGAGGTCGACGGGCAGAGCTTCGAGCTGGCCGGGCGCGAGAGCGTCTTCAAGGGCGTCTCCGACTATGTCTACGTGCCACGTAACAAGAGCCTGGTGGTCACCTCCGAACAGGGTGGCCGCTTCGCCATCCCCACGGCGCGTGCCACCCAGGACCTCCCCGTCGCCCACTACGGCAAGGACCAGGTTCGCACGGACCTGCGTGGCGCCGGCGACTGCTCGCGTCAGGTCAACAACTACGCCCTCAACAACGGGGTCCCGACCAGTCACCTGCTGGTCTGCGAGGTGCTCACCCCCGGCGGCAACTGGTCGAGCTACCCCGCCCACAAGCACGAGGAGTTCAGCGAGGTCGAGCGCGAGCTGGAGGAGGTCTACTACTTCGAGGTGACCGCGGGTCCCGACGGCCCGGGCTTCGCCCTGCACCGCACCTACGGCACTGCGGAGCGCCCCATCGACCTGTTGGCGGAGGTGCACGACCGTGACATCGCGCTGGTTCCCCACGGCTGGCATGGCCCTTGCGTCGCGGCCCCCGGGTACGACCTCTACTACCTCAACGTGATGGCCGGCCCCGCGGAGGACCAGGTCTGGCTCGCGATCGACGACCCCCAGCACCACTGGATCCGCAGCACGTGGGACGAGCAGGAGATCGATCCCCGCCTCCCCTTCACGAACTGACCCCTAGGAGAAACCGTGAGCAACGACGCTTACCGTGGCACCGTCGACCTGACGGTGGCCCAGGCGACCATTCGCTTCCTGTCCAACCAGTACTCCGAGCGCGATGGCATCGAACGGCGCCTCATCCCCGGCGCCTTCGGCATCTTCGGCCACGGAAACGTCGCCGGCATCGGCCAGGCACTGCTGCAGAACGAGATCAACCCTGCCGAGGGCGAGAACGAGATGCCCTACATCATGCCTCGCAACGAGCAGGGACAGGTGCACGCGGCTGCCGCCTTTGCCAAGACCACCAACCGGATGCAGACCTACATGTGCACCGCGTCCATCGGGCCCGGCTCGCTCAACATGGTCACCGGCGCCGCCCTCGCCACCACGAACCGGGTTCCGGTGCTGCTCTTCCCCTCGGACCAGTTCGCGACGCGCATCCCGGATCCTGTGCTGCAGCAGCTGGAGGACCCGACCAACCTCAACATCTCCGTCAATGACTGCTTCGTGCCGGTCTCCCGCTTCTTCGACCGGATCAACCGTCCCGAACAGCTGATCCCGTCCTTGCTCAACGCGATGCGTGTGCTGACCGACCCGGCCGAGACAGGTGCGGTGACAATCGCGATGCCGCAGGACGTCCAGGCCGAGAAGTGGACCTGGCCCGTGGAGCTCTTCGACAAGCGCGTGTGGCACGTGCGTCGTCCCCCGGCAGAGCCCGCCGCCCTGGCTCGTGCGGCGGAGATGATCAAGGCAGCCAAGCGGCCGATGGTCATCGCCGGCGGTGGAGTGATCTACTCCGAGGCAACCGAGCAGCTGCGGGAGTTCGCCACGAGGACAGGCATCCCGGTTGCCGACACCCAGGCCGGCAAGGGGGCCATCAACTTCGACCACGAGTGCTCCATCGGCGGCGTCGGTTCCACCGGCGGTGACTCCGGCAACCACATCGCCGACGAGGCGGACCTGGTCATCGGCATCGGCACCCGCTACTCGGACTTCACCACCGCGTCGAAGACCCAGTTCAAGAACCCCGACGTCAAGTTCGTGAACATCAACGTGGCCAGCTTCGACGCAGCCAAGCAGTCGGCCGAGATGGTGGTGGCCGATGCCCGTGAGGCCCTGGTGGCGCTCACCGAGCTGCTCGACGGCTACCACGTCGACGAGGCCTACAGCCAGCGGATCGCCACCGAGAAGAAGGCTTGGGAGGAGCAGGTTCAGCTCTGCTACCACCGTGACCACGGTCCGCTGCCCGCCCAGACCGAAGTCTTCGGCGCGCTCAACGAGCTGATGGGCGACGAGGACGTCGTGATCAACGCGGCAGGCTCGATGCCCGGTGACCTGCAGGCCCTGTGGCAGGCGAAGACCCCGGTGCAGTACCACGTGGAGTATGCCTTCAGCTGCATGGGTTACGAGGTTCCGGCGGCACTGGGAGTGAAGCTGGCCCGACCCGAGTCCGAGGTCGTCGCGATCGTCGGCGACGGCACCTACCAGATGCTCCCGATGGAACTGGCCACCGTCGTGCAGGAGAACATCAAGGTCATCTACGTCCTGCTGCAGAACCACGGCTTCGCCTCCATCGGCGCGCTGTCCGAGTCCAGAGGTTCGCAGCGCTTCGGCACCAAGTACCGCCAGCGTGGCAAGGGCAGCCACCTGGCCGACGAGGAGCTCATCAAGGGCGTCGACATTGCCGCCAATGCCGCCTCCTGGGGAATCGACGTGCTCAAGGTCAACGGCATGGATGAGTTCCGCGCCGCCTACCAGAAGGCCCACGAGTCGGACCGCCCCACGATGATCCACATCGAGACGGACCTGATGGGCCCCAACCCGCCCGGTTCGAGCTGGTGGGACGTTCCGGTTTCGGGCGTCTCGACCTTGGAGAGCACCCAGAAGGCGTACGCGGACTACGTGGAGGACCGCAAGCCGCAGCGCCACTACCTGTGATCCGACGGGGACGGCGGGCAGCCAGCCCGCCGACCCCACCCAGAGCAGTTCATCGCACCACCCGCCGGCCACGCGGAAGTGGCCATTACCAGTGAGGAACGAACAATGCAGTTCGAGAACAAGGGCAAGTCCGTCAACACCACCAATCCCCGCTACTCCAAGCTGACCATCGGCGTCTGCCCCGACCAGTGGGGCGTCTGGTTCCCCAGCGATCCCAAGCAGATCGACCCCGACGTCGCCATGACCGAGATGGCCGAGGCCGGCTTCGAGATCCTCGAGACCGGCCCCTGGGGCTACTTCCCGAAGGATCCCAAGGAGCTGCAGCGCTGGGTGGACGAGCGCGGCATGCGCGTCGTCGCGGGCACCGGTTGGGGCATCCTGCACAAGGAGGAGGCCTGGGCCGAGACCGAGAAGACCTTCCGTGACATCGCCGAGACCCATGCCGCCGTGGGTGCCGAGTACATCGTGCACCTGCCTCCGCTGTACCGCGACGACAAGACCTGGGAGTTCACCGACGACCGCGTGCTGTCGCCGGAGGCCTGGCAGCTCTACGTCGACAATGCCAACAAGCTCGGCCGCATCATGAAGCAGGACTACGGCCTGACCATGGTGCTGCACCCCCACGGCGACTCGCACATCGAGACCCCTGAGGAGATCGACCGAATCTTCCAGGCCACCGACCCGGAGTACGTCTCCTTCTGCCTGGACACCGGCCACATCGTCTACGGCGGTGGCGACCCCGTCGAGCTGTGCCAGAAGTACCCCGAGCGGATCGGCTACGTGCACATCAAGGCCTTCGACGAGGACCTGGTCAAGGAGGCCCACGAGAAGGACTGGCCCTTCGGTGAGGCCGTCGCCAAGGGCGCCTCGGTGTGCCCGCCGGCCGGTCTGCCCCCGATGGACACCCTGATCGAGGCCCTCGCTGACCTGGACAAGGAGCTGTACGTGATCTGCGAGCAGGACATGTACCCCTGCGCTCCCGACTTCCCCAAGGGCAATGCCATCAACATGCGCAAGTACCTGGCCTCCCTGGGCCTCGGGCTGGCCTGAGCTCCCTCGACGACGAACCACAGAAAGCTGGAATGACATGACTGTCCGAATTGGTCTCATCGGGGCCGGCGGCATGGGCCGCGCGCACGTCGAGCGCATCACCAATGAACTGGCCGGGGCGCAGATCGTCGCCGTCGCCGACATCAACCTGGACGCGGCCAAGGCCGTGGCCGAACCGCTGGGTGCCAAGGCCTATGCCGACGGCAAGGAACTCATCAATGATCCCGAGGTGGACGCGGTCCTGGTGGCCACCTTCGGCAAGGTCCACGAGGAGTCGGTGATCCCCGCGATCGAGGCCGGCAAGTACGTCTTGTGCGAGAAGCCGCTGGCCACCACCGCGGCCGGTTGCGAGCAGATCATGGCCGCCGAGCAGAAGGTCGGCAAGAAGCTGGTCACCGTCGGTTTCATGCGTCGTTTCGACCAGGCCTACCGCGAGATGAAGGAGCTGCTGGAAGCCGGGGACCTGGGTTACGCAACGCTGGTGCACAACCGTCACCGCAACCCCTCGGTTCCCGAAGGTTATGTCTCGCGCATGGCCATCGACGACACCGCAATCCACGAGATCGACACCATGCGGTGGCTGTTGGGGGAGGAGATCGTCGAGGCGCGAGTGGACCGTCCCCGCTTCACCTCCAAGCGCTTCGAGCACCTCAACGACCCGATCGTCGTGGTGATGAAGACCGAGTCCGGCGTCCTGATCGACGACGAGGTGAACGTCAACATCCAGTTCGGCTACTCGATCGAGTGCGAGCTGGTGATGGAGGCCGGCACCGCTCGCCTGGGTGACCAGGAACGGATCCACGTTCGTGACGGCCATGGCGACCGCAACAAGATCTGCAACTCCCACATCGACCGCTTCCACGCCGCCTTCAACCAGGAGGTGCAGGAGTGGATCCGTGCGGTGGCCAAGGACGAGCACACCGGTGCCGACTCCTGGGACGGATATGCGGCGGCAGTCGTGGTCGATGCCGCGGTGGCCTCGCTCGAGGATCCTGAGGGCAAGCCGGTCAAGGTCGAAATGATCGACAAGCCCGGGCTCTACGCCTGAACAAGCCCCGGGTGGTGGCCGGCCCTACTCCGGCCACCACCCACCAGCCCTTCCCCAGGAAAGGAAGTGTCATGGTCGACATCGCCCTTGACCCGAACATGTACTACATGACCATGTCGGTGCCCGACACCCTGCGCAAGGCGGCCGACCTCGGCTTCCAGTACGTGGAACTCTCGCCGCAGGCAGACTTCCACTTCTGGCACCACTACCCGAAGGCCGATGACGACTTCGTCACCGAGCTCAACCGGGCCCAGCAGGAGACCGGCGTCAAGATCCGCACGCTGAACCCCGTCTTCAACTGGGCCTCCACCGACGAGACCGAGCGCCAGGCCCAGGTTCGCAACTGGCGACGCCTGCTGGAGCTGGCCGACCAGTTGGACGTGCGCGAGATCACCAGCGAGTTCTCCGGCAATCCGAACACCCCGCGTGAGTGTGAGTCCCAGTGGTACCGCTCCATGGAGGAACTGGTTCCGGACTTCGAGAAGTACGGAATTCGCCTCAACATGGAGGCCCACCCCTACGACTTCGTCGAGCTCCACGACGATGCCTACCGCCTCATTCGGGGCGTCAACAAGGAGTGGATCGGTTATGAGTTCTGCTGCCCGCACGCCTTCCACCTGTCCGATGGCAAGGGTGATGTGGCACGCATGATCCGTGACAGTGCGCCCAAGCTGCGCGAGGTGCACATGGCGGACGCCTTCAACCACCGCGCCAATGATGGCAACCGCTACATCATCAATCCTCCGGGAGTCGATGCCCGGATCCACCAGCACAACGAGATCGGTCTGGGCGAGGTGCCCTGGGACGAGGTCTTCGCCACGCTGCGTGAGATCGACTTCGACGGCGTCATCTCGGTCTGTGTCTTCGGCTGGCACGAGAAGGCCGACGAGGTGAATCGCCGCATGCTCGAGCGAATCACCAAGGAGCTCGTTGCCTGAGGTGGTTGGATCCCCCGTCTCTTGACTGCGGGCCCCGGGGGACGACCAGTCCCGCGGGGCCCGCAGTCCATTCGAGCGCGCCCGGAATCGCCGGGTGCCCATCAAGAGGTTGGAGACCTGCCATGTCCGTCCAGATTCCTGAAACCATGCGCGCAGCCGTGCTCCGTGAGCCCGGCAAGGGGTTGACCGTGGAGAGCCTGCGCACACCCCGTCCCAAGGCCGACGAGGTGCTCATCAAGGTCGATGCCTGTGGCATGTGCCACTCGGACCTGCACGTGATTGGAGGGGCGATCGCCTTCCCCATGCCCGCCGTGCTCGGGCACGAGGTGGCTGGCACCATCGTCCAGCTGGGGGAGGGGACCGAACACACGGGCCTGGCCGTGGGCCAGCGTGTGGCCGGTGCCTTCCTGATGCCCTGCGGACGTTGCGAGGCCTGCGCCAAGGGCCATGACGAGCTGTGCGGTCCCTTCTTCGACCTGAACCGGCTCAAGGGCGTCCTCTACGACGGCACCACGCGGCTGTCCACTCCCGAGGGGGAGGCCGTGCACATGTACTCGATGGGGGGCCTGGCGGAATATGCCGTGATCCCTGCCACCTCCGTCGCCCCGGTCCCCGACGAGATCGACACCGTGCCCTCGGCGATCCTCGGCTGTGCCGCTCTGACGGCCTATGGCGCGGTGCGCCGCGCTGGCTTGCAGCACGGCGAGACGGTGGCGGTGGTGGCCGTGGGTGGCGTGGGCAGCAATATCTGCCAGATCGCCTCCGCCATGGGGGCGAAGCAGGTGATCGCCATCGACGTGAGCGACGAGAAGCTGGCGCCCGTCACCGCCTTTGGCGCCACGGCCGTCGTGAACTCCGCGACCAGCGATGCCCGTGAGAAGGTGCTCGAGCTGACGGGTGGCAGAGGTGTCGACGTCGCCTTCGAGGCGCTGGGCATCGGCCCCACCTGGAAGACCGCGCTCGACGTGCTCAGCGACGGTGGCCGCATGGTGCCGATCGGGCTCGGCGCCGGTGTGCAGTCGGCCGAGGTGGAGATCAACCGCACCGTGCGGCGCAGCCAGTCCATCCTGGGCTCCTATGGCGCGCGTACCCGCGTGGACCTGCCGGCCGTGGTCGACATGGCAGCCCGTGGCGAGATCAACTACAAGGAGCTGGTGACCCGTCGTTTCCCGCTGGAACAGGCTGGTGAGGGGTACGAGCTGCTGCGGCAGGGTGGGATCGTGGGTCGCGCCGTGGTCGACATGTCCCTGTGACCTGTCATGGACGGGCGCGGCGGTGTGCTCCGCCCGTCCATGATGCCCGTGAACGCCAATTCTGCGAAGAAAAGACGGAATGTTCGGACAAACTATTGACCTTCCAATGAACGGGGCGTTAACTGGGCTCTGAGAGAGCTTTGGTTGTCGGCCGCCTGCGTGGCGGCGACCCTGGACAAGGAGACAAGGATGTCCCACGCAAGTCCGGCGGCTACTGCTGCCAAGATCGAGCTGCCCCCGTTGCAGGCGGGGCCGCACCAGCGGCGGCTGGACACGATCGCCGTCGTCGCCACCTTTGGCGGATTGCTGTTCGGCTACGACACCGGTGTCATCAATGGCGCCCTGGAGCCGATGAAGAAGGACCTCGGGCTGACCGCCACCAGCGAAGGCCTGGTCACCTCGACCCTGCTGTTGGGTGCGGCGGCCGGCGCCTTGGTCTCGGGCATCCTGAACGAGAAGCTGGGGCGCAAGAAGACCATGAGCACCATCGCGGTGTTGTTCTTCTTCGGTGCCCTTGGGTGCGTCGTGGCCCCAGGGCTTGGACTGCTGCTTGTTTCTCGCGTGGTGCTGGGTCTGGCAGTTGGTGCGGCCTCCGCCACCGTTCCCGTCTACCTTGCCGAGTTGGCGCCCACCGAACGGCGTGGTGCGCTCAGCGGCCGCAACGAGTTGGCCATCGTGGTTGGCCAGATGCTCGCCTTCGCCATCAACGCGATCATCGCCAGCATCTGGGGCCACCACGGATCCGTCTGGCGCTACATGCTCGTCGTCTGCATGTTGCCTGCCGTCGCCCTCTTCTTCGGCATGATGAAAATGCCTGAATCGCCTCGCTGGCTGCTCAAGCACGGGCGCCGCGACGAGGCGCTGGCCGTCCTGATGCAGGTGCGCAACGAGGACCGGGCACGCGCAGAGATGGCCGAGGTCGAGCGGTTGGCCGAAGAGGAGAAGGTGGCCAATTCCGGCGGCTGGTCTGACATGGGCATCCCGTGGATCCGTCGCCTGGTCATCATCGGCTGCTTCCTGGCTGCTGCCCAGCAGATCACCGGCATCAACTCGATCATGTACTACGGCACCCAGCTGCTGCATGAGGCCGGCTTCTCGTCACAGGCCGCCATCATCGCGAATGTCGCCAATGGCGTGCTGTCGGTCGTGGGCACCGCCCTGTGTCTGTTCGTGGTGATCGACAAGGTGTCTCGTCGCAAGCTGATCATCTTCGGCTTCTGCATGACCACCTTGATCCATGGCCTGATCACCGTCGTCGCCACCCTCATGCCGGCCAGCACGGCGCGTGCCTACCTGGTCTTGCTGCTGTGCGTGACCTTCGTCTTCTTCATGCAGTGCTGCCTCAACGCCCCTGTGTGGGTCGCCCTCTCGGAGATGTTCCCGCTGCGAGTTCGTGGCTTCGGGATGGGGGTGGCAATCCTGTTCATGTGGGTCGTCAATGCCATCATCACCTTCTCCTTCCCGGTCGTCACGGCTCGGGCGGGACTGCAGGGCATGTTCGGCATCTTCTTCGTGCTGGGTGCTCTCGTGGTGGTCGGCCTGGCCAAGTTCCTGCCCAACACCAGTGGTCGTTCCTTGGAGGAGCTGGAGGAGCACTTCGCCAGCGGCGGCAAGATCTGAGGACATCCCGCGTGCCGCTGTCTGCGGCATCGGGGACGCAAAAGGGGCTGGCATCCGTCGGGATGCCAGCCCCTGCGCTGTCCAGCAGGTGACCCAAGAGGGTGGTGGAGCTTGATGTCTTGTCCGGGTGGCTTCGCGCGGCTCTCGCGCCCTCGAAGGGGCGGGTGCTCGCTGCAGGGGTGTCGCCGGGGTTGGTGGCGTATTGCGGTCTGTGTGGCCTCAGTCGTCCACGGCCACTGGTTCCTCTTGTCGGTCAGCGGTCAGCGGGGTGGTGCCCCGGCTCAGAAACAGCTGCGGAAGGAGGCGAAGACGGCCAGGAAGCTCGCGCCGATCAGCGGGAGGGCAGCGGCCGCCAGCACGATCTCGGAGCCGGTCAGCACGGAGGCGATGACCATGGCGCCGCACAGGATGGCCAGGGCCGCGCAGGTCAGCAGCGGCTGGAGGATCTCGACGCGGATGCCCGAGAGGTCCTCGTGCTCGGCGGCAGCGGTCGGGGTGGTGGGGGCGGTGAGGACGGTGCTCATGTGATTCTCCTTGTCTGGGCGTGGCCGCAGAAGGAGCGATGGCCCCTACCGCACGGCCATCGTGGTGTTGTCCGGACTTTGTCCTGACAAATGTCAGTCTAAGGCGCGCTGGGGCGTGGCGCAAATCAGCCCGCGAGGCAAGGCCCCCGACTCGACGCCTCCAACTCGACACCGGGGCATTGTGGCTCAAGTCACTACATGTTATTGTCAGGACAAAGGCACGACGTGGAAGTCGTGTGTCAATTCCGGGCTCGCACCGCTGCGAGCAGGCCCAGGCAGATGCCGAGCCAGTACATGGAAGGAAGCGGTCCCATGACCCAGACCATCGCCCACTGGATTGCCGGAGCTGAGTACGAGGGCTCCCCAACACGTCGAATCCCCGTCGAGAACCCTGCCACCGGCAAGGTGGAGGGTGAACTGCTGGCTGCCGGCCAGGAAGACCTGGACCATGCCGTCGAGGTGGCCACTGCCGCCCAGAAGAAGTGGGCAAAGTTCTCCCTGGCCAAGCGCGTTGCGATCATGTTCAAGATGCGCGAGCTGGTCCTGGATCACTCCGACGAGATCGCCAAGAGCATCGTCGCCGAGCACGGCAAGGACTACAACGACGCGATCGGCGAGATCCAGCGCGGTCGCGAGACCCTGGACTTCGCCTGCGGCATCAACTCCGCCCTCAAGGGAGAGCACTCCTTCGACATCTCCTCCGGAGTGGACATCCACTCCATCCGTCAGCCGATCGGCGTCGTGGCCGGCATCTGCCCCTTCAACTTCCCGGTGATGGTGCCGATGTGGATGCACCCCATCGCGATTGCCACCGGCAATGCCTTCATCCTGAAGTCCGCCAGCCCCACGCCCACCGCCTCGCTGCTGATTGCCAAGCTGTACAAGGAAGCAGGCCTGCCCGACGGCGTCTTCAACGTGCTCGGCGGCGATCGCGAGCTGGTCTCCGGCATCCTCGAGCACCCAGGCATCGACGGGATCAGCTTCGTCGGCTCCACGCCGGTCGCGCGCATCGTGCAGGAGCGGGCCACTGCCACTGGCAAGCGGGTCCAGGCGCTCGGCGGGGCCAACAACCACGCCATCGTCATGCCGGATGCGGATCTTGACTTCGCGGCCCAGCACATCTCTGCCGCCGCCTTTGGCGCGGCAGGCGAGCGCTGCATGGCCCTGCCCGTCGTCGTGGCCGTGGGTGGCTGCGGCCCGAAGCTCGCTGAACTGGTCAAGGCCCATGCCGAGAAGATCAAGGTGGGCATGGGACTCGACGAAGGCGTCCAGATGGGTCCGGTCATCAGCAAGCAGGCCAAGGAGCGCATCGTCGGCCTGATCGATGACGTCGAGAAGCGTGGCGCGACCATCGTGCTCGACGGCCGAGGCCATACCGTCGAGGGTTACGAGGATGGCTTCTGGCTGGGCCCGACCATCGTCGACGACGTCCCGGTCGAGGCGCCCTTCTACCACGAGGAGGTCTTCGGCCCCGCCCTGGCCATCGTCCACGCCGAGACCTACGAGGAGGCCATCGAGATCGTCAACTCCTCGCCCTATGGCAACGGCTCGGCCATCTTCACCAATGATGGTGGCGTCGCTCGTCGCTTCACCCTGGACGTGCAGGCCGGCATGGTGGGCGTCAATGTCCCGATCCCCACTCCAGTGGCCTTCTACTCCTTCGGTGGTTGGAAGGACTCGCTGCTGGGTGACCTGCACATCCACGGCCCCGAGGGCGTGCTCTTCAACACCCGGATGAAGGCCATCACCAGCCGCTGGCCCTCGGAGTCGGGCCACTACGCCGCGTCGATGTCCTTCAAGCGCGAGGAGTGACCTCTTGCCGTCCTTGTGGCAGTGAGAACCGGTCGTGGCGGTCACGTGAGTACACGTGACCGCCACGGCCCAGCGCTTGGTGGGTGCAGCGGCGAGGATGCCCCAGCACCCCAAGAACACATGAGCAGTATCAACAACTGGGCAGTATCAACAAAGGAGTTGTCATGAAGATTGCCGGAGCCCCGATCAGCTGGGGTGTGTGTGAGGTCCCCGGCTGGGGGTACCAGATGGATCCCGAGCGGGTCCTGACCGAGATGAAGCAGATCGGCCTGTCCGCCACCGAGTTCGGCCCCCAGGGGTGGCTGCCCACCGATGCCGTGGAGCGGGCCCAGGTGGTGGGCAAGTTCAGGCTCAAGCCCGTCGGCGCCTTCTTCTTGGCCGTGATGCATGCCCCGGACTTCGATCCGATCCCGATGGTCAACAAGGAGCTCGACGCCTTCGAGGCTGCCGGTGGCGACTTCCTGATCCTGGCGGCCGACTCCGGCCGTGACGGTTACGACGACCGTCCCGTGCTGGACGAGAAGGGTTGGGAGACGCTCTTCTCCAACCTCTCGAGGATCCGTGAGGTCTGTGCCGCGCGTGGTGTGACCGCCTGCCTCCACCCGCACTGGGGGACGATGGTGCAGAACGCGGACGAGATCGAACGTGTGCTGGACAACTCCACGGTCGGCCTGTGCCTGGACACCGGCCACATGGCGTGTGGTGGCTGCGACGTCGTCGAGCTGGTCAAGAAGTACGCAGACCGGGTGGACATCGTCCACGCCAAGGACATCCGCAAGGAGCTCACCGACAAGCTGCTGCCCGGTGAGATCACCTGGAGCGAAGGCATCAAGGCCGGCATGTTCACGCCTGTCGGTCAGGGCGACATCGACTTCGGTGCCATCGTCAAGACGCTCGACGAAGCCGGCTTCGACGGTTACTACGTCTTGGAGCAGGACATCATGATCGACGAGGAGCCCCCCGCCGGTGGAGGCCCCGTGGAGAATGCCAAGGCCTCGTTGGAGGCTCTGTCGGCCTTGGGTTGAGGCCAGAACCCGTTCGGACAGCAATGGTCCCCGGCGCTCGTGCGCCGGGGACCTTGTGCGTTCGGTTCGGGCTGGGGTCAGGGGCGCTCGCCGAGCACCGCGGTGTCGCCTGCCGCCACCACCGCGTCGATCTCTTCAGCGGTGGGCATGGCGGTGGAACACTCCAGTCGGGAGGCCACGATGGCGCCCGCGGCGCTCGCGCGCTGGATCATCTCCTCCAGCGGCAGTCCCCGCAGCAGGCCGTCGACCAGGGAACCGCCGAAGGCGTCGCCGGCCCCCAGACCGTTGACGGTCTGCGCCTTGGTGGGGGGAACCTCGATGCGCTCGTCCTTGGTCTTGGCCAAGGTGCCCTTGGGGCCCTGCTTCACGATGGCGATCTCCACGCCACGTTCCAGCAGGGCGTCGGCGGCGCGCTCGGGCTCGGTCTCACCGACCGCGACCTCGCACTCGGCCTTGTTGCCCACCGCGACGGTGGAGTACTTCAGTGCCTCGGCGTAGCGTTCGGAGGCGATGTGGCGCTCGCGCCAGAACATGTCGCGCCAATCGAGGTCGAAGACCGTGTGTTGGGTGCGGCCCCGGTGCTCCAGCGAGGTCATGTGTGCCCAGTAGCTGGGCTCCTGGGACAGGCCGGTGCCGGTGAACCAGAACAGCTTGGCCTCAACGATGGAGCGCAGCGGGATGTCATAGGGGCGCAGCTGGAGGTCCGGGGCGGTGGGGCGCCGGTAGAAGTAGAGCGGGAAGTCATCCGGGGGGAAGATCTCGCAGAAGGTGATGGGGGTCAGCAGGTCGTCGGTGGTCTCGACGAAGTCGTCCTTGACGCCCAGTCGCTTCATCTCGCTGCGAAGCCACCGGCCGAAGGGGTCATCGCCGACGGCCGTGACCGTGGCCACGTCCTGGTGGCCCAGCCGGGCGGCCGCGACGGCCACATTGGTGGCGCTGCCACCCAGGAACTTTCCGAAGGACGTGACATCCTCGAGGCCGACTCCAATCTGGAGCGGGTAGAGGTCGACGCCGATGCGACCCATGGTGATGACTGGTTCTGTGGTGGTGGACGGGGACATTGGACTCCTCCTGAGCCTCGCTGCTCGACACCACAACTCTAGGATATTGTCAGGACAAAAGCCATATGTAGTCCTCTATTTGTCCTGACAATTGCAGCTGGGCGTCAGGCTGGGAGCGACGAGGATCGGACCACCAGCCGCGGGGTGATCTGCACATTGAGGGTGGGGGCGCTTGGCTCCGTCATTCGGCGCAGCAGTGCCTCGGCGGCACGCAGTCCGACCTCGTGGGTGCAGGGCTCGATCGTCGTCAGGTCCAGCAGGCGGCTGCGTGCCACGGGGGAGTTGTCGTAGCCCATCAGGGCGCAGTCCCGTGGGGTGCTTCGACCGTCCTCGCGCAGTGCCGCCCGCGCACCCAGTGCCATCATGTCGTTCGCGGCGAAGACGGCCGTGATCTGGGGATGTCGTCGCAACAGCTCGACGGTCCCGAGGTAGCCGCCTTCTTCCGTGGTGTCCTGGTCCCTTCCGGCGACCAGGGGTTCGAGTCCACGCGCCCACATGGCCTGTTCGAAGCCCGCACGCCGTGTGGCGGCGGCACCCCCCTCTCCGGAGATGTGGCCGATGTGCTGGTGGCCCAGGTTGGCCAGGTGCTCCACGGCCAGGTTCGCCCCTGTCAGCTGGTCCGACCCGACCAGGTCGGCCCCGGTGATGCCGTGCAGCCGCGTGCTCTCCACGACCGTTGGGACTCCCGGGTCCGCGAAGTCGTGCCCGGGCTCGGCGGCCACCACCAGCGCGTCGACGCCGCTCTCCAGGAACTCGTCGATGGCCGTGGGGTGGTTGGGCGAGATGTGCTGTTCCCTGATGGCCACGTGCAGGCCATGGGGGGCCAGGGTCTCGCGCAGGCCGTGCAGCATCGGCGCGAACCAAGGATTCTCGAAGTTGTCCACGACCAGGCCGATGGTGTGGCTTCGGTGGCGGGCAAGATTGGAGGCGGTGCGGCTTCGGCGATACCCCAGTCTCTCGATGGCCTCCTGTACTGCGAGTCGCTTGGTCTCGCTCACCAAGTCGGATCCATTGAGCACGAGAGAGACGAGTGACTTGGAAACGCCGGCCTCCTGGGCGACGTCGTAGATCGTCGGCCTGGCAGGGCTCTTGCTGGCCATGGCTCCTCCATTCCTCGTCGTCACAGCCTACTGGGCAGCTGTGGCGAAGCTCGCACCCAATTGTTCGGACAATGTCTTGACTCTCATTGGAGTGGGGCCTAGCGTTGATCGTACTTGGAGCGCTCCAAACAAGGTCGAGCGCCAAGGCCAGAGACACATCAAGGAGGATGTCGTGACCAAGCAATCCCTGGGCGTGGCCGTGATCGGCGCCGGCATGGCCGGACGATCGCACGCGGAGGCCTATCGAGTGGCCCCAACCCTGTACGAGTCCGTGCTGCCGGAGATCCGCCACGTCGCCATCTGCGACGCGAATGCCGGCTTCGCCGAGACCGCCGCCAAGCGCTTCGGCTACGAACGCTTCGAGACCGACTGGCACAAGATCGCCGAGGCCGACGACATCGACGTGGTCAGTGTCGTCGTGGCCAATGCCCTGCATCGCGAGATGGTCGAGGGGCTGCTCGCCGCAGGCAAGCATGTGCTGTGCGAGAAGCCGCTGAGCGACTCCATCGAGAATGCCCGTGCCATGGCGAAGGCTGCGCGCGAGGCCTCCACCGTGGCCCGCGTGGGCTTCACCTACCGTCGCCAGCCCGCCATCGCCGCCATCCGCGAGCTGATCCAGGACGGCACGCTCGGCAAGGTGATCAACTTCAGCGGCCGCTACTGGTGTGACTACTCCTTCGACGCGATGTCCCCGATGACCTGGCGCTATCGCGGCGCCCCCGGCACCGGCGCGCTGGGCGACGTGGCCAGCCACCTCAGCTACATCGGGGAGTTCATGGGCGGGCAGATCACCGAGGTGAGTGGTGGCCGCTTCCTGACCGCCATCACCAAGCGTCCGCTGCCCTTGGCTGACGTCCAGGGTCACGGCCCGGCCGCCGTCAGCGACACCTTCGAAGAGGTCACCAACGACGACTACGCCGGTTTCGGGGCCCGGCTCGCGGAGGGTGGCATCGCCACCTTCGAGGTCTCCCGGGTTGCCGCCGGTCACCCGAACGGCCTCAAGTTCGAGGTCTTCTGTGAGAAGGGCGCCGCTCGCTTCGACATGGTCAACCCCGGCCACTTCGAACTCTTCCTCAACGATGGGCCCTACGGCCGCAATGGCTACCGCGGCATCTCGTGCGGCCCGGACCACCCCTACTTCTCCAACGGCCTCCCGATGGACGCCCCCGGCGTCGGGGTCGGCCAGAACGACGGCTTCTACTTCCAGACGCGCGCCTTCCTCGAAGAGGTGGCCGGCATCCCCGAGGAGAAGTCGCTCCCGCGTAATGCCTCCTTCGACGAGGGGCTGCGCAACATGGTCGTCCTCAATGCCGTGGCCGAATCGGCCCAGCAGGGCGGCGCCGCGGTTTCCATCAATGACGTTTCCATCACCGACGAGGAGAACTGACATGAAGCTGGGTGTCTACAACGCAATCCTGCACGACCGTCCGCTGCCCGAAGCCCTCAAGGCCGTTGCCGAGGCTGGTCTGAACGGGATCGAGATCAACTCGGGTGGCTTCCTGCCCCCGGTTCATATCCCGAACATCGACGAGATCCTGACCAGTGATACCGCCCGCGATGACTTCCTGGGCCAGTTCGAGGGCACCGGTGTCCAGATCGCCGGCCTGAACTGCAATGGCAACCCGCTTCACCCCAATGCCGAGATCGGAGACAAGCACGCCGAGGACGTGCGCCGCTCCATCAAGTTGGCCGAGCGGCTGGGCCAGGACCGCGTGGTCACCATGAGCGGCCTGCCCGGTGGGGAACCCAACACCAAACACCCCAACTGGATCGTCAATGCGTGGAACTCCGCAGCACTCGACGTCTGGGACTACCAGTGGGACATAGCCGTGCCCTTCTGGCGTGAGATGGACCGGCTCGCGGCCGACCATGGCGTGAAGGTCGCCCTGGAACTGCACCCGCAGAACCTGGTCTTCACCCCGCTCGACATCCAGAAGCTGGTGGAGATGACAGGTGCCACCCATGTGGGTGTGGAGCTGGATGCCTCGCACCTGTTCTGGCAGCACATGGATCCGGTCAAGGCCGTGCGTTACCTGGGTGACCTGGTCTTCCACTCGGCGGCCAAGGACGCGCGCGTGAACCCCAATGCTGCCTACCGCTCGGTGCTGGACAACCACTTCCGTCGGCTGTCGCCCGACGAGCCGCGCACCAACCTGGGCGGCGACGAGTGGGCCAACGAGTGGCCGGCATACGGCGAGTCCGCCTGGGACTTCGTTGCCGTGGGCGTGGGTCACGACGTCGAGTACTGGGCCGACTTCCTGGAGGCCCTGTACGACGTGGATCCCGAGATGTGGGTCAACATCGAGCACGAGGACACCTCGATGGGCCGCATCGAGGGCCTGGAGTTCGCGTCGAAGACCCTGCACGAGGCCAACAAGATCCTGGAGCAACGCCTGGCGGTCCGCGCCATCCAGTGATCTCCGGGGGGTGTGGAGGGGTGCCGCAGCCTGGGCGTGCGGCGCCCCTCCCACCATGTTCCGGGTGGGGTCTTGCGCGAGTTCTTGTCCGAATGTAAGGTCAAATCATGCGCATTGGCATTGCAGGCGCGGGACGCATTGGCGCGTACCACGCGAACACGCTCACGAATCTTCCCGGTGTCGACGAGGTGGTCCTCGCAGATGCCTTCCCCGATGTGGCCCGGCGAGCGGCGGAGGAGGTGGGGGTCACCTACTCCGCGAACGTCGAGACCATGCTGGACAGGATCGATGCCCTGGTCATCACCTCGCCGACCACCACGCACGGCGACCTGATCCGGGCGGGCATCGCGGCGGGGTTGCCCACCTTCTGCGAGAAACCCGTCGCGGCGAGCCTGGATGAGGCCATCGAACTGGCTCGCCTTGAGCGGCGCAGTGAGGTGCCCCTGCAGATCGGCTTCCAACGGCGCTTCGACGCCGGCTACCGGCGGGCTCGCCAGGCCGTCGCCTCCGGCCGGCTGGGCTTCATCCACACCGTGCGCGCCTGCTCCTTGGACACCGCACCTCCGCCGGAGGACTACATCCGTGTCTCCGGGGGACTCTTCCGGGACTGCAACATCCACGACTTCGACGCCATCCGTTATGTCACAGGTGTCGAGGCGAAGGTCGCCTACGCCGTCGGTGGCAACAAGGGCACCTCCTACATCGCGGAGGCCGACGACATCGACACCGGCATGGGCATCTTCACCATGGCCGATGGCACCTTGGTCACCTTCTCCGGAAGCCGTGAGAACTCCTACGGTCACGACGTGCGGATGGAGGTGCACGGTTCCTTGGGCGACGTTGCCGTCGGACTCGACGAAAGCCTGGCGCTGGAGTCCGCGGAGCAGGATGTCGCCTGGCCCACAGGGCCCCGCGTCGTGAACTTCATGGACCGTTTCCTGCCCGCCTACCAGGTGGAACTGGCCGCCTTCTTGGATGTCGCCCGCGGTCAGATCTCCTCGCCCTGCACCGTCTTCGACGGGGTGCAGGCCCTGCGCATGGCCGATGCCTGTGACCGTTCCCGCCGGGAGGGGAGGCCCGTCCGGCTCGACGAGATCGCCGGTGCGGACCTCGCCGAGGACGGTGCGCGATGAGTCAGCTGAGTCTGCCCACCTCCCGCCGACCCGGCCCCGACGACGTCCCGCAGCTGGGTTGGGGGATTCTGGGGACCGGATGGATCGCGGAGCGTTTCTGCACTGCCCTGCGCGCCTCCACCACCCAACGGATTGCCGCCGTCGCCTCACGCAGCCAGCAACGCGCCGAGGAGTTCGGTGCCGCGATGGGTGCCGAGCGCAGCCACGGCAGCCTTGACGCCATGTTGGCCGATCCCGCCGTCGACGTCGTCTACGTCGCCACGCCGCATCCCAACCATCATGCGGATGCGTTGCGGGTGGTCGCGGCCGGGAAGCACGTCCTCGTGGAGAAGCCCATGGCTCTCAATGCCCAGCAGGCACGCGAGGTGGCAGCGGCTGCCCAAGCGGCGGGTGTCTTCTGCGCCGAGGCGCTGTGGACCCTCTTCCTGCCGAAGTTCGACGTGGTGCGCCAGTTGGTGACCTCGGGCGACCTGGGGGAGATCCTGGGTGTCCAGGCAGACCAGGGCGAGTGGTTCGACGCCGGCCATCGGATCCTGGATCCGGAGCTGGCTGGCGGCGCGATGCTGGATCTTGGCACCTATCCCGTGATGTTCGCCACGTGGCTGCTGGGGCAGCCCGACGAGGTCCGGGCGGTGGGTGCCCGGGCGTCCAGCGGCGTGATGGGCAGCGTGTCCATGTCCCTGCGTTATCCCTCGGGTGCGCAAGCCGCGCTCCAGACCAGCTGCCTGGTGGAACTGCCCAATGTGGGTTGCATCAGCGGCACCCGTGGCATGGTGCAGTTCGACCGCAAGTTCTACCAGCCGGGCGGATTCACCTATCTGGACCGCGCGAGCGGCACCACCCTGCGCTACGACGAGGAGGCCATCGAGCATGCGGGCCTCTTCCACGAGGCACTTGAGGTGGCCCGCTGCATCGGTGAGGGCAGGACGCAGACTCCGCTTCGCCCACTGGGCGACACCATCTCCTACCTCGACGTGATGGATGAGGTGCGCGACCAGGTCGGTGACCGCTTCGTCATGGAGTGAGTCGCCTCAGCCGCCGATCGCCTTGATGGTCTCGCGGACCATCGCCAGTTCCTCGTTGGTGGGGATCACCAGGATCTCGATCTTCGACTCCGGGGTGGAGATGCGACGCGGCTGCTTGGAGCGGACGCTGTTCACCTCGTCGTCGAGCACGGCACCGAAGTAGGAGAGCTTGTCCACCACCATCTTGCGCACATTGGCGGCATTCTCACCCACACCGGCGGTGAAGGTGATGGCGTCGATTCCGCCCAGCTGCGCGATGTAGTTGCCGATGTAGCCCACCAGCCGGTGCACGTAGACGTCCATGCCCAGCTTGGCGTCCTCGTTGCCGGCCGCGATCAGCTGGTCGATGTCGCGCATGTCGGTCTTTCCGGTGAGCCCGAACATGCCCGAGCGCTTGTTCAGCAGGGTGTCCACCTCGCTCACCGAGAGCTTCATCTCGCGGCCCAGGTAGGCGTGCAGGCCCGGGTCGACGTCGCCGGAGCGGGTTCCCATCACCAGGCCCTGGAGCGGGGTGAGCCCCATCGACGTCTCGATCGGGTGACCACCGTCGATCGCCGAGACGGAGGCGCCGTTGCCCAGATGGCACACGATCTGCTTCAGCTCGCTGATGTCGCGGCCCAGGAATTCGGCGGCTTGGCCACTGACGTACTGGTGTGAGGTGCCGTGGAAGCCGTAGCGGCGGATCTGGTACTTCCTGGCCAGCTCGCGGTCGATGGCGTAGGTGTGGGCCGCTGCCGGCAGCTCGGCGAAGAAGGCCGTGTCGAAGATGGCGACGTGCGGGACGTCGGGCAGGATCTCGCGCGCGGCGCGGATGCCTGCGATGCCGGGCGGGTTGTGCAGGGGTGCCAGGCCGCTGAGCTCCACCAGCTTGTTGATGACCGACTGGTTGATGACCGTCGTGGAGTTGAAGTCCGTGCCGCCATGGACGGTGCGGTGCCCCACGGCCACGGCGTCGACGATGTCGGGCCCATGCGTGTCGAACATCTTGACCACTGCGGCGATGGCCTCGGTGTGGCTGGGGAAGTAGGTCTCGTCGTGGAAGGTCTCGCCATCCACCTCGTGGTCGATCGTCCCCGGCGTCGGGTCGCCGACCTTCTGCACCAGGCCGACGGCCATCACGGCCTCGGTGTCAGCGTCGATCATCTGGTACTTGATGCTGGACGAACCGCAGTTCAGCAACAGGATGGGCTTCGGCATGGCAACAGCGTAACGGGCCGGTCCGAACCAGCCCACAGCGGGGAGCAACCGCCCAGCAACCGTCGCGGCGCAGCGGATGGACGGGCTACCGCCCCGGGCCGGGGTTCAATACGGTAGGAGCGGCGGGACGACGAGGTCTCGCACCAGAGGAGTGAAGGTCATGGCACGCACCCGCCACAACGCCCGTGAGTTCGTCGCGATGGTGACCGATGAGGACAGCTTCGAGCAGTGGCCGTCGTCGCCGCATCGCACCACCGATCCCGATTACGCCATCGATCTGCAGAAGGCGCGCGAGGCCACCGGCCTGGACGAGGCGGTGCTCACCGGCCGTGCCTCCCTGGACGGACACCCGGTGGCCATGGTGGTGGGTGAATTCGGCTTCCTGGGAGGCTCCATCGGGCACACCACCAGCGACCAGATCCTGCGCGCCATCACCCGCGCCACCGAGGAGCGGCTGCCGCTGCTGATGGCCCCCTGTTCCGGCGGCACCCGGATGCAGGAAGGCACCACCGCCTTCGTGCAGATGATCAAGATCGCCCAGGCGGCACAGGCGCATCGACGAGCCGGCCTTCCCTACCTGGTCTACCTGCGTCACCCCACCACCGGCGGGGTCTTCGCGTCCTGGGGTTCCTTGGGGCAGATCACCCTGGCCGAGCCCGAGGCGCTGATCGGCTTCCTCGGCCCCCGCGCCCAGGAGGCCATCAGCGGTTCCCGGATCGAGGAGGGCGTGCAACGCTCGGAGAACCTGCACCGGCTCGGCATCGTCGACGAGGTGGTGCCCGTCGAGGAGGTGCGCTCGGTGGGTGCCCGGGTGTTGAAGGCCCTGGGCGCTCCCAGCGTGGGGCCGGGAACGGTGCCGCGGGACCGCTCTCAGCTGGCCGCCGCAGCCGACCCGTGGGAGGCGGTGATGGCCACCCGGCACGAGAGCCGCCCGGGGTTGGCCGAGATCGTGCACTGGCAGGCCAAGGACATCGTGTGGCTGAGCGGCACCGGGGATGGCCAGGTGGACCCGGTCATGCGGGTGGGCATCGCGCGCCTCGACGGGATCCCGGTGGTGCTGGTGGGCCAGAATCGCAGCCTGCCGGTGGGGGAGCAGTCGCTCGGACCGGCCGGGCTGAGGCTGGCCCAGCGCGGATACCGGTTGGCGCAGGAGCTGGGCCTGCCGGTGGTGAACCTGATCGACACGCCCGGCGGTGCACTCACCAAGGAGGCGGAGGAGTCGGCGCTGGCCGGTGAGATCGCCCGCACCCTGGGGCTGCTGGCAGACCTGACGGTGCCCACCGTTTCGGTGCTGCTGGGGCGTGGCGGGGGTGGCGTGGCGTTGGCGATGCTGCCCTCGGATCGCACGCTGGGTGCCCAGAACGGCTGGCTCGCGCCACTGCCGCCCGAGGGTGCCAGCGCAATCGTGCATCGCAGCGCCGAACGTGCCGCGGAGATGGCTCGTCTGCACCGCCTCGGGGTGAACGACCTGCACGCAGAGGGAGTGGTCCACGAGGTGGTGCAGGAGCCGGACGACCCGGCTGCCGACGGCGGCAAGGCCTTCGCCGAGGCTATCGTCTCGGCCGTCGCCCATCACCTGCGCGAACTGGCCGAGATGCCCACCCCCGAACGCCTGGTGCTGCGGCGCGAACGCTTCACGCTGCTCGGCTGAGCCCTCCTGGCGGCCGAGCTCCCCACGGCGGCCGAGCTTGTCGAGGCCCCCCTCGACAGGCTCGGGGAACGGGGCGGCAGGCTCGGGGAGCGGGCTTCCCACGGCGGCCGAGCTTGTCGAGGCCCCCTCGACAGGCTCGGGGAACGGGGCGGCAGGCTCGGGGATCGGAGCGGGGCGTCAGGTTCGGGGTGCCGTCACTGGCCCATGCGCTGGGCCTGCTGCTCCAGGCGCATGATGCGGTCGGCCGTCGACGGGTGCGTGCTGAACATCTGGCGCAGGTTCAACCCGCCGAAGGGGTTGGCGATCATCATGTGGGAGGCGTTCACCATGTCCTTGGTGGGCGCCATCGGTGCCTGCGCGACGCCCTGCTCGATCTTGGCCAGGGCGCTGGCCAGTGACAGCGGGTCGCCGGTCAGCTCGGAGCCGTCCTGGTCGGCGTCGAACTCGCGGGTACGACTGATCGCCATCTGGATCACCGACGCGGCCAGCGGGGCCAGCAGCGCGGCGGCCAACATTCCCAGGCCGGAGCCCCGGTCCTCGCTGTCGCGATTGCCACCGAACATGGCGCCGAAGCTGATCATCTGGCCGATGGTGCTGATGACGCCGGCGATGGCAGCCGCCACCGAGCTGGTGAGGATGTCGCGGTTGTAGACGTGCATCAACTCGTGGCCCAGCACGGCGCGCAGCTCGCGTTCGTCGAGCAGCTGGGTGATGCCCTGGGTGACGCAGACCGCGGCGTGGCTGGGATTGCGGCCGGTGGCGAAGGCATTCGGGCTCATGGTGGGGCTCACGTAGAGCCTCGGCATGGGCTGGTCGGCGCGCGCCGAGAGCTCCTGCACCGTCTGGTACAGCCACGGCGCCTGCTCCGGGGTGACCGGCTGTGCGTTCATGGCGCGGATCGCCAGCTTGTCGGAATTCCAGTAGCTGTAGAAGGTGGTGGCCAGGCCCAGCAGGGCGAACAACAGGATGAAGCTCGAGTTGTTGGTGTAGCTGGCCAGGCCTGCGCCCACGAGCAGCAGCAGGCCGAAGATGCCGCCGAACAGTGCCGCCGTCTTCAGACCGTTGTAGTGCTTGTGCATACCTTCACAACGTGTGGGGAGGGGCAGACATTCCCGACGGGGTTGAAAACCCTCTGGGCTGACACGACGAAGCCCCCGCCGGGAGCGAGGGCTCCTGTCGGGGGCTTCGTCCAGCCGTGGACGGCTGACGTGGCTGAGTGGCCTCACCGGGGTGGGGCCACCGCGGTTCAGGCCTCGCGCAGCGGCGATCCGGCGCCGGACGGGCGCTCCTGGGCCTGGATGGCCGTCATCGCGACGGTGCTGACGATGTCGTCGACGGTGGCGCCGCGCGACAGGTCGTTCACCGGGCAGTTCAGGCCCTGCAGGGTGGGGCCGACGGCAACGGCACCGGAGGTGCGCTGCACGGCCTTGTAGGTGTTGTTGCCCGTGTTCAGGTCGGGGAAGACGAAGACCGTCGCCTGGCCGGCAACCGACGATCCAGGCATCTTCTTCTGTCCCACCTCCGGGTCGAAGGCCGCGTCGAACTGCAGCGGGCCCTCCACCAGCAGGTCGGGGCGCAGCTCCTTGACCATGGCGGTCGCCTCGCGCACCGCGTCGACGTCCGGGCCGGAACCCGACTCACCGGTGGAGTAGCTGAGCATGGCCACCTTGGGCTCGATGCCGAAGGCCTTGGCGGTCTCGGCCGAGCTGATCGCGATGTCGGCCAGCTGCTCCGGGGTGGGGTTCGGGTTGACGGCGCAGTCGCCGAAGACGAGCACCCGATCGGGCATGCACATCAGGAAGGAGCTGGAGACCACCTTGATGCCCGGCTTGGTCTTGATGAACTCCAGGCTGGGGCGGATGGTGTTCGCGGTGGTGTTCACCGCGCCGGAGACCATGCCGTCGGCCATGCCGAAGTGCACCATCATCGTCGCGAAGTAGGACGGATCGGCCAGCTTCTCCTTGGCCTGCTCGAAGGTGACCCCCTTCTTGGCGCGCAGCTTGGCGTACTCGGTCGCGAACTGGTTGAGCAGCTCGTCGTCGCTCGGGTCGACGATCTTGGCCTTGGACAGGTCGATCTTGAGGCGACGGGCGCGCTTGTTGATGGTCAGCGAGTCTCCCAGCAGCACGATGCGTGCCACGCCCCGCTCCAGGATGGTGGCCGCCGAGTGCAGGATGCGGTCGTCGCCCGATTCCGGCAGCACGATGGTGCGCATGTCGCTGCGGGCCTGGGCCATGATCTGGTTCTCGAACATCAGCGGGGTGCGCAGCGTCGACTGGTGGCGTTCCAGCGAGTCGAGCAGCTGCGCCGCGTTGATGTTGTCGGTGAACAGCTGGCGGCTCAGCTCCATCTTGCGCGGCGAGCTGGTGCGCGATCCCTCCAGGCGGCTCAGGATCTGGACGGCCTCGTGGGTGGTCTCGTCCACCGTCCAGATCGGCAGGCGGGCATCGACGGTGCTCAGCAGGGTGCGGATCGTGTCGGGGATCTCGTAGCCACCGGTCAGCACCACCGCCGCGACATTCGGGAAGGACGGCGAGCGGTGCGCCATCACGATGCCGGGCAGCAGGTCCATCCGGTCGGCGGGGATCAGGACGGTGTGGTCGTCCTTCATCCGCTTCAGCAGGTTGGGCAGGGTCATGCCGGCCACCACGATGCCCAGCGACTCCTTGCCCAGCTCACGCTGGCTGCCCACCCACAGCTCGGAGTCCATGGCGTCGAACTGCATCTCGACGGTGGGGGCGGCCAGCATGTTGGTCTCGGGCAGCACACCGGTGACCAGATCACTGCGGATGCCGGCCAGCGCGATGCGCGCCTCGTCGGCCAGCTCCGGCGGGATGCGGGTGGCGATGACCCCGAAGATGGAGTTGTGCAGCTTCTCGTACTCGTGCAAGCCCACCTCGGCGGAGCGACGGACTTCTTCGACGCTGCGGCCCTTGCCGCGCACCACGAGCAGGACCGAGGCATTCAGGTTCGCGGCGATGCGGGCCTGGAAGTTCATCTCGATCGGGGCGGTGACTCCGGCGTAGTCGGAACCGACGATGACGATGGCGTCGTACTTCTTGTTGAGCGCCTCGTAGCGGTTGACGATGGTGGTCATCGCCTCGTCGGGATCGGCGGCGAACTCGGCGTAGCTGATGCCGATGGCGTCGTCATAGGACTGCGGCACGGACTCGTGCGCGATCAGGGTCCGGGTGACGATGTCGTCCTCGGCGGACTTCACCAGGGGACGGAAGACACCAACGGAGTCGACGGTACGGGCGAGGGCTTCGACAAGGCCGAGAGCGATCGTGCTCTTGCCTTCACCGCCCTCTGAGGACGCGATGTATACGGCTTTGGTCACGTACCGAGCCTAGCTCGTCGGCAGCCGTCGACAGTAGGGGGTGTACCGCCTTTGCGCACCCCGGCGCTCAGTGCACGCGAGGGCCGGGATGGTCCTCGGTGGCCGCCCTGGAGGCGCGGTCGACGAAGTGCCCGGTGACCAGCCCGTCGAGCAGTCCGACGGCCCCGCCGGCCAGCCCCACCCACTGGTGCTGCTGCCACACCACGGTGCCCACCATCGCTGCCAGCAGGGCCAGCAGGTAGACCACCCAGAAGGGGCGGGCCAGATGGTTCAGCTGCCCCACCAGCGAACGGTGCCCGCTGACGAAGCGTCCCAGGGCGTAGACGCAGATGGCCACGATCACCAGCCCGACGGGGATGGCGACCTTCCACGACATGGCCCACAGCAGGAAGCCCGTCACGAGGGCGGCGGCGCCCAGCATCACGAAGTACAGCGAGTACTGGCGTCCGGCGCGCCGCGAGAGCGCCAGCACGGCGTTGGAGTCGGCGATCTGTCCGGACGGCTGGCTGGGATTGGTCATGGCCAACAGTGTGGCAAAGATGTGCCTGCCTGCGTGTGCTGGCGCGCCAGTGCTCCTCCTCGGCAGCCAGAAGCGTCGGTGGCGGCGGCTAGAGTCGACGGCATGATCCAGCTCGGTGCCCATGTTGACCAGACCGACCCCCTTGCACAGGCCCGGGAGATGGGGGCCACCGCGGTGCAGTTCTTCCTGGGGGACCCCCAGAAGTGGAAGGGACCGCAGCTCGACGCGGAGTGGGCGGAGCGGCTGCGCGTCGAGGCCGACGAGGCGGGGGTGCAGCTGTGGGTGCACGCCCCCTATGTGATCAACCTGGCCAGCACCAACAACCGCATCCGGATCCCCTCGCGCAAGCTGCTGCAGCAGAACGTGCACGCGGCCGCGCAGATCGGGGCCGCCGGGGTCATCGTGCACGGCGGTCACGTCACCAAGGACGACGACCCGGCAGTGGGTTTCGACAACTGGCGCAAGGCCGTCGACGGGCTCGAGATGTCCTGCCCGATCCTGATCGAGAACACCGCCGGTGGTGCCAATGCGATGGCCCGCCACCTGGATCGCATCGACCAGCTGTGGAGCACCATCGCCAGCGCCTCCGACTCCGACAAGGTGGGTTTCTGCCTGGACACCTGCCACGCCCATGCCGGCGGCGAGGAGCTCGTCGGTCTGGTGGAGCGGATCAAGGCGATCACCGGCCGGATCGACCTGGTGCACTGCAATGACTCGCGCGATGCCTTCGACTCCGGCGCCGACCGGCACGCGAACCTGGGGCAGGGACAGGTGGACCCCGAAGGGCTGGCCGAGGTTGTCCGGCTGGCCGGGGCCTCCGTCGTGCTGGAGACGCCGGGCAGCGCCGAGGTGCACGCCCTCGAGATCGAGTACCTGAAGGAGCAGCTGCGCTGATGGCCGACACCTCCGACGGGCTGCTGTTCACCTCCAACACCCTGGATCCGATCGAGCGCACCTCCCCCGCGCAGGTCATCGACGAGTCCACCTTCCACCTGGCGCGGATGCTGGCCGATTCGGCAGAACGTTTCGCCGATCGTCCTGCCACCCGGGTGGAGGGCCCGGACGGGGAATGGCAGGTGGTCAGCTATGCCGACTTCCATGCGCAGGTGCAGCAGGCCGCCCGGGCCCTGGTCGAACTGGGCGTCGAGCCCGGTGACCGGGTGGCGATCTTCTCCAACAACCGCCCCGAGTGGTCGATCGCTGACTTCGCGACGTTGGCGGTGGGGGCGATCGTGGTGCCGATCTTCGCCGCCTCCAGCGCCGACCAGGTGCGTCACATCCTGGCCGACTCCGGGGCACGAACGATCTTCGTCGCGGGTGCCCGGGAGCTCCAGCTGGTGCAGCAGGCCACCGACGCACTGTCGCACCCAGGGCCCGAGGGCGGGGCGGCAACCCAGCCGGTCGAGGTCTTCAGCTTCGACGAGGTGCCCGGCCTCACCTCGCTGCGCACGCTGATGGCCCGCGACCACGCCGAGCATGCCGACGAGGTGGCACGGCGCACCGCCGCCGGAAAGCCCCAGGACGTGGCGACGATCGTCTACACCTCGGGGACCACCGGCCCCAGCAAGGGCGTGATGCTCCTCCACGGCGGTTTCGCCAACCAGATGGTCGCGATCGATGCCTGCTGGGACTTCCAGCCCGAGGACCACTCGCTGTGCTTCCTGCCGCTGGCGCATTCCCTGGAGCGGTTGTGGACCTTCCACGTCTTCCACTGCGGCTGCATGAACACCTACTGCACCGATCCGAAGCAGGTGGGGCGACTGCTGCCCAAGGCGAGACCCACACTGCTGGTCAGCGTGCCCCTGTTGTTCGAGAAGGTGATGGCCGGTGCCCGGGAACAGGCAGCCAGCCCGGTCGCCCGTCGCACGATGGACTGGGCGCTGCGCGTGGGCGGGCAGTGCCAGCGCGCCTACCGCAAGGGCAAACAACCCACGCGCTACTGGCGCTCCCAGCTGCCCCTGGCCGACAAGCTGGTGCTGTCGAAGATCCGCGCCGCCGTGGGTGGCAACAAGACCCTGCTGGTCAGCGGCGGGGCGCCGCTGCGCCGTGAGGTGGTGGAATTCTTCTCCGCGGCGGGAATCCTGCTGGGGCAGGGTTACGGCCTGACGGAATCGGGCCCGATGATGACCATCTACCGCAATGACCGCTACAAGGTGGGCACGGTCGGGTTCGTCATCAAGGGCAGCCAGATCCGCATCGGCGAGGGTGGCGAGATCCTGGTGCGCGGCGGGTCGCTCATGAAGGGGTACTGGAGGAACCCGGAGGCCACGGCCGAGGTGATGCGTGACGGCTGGCTGCACACCGGGGACGTCGGCTACGTCGATCGTGACGGTTACGTGACGATCACCGATCGCATGAAGGACATCATCGTCACCACCAGTGGCAAGAACGTGGCGCCGCAGGCCGTGGAGGCGGCCCTGATGGCCGACCCCCTCTTCGAGCAGGTGGTGGCGGTGGGCGACGGGCGCCCGTGCATCGTGGCGGTGTTGCAACCCAGTGCCGACGGGTGGCGTGAGCTGGCCGAGGAGCTGGGGACCACCGCCGGCCCCGATGAACTGGCCCGCGATCCGCGAGTGGTGGAGTTGCTGCGCGAACGTGCCGCGAGCCTCACCGAGGAGCTGGCGCCCTATGAACGGGTGCGCGGCGTGGTGGTCTCGCAGGGCCGGATCACCATGGCCAGCGGCATGGTGACGGCCACGATGAAATTGCGGCGCCGTGAGATCGAGAAGGCCTTCGCGGCCGAGATTGACCAGCTGTACAAGAAATTGCGCGAGGAGCGCCGGCGCTGATCCCTGGCCGGACGGGGCGATCCTCCCCACCTGCTGTGGTCTTCTGCGGTGCCGGGTGCAAGAATTGGCGCTGCCTACGGTGCCGTAGGTTCTGTGGTTTCCTGCTGGCAGGTCCGGTTCGTCTGGTGAAAGGTCTGACATGGAGCATCTCGCGCACATGTTCCGTTCGACGGTGGCGCAGCACGGCTCGCGTCCTGCCACGCGCCTCCGCGTGGGTGATCGCTGGGAGGTGCAGACCTACGACGAGCTGGCCGCAGCGGTCCAGCGCACCGCCAGGGCGCTGGTCGACGCCGGCGTGCAGCACGGAGACCGGGTCTCGATCTTCGCGCACAACTGCCCCGAATGGGAGCAGGTGGACTTTGCCTGCATGACCATCGGTGCCGTCCCCACTCCGATCTATGCCACCAGCACCCCGGACCAGATCAAGCACATCATCAATGACTCCGGCGCCCGGATGATCCTGGTCGGTGGCGAGTCCGAGGCCAGGCGTTGTCTCGAGGTGCTGGACCAGATGCCGAGCGTGCTGCGGATCGTCTCCTTCGCGCCCGTCGAGCTGGAAGGTGTGACCTCGCTGGCCGACTTCGATGACGGTGGCTTCGACCAGGCCCGCATCGACGAGCTCGACGCCGAGGTGGAGCGTCGCTTCGGCGCCGTGGAGCCGGACGACCTGTGCGCCATCATCTACACCTCGGGCACCACCGGCGACCCCAAGGGCGTCATGCTGCAGCACAAGGCGCTGATGGCACAGAACCACGCGTTGGGGCTGCGTCTGGTGACCACCCCCGAGGACCACAGCCTGTGCTTCCTGCCGCTCTCCCATGCCCTGGAGCGCGGCTTCACCATGTTCAACGTCAGTCGTGGCTGCATGATCACCCACGTGCCCGACGCGAAGCAGGTGGCCGACATGCTGGTGCTGGCCCGGCCAACCCTGATCGCGAGCGTCCCGAAGCTCTACGAGAAGGTCTACTCCACCGCGCACGGCCGGGTGGCCGACGACCCGGCGCGCAAGAGGATCTTCGACTGGGCGCTGCGGGTGGGCGGGCAGTGCCAGCGCGCCTACCGCAAGGGCAAGCAGCCGAACTGGTACTGGCGGGCCCAGTTGCCGCTGGCCGACAAGCTCGTGCTGTCCAGCATCCGTGAGGCCATGGGCGGCAACAAGACGGTCGCCGCCTGTGGCGGTGCGCCGCTGCGCCTGGAGGTGGCCGAATTCTTCTCCGCCGTCGGCATCCTGATCCTGGAGGGCTTCGGGCTGACCGAGGCCTCGCCGCTGGTCAGCTTCAACCAGCCGAACAACTTCAAGCTGGGCACTTGTGGCCCGGTGATGGAGGGCGGCGAGATCAAGATCGGTGCCGAGAGCGAGATCCTCTTCCGTGGCCCCACCGTGATGAAGGGCTATTGGAACAATCCCGAGGCCACCGAGCAGGCCATCGACGAGGACGGCTGGCTGCACACCGGCGACGGGGGGTACGTGGACAACGACGGGTACCTGGTGATCAATGACCGCCTCAAGGACATCATCGTCACCCTCAACGGCAAGAACATCGCCCCGCAGCCGATCGAGGGCCTGCTGCTGTCCGATCCACTCTTCGAGCACGCCGTGCTGCTGGGCGACAACCGGCCCTGCCTCACGCTGCTGGTCAAGCCGTCGCTGCCGCACCTGGCCGAACTGGCCGAGAAGCGTGGCATCACCTACACCACGCCGTCCGAACTGCTGGAGAACTCGGAGGTGGCCGAGGAGGTTCGCCAGCGCGTCGACCAGCTCACCGAGAAGCTCCCCAGCCATGAGCAGATCCGCGACCTGCGGGTGCTCTTCGAGGACTTCACGATGGACAACGGGCTGCTCACCCCCACCTTGAAGGTCAAGCGTCGTGAGGTGGAGAAGCGCTTCGGCGAGATGATCGACGACATGTACGGCAAGCTCGCGGAACGTCGCAAGGCCGCCTCCGACCGGTGAATCGCACCGCACGCTGCTGAACAGGGGTGAGCCCTCCGGCCATGCAGACCGGAGGGCTCATCCGTGTGGCAGCGTTCAGCTGAAGCGCCACTCGATGGTGTTGTGCCAGGTCTCGCCGGGGCGAAGCACCGCGGAGCGACCCCAGTCCTGGTTCGGGGAGTCCGGGTGCTGCTGCGGTTCCAGGGCCACCGCGTCGCCCTGACGCAGGCGCTGGCCGGAAGCGGGGATCCAGCTGCCATCCAGGAAGTTGCCGGTGTAGACCTGCAGCGCCGGCTGGTCACTGTGCAGCTCCATCGCACGACCCGTGGCGGGGCACTCCAGGCGAGCATGGCGACGCATGCCCGTGCCGCGGATCTCGAAGGAGTGGTCGATGCCGTGCGCCAGCGCGATCTGCTCGTCCTCCTCGCGCACCCGTTCCGCGATCCGGGTGGGGGAGCGCAGGTCCATCGGGGTGTCGGCCACGTCGGCCAGCGAGCCCAGCGGGATCGAATCCTGGTCGATCGGCACGAACTGGTCGGCCTCCACCAGCAGCAGGTGCTCCTCGGCGGTGCCGCGCGAGGCCAGGTTCAGGTAGGTGTGGCTGGTCAGGCAGCAGATGGTGGGGGCGTCCGTGGTGGCGCTCAGCTCCAGCCGGAACCCGTCGGCGACGAGCCGGTAGGTGGCCAGGGCCCTCAGCTCGCCGGGGAAGCCCTGGTCGCCGTCGGGGCTCACCAGCCGGAAGGTGATGAAGTCATCGCCGCGGTCGGCGACCAACCACACCTGCGAGCTGAAGCCCTCGGTTCCACCGTGCAACGCGGTGCTGCCCTCATTGGCGGTGATGTGGTGCCGCACGCCATCCAGTTCGAAGCTGGCCTTGGCGATCCGGTTCGCGTAGCGCCCCACCACGGCACCGAAGTAGGCCGAGGTGGCCTCCTGCTGCCGGGCCAACGTGCTGAAGCCCACCACCGTCTCGGTCTCGGGGTCATCCCCTCGCAGCCGGAAGCCGTGCACCGCCGCCCCCAGGTCAAGCAGGCGCAGCTGCGGCCCGTCCTGGCTGCCGAGCAGGAACTCGGTCACCTCACGTCCATCGTCCAGGGTCCCGAAATGCCGTTCTTCCAGGGTCATTCGCCCATCAACTCCCTCAAGGTCTCCACCGGCAGCTTGGGCTGACGGTTCTCGTCGCACAGGCCGTTGGCCTCCTGAAGAGTGTCCGTCAACTGGGTCCAGCAGTAGCCGCCGAGCACCGGTGAGGCCTTGACCACCTCCATGATCTCTCGAACCCGACGCTCGAAGTCAGCCGCATCCCTGATCAGGCCTCGGGCTGGGGGTCCTCCAGGCCCAGTTCGACGTCCTCGGCGTCCTCCTCGAGCTGTTCCTCCACCTCGATGGCCTCGATCTTGTCGTCGTCGTCCATTCGGTTGGCGGGCGAGAATTCGACCTCCGCGGCCGCGGCGACGCGCGAGGTGACGCCCGGCAGCCGTGTGGTCCACGCCATCCGGTTCACCACCGCCACCAGCTGTTCGGCGCTCAGCGGCAGGTCTTCGTAGGAACCGTCCTGCGTGGTGTGGGCATCCTCCACCAGGCTCATGTCGTAACCGCGGTAGAGCCCGCCGAACAGGGTGCTGCGCACACAGAAGTCGCTCTTCGCCCCGACGAGCCAGACCTGCTGCGCGCCCAGGTCTGCCAGCACGTCGTCCAGGTTGGTCTCGGCGAAGGAGTCCCCGAAGCGCTTGTCCACGACGGCCTCGCCCATCTCGGGAATCAACTGCGGCACGATCTGCCACTGTTCGGTCCCGGCCTCGAGGCCAGCATCCTGGTGGCGCACCCACACGACGGGTGTGCCAGCCAGGCGGGCTCGACCGACCAGGTCTCCGATCGTCTCGATGATGCGTGATCGGTGCCACACGTCGGCCATCACGCCCACCTGGACGTCCAGGACGAGCAGGGCATCGCCGCTGCGGCCGGGGAACAGGCTCATGGTGCCTCCTGGGTCGGATGCCGACGAGCCTAGCCCCAGCCACCGTCCCATGGCAGGGACTCGGCGCAGAAACAGACGATCCCCGACGCCGCGAGGGCGCCGGGGATCGTCAGGTCGTGCTGTGCTGCCTGGGATCAGGCGGGGCGCACGGCGCCGAGGATCGGCATGGTGTTCATGGAGACCTTCTCCACCGGCTTGCCGGGGCGCGAGGCGTGGATGATGTCGCCGCCACCCACGTAGATGCCCACGTGGCTGCCGCCGTAGAAGACGACGATGTCGCCGGGCTGCAGGTTGCTGGTGGAGACCTTCTGCAGGCCACCCCACTGGGCGTAGCTGGTGCGCGGGATGCTGACACCGGCGGCCTGCCAGGCGGCCTGGGTCAGGCCGGAGCAGTCGTAGCCGGCAGCGGTGGTGCCGCCGTAGACGTAGGGGGTGCCGAGCGCGCCGTAGGCGAAGTTCACGGCGGCCTGGGCGCCAGCGGAGCTGGCGGTGGTCGACGAGGTCACGCTGCGCTTGGTGGTGGCAGCCTTCGGCGCGGAGGTGTTGGCCGAGACGGTGGAGGTGCTCGAGGAGCTGGCCGAGACACCGCCCAGGGCGTCAAGGGTGCGCTCGGTGGCGCGGCCGGTCACCGACAGGCCTTCGGCGGCCTGGAAGTCACGCAGGGCACCCTGGGTGATGGTGCCGAAGTAACCGGTCTGGGGCACGTAGTGGCCGGCGTTGGTGAGCTTGCGCTGCAGCTCGCGGATGGCCTCGCTGCGGTTGCCGAAGACGAGTCCGGTCGAGGAGGTCGAGCGGGCCTTCTTGGTGGTGGTCTTGGTGGCGCTGGCCTTGGTGGTGGTGCCGGTCTTGGGCAGCTCACGCGCCTGGGTGCTGACCGGGGCAGGAGCCTGGTCGCCGCCCGGCACCTGGGCCATGGCCGACGGGCTGGCCACCAGCGAGGCGGAGCCGATCGCGGCGGTGGCGAGAGCGGTGGTGGTGATCGTGCGGATCTTCGACATGGATCTTCCTTTGCTGTCCGCTCCATGGATGAAGGGGAGAGCGGTCTGGGTTGCATTCCTGGCGTGCCGCCGCGGCGGCCGAACTCTGAATCTACTTACCTGAGAAATATTAATAAAATCGAGAATCGGCCGACGGCTGAAGGATGCCGGCCGTCCGGGCCTCGGTTTCTCAAGCCTGGCAAGGATTGATGGGCTATTGAAGTTGTGAAAATCGATTCCTGAAGGTCAGCGGAAGGCGTGCTGGCGATCCGGTCATTCCGGGTCTCTGTGAGAAGCTCTCAGGCGCGCGCAAGCCCCTCGAACAAGGACTTCGAGGGGCTTGCGCCGGTTGGGTCAACCGCTGGTTCAGCCTTGGCCGGCGGGTTGGACGAAGACCGCGACGGTTCGGGCGGGCACGGTGAAGCTGCCGGACGCCGGATCGAAGGAGGACGTCTTCACCGCGGCGTCGGCGCCACCGGCCTGCACCGGGCTCAACCGGTAACCCTGGCCCTTGGCCTGAGGCACCTGCTGGGTGACCTGCTTGGCACTGGCGTTGTAGACCACCACCAGGCCGTCCAGCCGCGGATCGGCATCGGCGCCGACGGTGTCATCGATGTGCTGGACGATGACACCGGGCTGCATCAGGCTGGTTCCGGAGACCGGGTAGCCAACCTTCTGCTTGATCTGCTCGGCCTCGCCCAGCCGGAACAGCGGCGTCGAGAAGCGCAGCCGCAACAGGTCCGCAGCCTGGGCGGAGGCCTGCTTCACCTGCGCCTGGCTGGGCTTGTTGGCGGGATCGGCCAGCAGGGGAGCCATGTACTGGTACTTGGCCTCATTGTCGGCTGCTGGAGTCACGCTAGTGCGTGCCACCGACAGTTCTGAAGGGCGGGGTGAAGCCTTCCCTTCGACTTCACCCCAGCCCCTGAGGTGATCTCGTCAGGCGGGCGCGGATCATCCCGGGATGTGAACAGGGTCAGGGCTTTGCGGGGGTCAGGCTCACCTGGTTGAGGGTGCTCAGCGGTTCGTTGACCTCGAAATGGCGCACCTGCATGTCGGTCACGCCGAAGCCCGCCATCCGTTCCCGGTGCATTGCCACGTAGGCCTCCGCATTCTCGCGGGAGTCGAACAGGTAGATGCCGCCCGAGAGCTCGTCGTCCTGGTTCTCGATCCACACCTTCCACAGGAAACCGGGCTCGGCATTGATCGTCTCGGCCAGGCCACGGAAGGCCTCCGACATCTCGGCACCCCACGGACCCTGGTGGGGAAAGTTCATCTGGACGAGGACGGGCATCGTGACTCCTTTGGTGGTCGTGGCACATCTGCCAAGCACGCTACCGGGTGCACATGACGGCCACGTGACGGTTCAAACGAGGACGGCGCCGGTACCACGGGGGTACCGGCGCCGAGCTGGTCAGGGGACGCGCGTGCGTCAGCGGGCCAACTTCTTCAGGTCGATCGACGAATCGGCCAACTTCTCGGGGTCGACGATGATGCCGCGGTCGATGATGCGGCGCGCCGCACGCACCGTGTTGCCGCCGTCGATGGTGGCGGCACCGATCATGTGGCCCTCGTCGTCCAGCCGGAAGGCGGCCGCCGGGAGCCCGTCGACGTGGCGCAGCACCTCGGTGCCGTTGACCATGTCGCCCACGGCCTCCAGGTGGATGCCGTAGCGATCCGACCACATCCACCCGGCACCGTGCACGGGCAGCGGCTGGCCAGCCAGGGCCGCGGCGACGGTCTGGCCGGCATGCATGGCCGACTCCCAGTGCTCGTGGCGGCGCCCCAGGGTGCCGTCGGCCAGACGATGACGGGCCACGTCACCGGCGGCGAAGACGGTCGGGATGCTCGAACGCTGCTCGTCGTCGACGATCACGCCGTTGTCGACGGTGATGCCCGCATCCTGGGCCAGCTCGGTGTTGGGAACCAGGCCCACCGCCACCAGGACCGCGTCTGCCACGACGATGGTGCCGTCGGCCAGCGTGATGCGGTACTCCTCACCCACCAGCTCGATCTGTTGGGTCATGGCGCAGTGCACCTTGACGCCATGGGCTTCATGCATGTCGTGCAGGCGCCCGGCCAGGATCGCGCCGCAGGCCGGCACCAAGGGCACCGGGACGGGATCGATCAGGCTGACCTCGGCTCCCATCTTGACGGCCGTCGAGGCCACCTCGGCGCCGATCAGGCCAGCCCCGATGATCGCGAAGCGCATGCCCGGCTTGAGGGTCTCGCGCAGCTTGTCGGCGTCGGCGATGGTGCGCAGCTCCAGCAGACCCGGCAGGTCACCGCCGGGAATCGGCAGGGTGCGGGCCCGGCCACCCAAGGACAGGACGGTGTTGCTGGCGCTGAGCACCTGCCCATTGCCGAGCTCCAGCTTGCCCTCGCCGGGCAGCAGCCGGGTGACCCGTTCACTGACCAACTCCACTGCGTTCTCGGAGTACCAGGACTCCGGACGGAAGGCGAGCTTCTCGGCAGGCATGCTGCCGTCGAAGTACTCCTTGCTGAGCGGCGGGCGGTCGTAGGGGAGGCCCTCCGGATCGACGATGGTGATCGCGACGTCGCTGCCATGCTTGCGCAGCTCCTGGGCCGTGGTGAAACCGGCCAGACCACCACCGACGATGACGAGATGATCGGACATCACTGCGCTCCCAGCACCGCACCGTCCACGGGGGTGCCCGGGTACAGCCAGACCTCGTCGCCGCGCAGCTCCACCTTGTGGGTCTTGGCGGGCTGGCTGGCCGGCAGGCACTTGGCCGCGCCGGTGGACAGGCAGAACTTGGCCGAGTGCAGCGGGCACTCCACCTCGTCACCCTCGATCCAGCCGTCGGAGAGCTGGGCGGTCTCGTGGGTGCAGATGTCGTTCAGCGCGTAGTAGTTGCCGTCGGAGAAGAAGACGGCGATGTCCTCGCCGGTTCCGTTGGTGTCACCGTCGACGACGATGGCCTCCTCGTCCTCGATGTCTCCGACGTTGGCGACCTTGATCGGCTCGGCCATGTGGGTGTCTCCTCGTTCTCTCCATCGCCCGTGGCCTCGGTGGCACGGGTCTCAAGTCTTTCAGGCGGTGTGGCCCCAAGTCACGTCAGGGCCACACCGGGGTCGGTCAGCTGGCAGGCCAGACGATGGTTCCGGAGAAACCATCCAGCTGGGCGGGCTGCCAGCGGTTGTAGTGGTGCTCGAAGGCCTGGCGGCGGTAGAACTCCCTGGCCAGCGGCCCGCGCTGCGGGGTGGCGGGAGTGCGCAGGTTGTCACCGAGGAACTCGGCGCTGTGCTGGCGCAGTGCCCAGTGCTGGTCGTAGAGCACCTGGTCGGCCCAGATCTCCTCGAGCAGCAGGTGGCCGGGCAGCTCCACGTTCTCGCACCAGGTGTAGCTCAGGCAGCCCAGTTCGCGACGGGTGTCGATGATCTCCTGCCGGATCTTCACGTACATGGCGTCGGAGGCCTGCACGGCATTCTGGATGACGATGCGCACCTGGCCGCGGGCGGGCCACATGATGGTGCGGCCCTTCTCGGCCACCCCTTCGGGCTGCCAGGCGCCGTTCTTCAAGGCGAAACGCTCGCAGCGGTAGAACTCGGTGACGCCGGTCTGCTCGGCATTGCCCTCCACCAACCGGAAGTACTCCGGAAAGTCCCCGGCCAGGACCTGGGCCCAGAAGGCGTCGAAGCTGGCCTCGTCCTCCCAGGTGGAGGTGAGGACGTGGAAGGTCTCGTCGGTGGCAAGGCCCTTGTACAGCTCCACCGAGTCGCAGCCCGCCAGGGCCCGGACCTGCTCCAGCTGTGTGAGCAGTGGTGCCTCCTCGGCGAGGTCGTGCAGTGTGTGCAGGACGCGCAGCATGTCAGGCCTCCGCGATCTCGGTGGAGAAGTCGACCGTCCAGTCGGGAGCCATGTACTCGTCCTTGGCGACGAAGCGTCGGAAGACGCCCTCCACCAGGAAGCCACACAGCTGCTCGAAGGTGTCGTAGTAGCAGTAGGCCGAGGCGCCGCCACGCAGGTCGGAACCCATCACGACGGGGGCGTCCAGCGCGGTCATGTCGGCCGCCACGGCGTCCCACTCCTCCTGGCTCTTGGTCAGGAAGGGGAACATGTGGTGGATGCCGGCCCCGCGCTGGTCGGTGAACTCGCGGTTGTAGTGCGAGTCGCCGTAGGCGCACTGGATGATCTCGAAGCCGAAGTCACCGACGAATCCCTGCGCGGTGAAGTAACCATGCTGCACCGGGTTCTGGTCACGGTAGAAGGGATTGTCCAGACGGCCGAATTCGGTCTGCCAGGTCTTGACGTCGAACTTCTCGATGCCCAGGATCCGGCGGTACTGCTCGACGCTGTCCATCGTGTCGTCGATGACGACGCCGAAGTGGTTGATGCCCTGCATCGGGATCGCGCGACGGCCACCACGCAGTGCTGCGCCGTCGAGGGTGCGGGCCTCGCCGCCGGTCGCGTTCAGGCCGGTGGGGGCGTCGCCGCTGGCCGGCAGCACCTCGAGCAGGTAGCCGCCCAGCTGCTTGCGAGTGTCGTAGAAGGTGCGGGTGCGGCCGTCGACGACGTGGCTGTGCGCCACGGTGATGCCCAGGCCGTCGAAGTGGGCGCGGATCTGGGCCTCGTCGGCCTCCGCGAGCAAGGTGAGGAAACAGATTCCCTCCCCGCGGGAGAGCAGGTGCTCGTTGAAGGGGGTCTCACCGCCGGTGGGCTGCACCAGCTCGAAGGGGGTGCGGCGCGGTGCGCCACCCATCGGGCCGGGGCCCTCGGGGTCGAAGGGGGCCGAGCCGAAGGCGCAGCGGTAGGTGCCAGCGCTGCGGCGCCCACGGCTGACCATCTCGCTCAGCTGGTCGGTGCCGCGTTCGTGCACGGCCCATTCATTGATGTCGAGCAGGCGGGCATAGCCCTCAAGAGCCTTGTCGAGGTCTCGCACGACGACGCCGATGCTGGCCAAGGTGGTGATCTTCAAGGTTCTTCGTCTCCCGTTCTTGGGTGGGGGTGCCATGGGGCAGGCCCGCTGGACGGGCCCGCCCCATGGCGGTGTGGAACTCAGTTGTCGGTCACTCGGCTGCGGATCAGTAGAACAGGCTCAGGTTCTTGTTCAGGATCATCGCCATGTCGAACAGGATCCGACGCTCGCGGATGAGGTAGCCCCAGGTGGAGTTCTCGTCCTTGATGATGATGTCGGTGCGCTCACCGGTGATCGAATCGTGGTAGCGCTGGCCGTTCGAGCGGTAGTCGTAGAAGTTGCTCTTCACGACGTACTCGCCCTCGCGGACGCCCTTGGTGACACGGATGTTGCTGATGACGTGGCGGGCACGCGACGGGGGCTCCTCGCCCCAGGCCATGTTCGTCAGCAGGCGGTCGACGCGCTGCGTGAGCTGCACCTTGTTCTCCTCGAAGTAGACCGAGGTGCCGAACTTCTTGATGCGGTTCTCGCGACGTTCGCGGGCGTAGCGCTCCTCCTGCACCGGGGCCCAGTAGACGAGGTCCTCGGCGAAGAAGTCGATCCAGTCACCCCATTCGAGGTCGTCCAGCACCTGGACCTCCTCGTAGAGGAAGCGCTCGATGCCGCGCTGCACCTCGGGATCGACGGCGTCCAGCAGGACCTGAACCCGGTTGGTGGTCGGCAGCTCGGGCAGGGCGTCGTCGAGCTCGGTGTGGCGCACCGTGGTCATGTGGACCTTGAGCTCGTCGGCGTCCATGCCATTGGGCATCGCCTTGTCGGGGTTGTTGTTGCTCATGGTTGTCTCCTCGGCGTCGTCGACGGGATCAGTTGGTGGACTCGGAAGGCTTGCCCATGCGGTGCTGGGCGCGCTTGGCCTTGATCTCTTCCCAGCTGTCGCTGGTCATCATGTCCAGGTAGTTCGAGTACATGTTGATCGCGGCGTTGTCGCTGAAGACGTGCTGCGTCGAGCCGCCGGGGTAGCACCCCTCGTCCCACTGGATCGGGGCGCCGGTCATCTGGTAGGTGAAGCCCGAGTCACGGGCGACGCGGCCGTTCAGGATGGCCTGCATCTCCTCCCAGTTCAGGGCGTCGTCGGCCTCGAACATGCCGGCCGGGCTGAAGGTGCGCATCACGTCGCGCCGGATCGAGTCCTTGGTCTGCTCGTCTGCGCCCTTGGGGGCGAAGGCGAAGGACCAGATCTCCTGCTCGCCCGGGCCGCGCGGGTGGGTGACGCGAATGGTGTAGTTGCCCAACACCATGAAGGTCGGCCAGATGTTCAGGTGGCCGCGGACCTCGCGGTCGTCGCCCAGGCGACGGGCGATCTGCTCGGCGATCTCGGGGCGCTTCTCCCATTCCTGCATCGCCTTGCCGGTGTTGGGAACCTCCTTGCCCTTCTCGCCGTACCAGGCGCCGCCATGGCCGTAGTCGCTGAAGAACTGGCGGCCGGTGGGGTTCTCGCCGCGCAGGGTGCGGTCGGCGGCGTCGGAGGCCTTGTTCAGCACGGTGGCGGCCGAGACGTGGGTGATCTCGGAGTGCTGCATGTCAGAGGTGGGCTGCTCGGCCATGAACTTCCAGTTGTTGGGCAGCACCCAACGGTTGAAGCTCACCACCTCCATGCCCTCGTCCCAGCGGTCGATGTAGCCGTCCAGGTAGTACTTGGCGCTGCCCAGGTATTCCTCGAAGTCAGGGGCGTCCGGATCCCAGCTGCCGAACCAGAAGCCCTTGTAGTTGTGCAGTCGCGGAACGGCGACGGCGCTCCACTGGCTCTTGTCGAAGTCCTTCGGGTAGGCGGTGTCCTCGCGGGGGACGTTCATCAGCTTGCCGTCGAGGTCGTAGGACCAGCCGTGGAAGGAGCAGGTGAAGGCCTTGGCCTTGCCCGAGTCGACGCGGCAGATGCGCATGCCACGGTGGCGGCACTGGTTCAGGAAGGCGGCGACGCTGCCGTCCTTCTGGCGAACGACCATGACGGGGTCCTCGCCGATGTAGTTCTGGAAGAAGTCACCCTTCTTGGGGATCTGGCTGTCGTGGGCGAGGAAGCACCAGGCACGCTTCCAGACCTTCTCGAGCTCCTGCTGGTAGATCTCCTCATCGGTGAACATCTGGCCGTTGAGGCGACCATTTTCGATGTCCACGAGATCGGTGATGTCGGTCATGAGAACTCCCTTGTCGACGGACCGGTTGCTGACCCTTCGCGTCGGTTCGGAGCTGGCTTCCCTGCCCTGGTTGGGATCCGACGCTGGAGTCCGCGGTGTGTTGCCTTGATGCTACTTGAATGGGTATTCAAGTGTGATTAATGTCACGGTAGTTGGCCGCCTCTGCAAGGTCAACGGCCACGTGCCGTAGCTTGGAACGAGGGCCTGTGAGGTAGGTCTCACGGGCAAGGAGGCGGTGATGGAACAAGACGTGAAGGACGCGACGACGCGTCGCCGGATCCTTGAGTCGGCACGCCGGATTGCGATGGAACGCGGCTACAAGGGCACCACCATCGCCCGTATCCAGCAGGACGCAGGGGTGCACCCGGGTTCCTTCTACTGGCACTTCAAGGACAAGGACTCGCTCTTTGCCGCCATGGTGCGTGGCGCCCAGGAGCACACCGAACTGATGGTGCAGTCGTTGGACGCCGAGGCGCCCAATCCGGTCAAGGCGGTGCTGGACAGCATCGTCGGGCGGCCCGAGCGCTTCGGTCTGTGGCGCTTCAACGTGCAGCTGATGATGGACAGCCAGATGCGCCAGTCGCGCACCGCAGCCGAGATCCTGCGGTTGCGCGAGCTCACCCAGCACACCCTGACCACCGCCTGGGTCGAGCACGTCCCCACGCGGGTCACCGACGCCAACCCGGGCCTGCCGCGCCAGCTGGCCGACTATTCCCTGGCCACCGTGGAGGGTTGCATCCTGTCTCGGGTGGCCGGAACCCCGCGTGACGAGGACTTCATCACCGCCATGGCCAGTGCGGTGATGGATCGCATGGTGGTGCTGGCCTGCGAGGCGGTGGGGGAGCCGGTGCCCGCCTTCGTCCAGCGTCGTGAACGCGGCCTGCCGCACCTGGTGGAGCGGATGGGGGTGGCGCTGCCCCCTGCGGAACACGTGGTTGACGGTCTCCCGGAGCGCACCTAGCGTCGGAAAGGCACCGCGACGAGCAGCGTCGCAGCCACGAACATGGACGAAGGGGTTCTTTGATGGGTTGGTTGGATGCTCAGGTGGCAGTGCTCACCGGCGGTGGGTCGGGGCTGGGCCGAGCACTGGTGGACACCCTGCTCGATGAGGGGGCCATGGTGGCCGTTCTGGAGTACTCCGCCGACAAGGCCGAGCAGTTGCGCACCTCCTGCGATCCGGAACGGGTCGTGGTCGTGGAGGGCGATGCCGGCTCCTTCGAGTCCAATCGTCAGGTGGTGCAGGCGGCCGTGCAGAAGTGGGGGCGGCTCGACACCTTCATCGCCAATGCCGGTCTGTGGGATGCCAACCGCGGTGTGCAGGACATGAGCGTCGAGCAGATCGAGGCCGGATTCGACGACATCTTCCGTCTCAACGTCAAGGCGCCCTTGCTGGGCATGAAGGCCGCGGTCGACGAGCTGAGGGCCAGCAACGGCTCCTTCATCGTCTCGCTTTCCAATTCCGCGCTCTACCCGGGAGGCGGCGGCCCGCTCTACATCGCCTCCAAGCACGCCGGCATGGGCCTGGTGAAGCAGCTTGCCTACGAGCTGGCTCCCGACGTGCGGGTGAACGGCGTTGCGCCTGCTGGCATGGTGACCGACCTCCGAGGCCCTGCCTCGATGGGCTTGGAGGGTGCGGTCTTCGCCGATGCCGAGGCCTCCGCCAAGGCCGTCGCCGACAAGTCGGCCCTGCATCGCTGCCCCGATCCCGTCGACTACACCGGCGCCTATGTGCTGCTTGCCTCGCGCCGCTACGGGATCACCACATCCGGTTCGGTGCTCGACGTCGCCAATGCCAAGGGCCTGATCGGCCGGGTGGCCGACGACCTGCTCGCGGCCCGCTGAGGGGCTTGCCCCGCGGACCGCAGCGGTCATCACCCCTTGTCGGCCGGGACTCCCGGGTGCAGCCAGACCTCGTCGCCGCGCAGCTCGACCTTGTGCGTCTTCACGGCGACGGTGGCGGGCAGGCACAGTGCCGCGCCGGTGCACAGGCTGAAACGGGCGGCGTGCACGGGGCACTCCACCTCGTCGCCCTCCACCCAGCCCTCGGCGAGCGAGGCGTCCTGGTGGGTGCAGGTGTCGTCGATGGCGTAGTAGGTGTCGTCGGAGAAGAAGACGGCGATGTCCTCGCCGGTGCCGCTGGTGGTGCCGTCGACGACGATGGCGCTCTCGTCCTCGATCTCGCCGACGGTCGCGACCTTGATGGGCTCGGGCATGGGATTCCTCCTGGTGGTGGCAGTGCTGCGTGGTTCCTGCCCGGCTGTCCGGCACACGCCGGAGGCCGATGAAGGAACCCTCATCCCCGGTTCACCGGGACTTCACCAGTCTCGCATTGACTGATGGACAGCGGGCGACGCAGCCCGCCTCGCCCCCCGAGGAGAGATCATGAAGAAGACCAGTCTCGCCGCCCTTGCCGCCATCGGTTCACTGGCCTGGGCCGGCCTTGCCGCCACCCCGTCCCTCGCCAATGACGTCACCTGCCGCTCGACCCTGACCTCCCGGACGATCGACGGCTCCGTGATCGTCCCCAGCGGTGCCACCTGCACCATCCAGGGCGGCCGGATCGACGGAGACGTCAAGGTCTCGTCGGGGGCCACCGCCGTCATCAACCGCACCGTCATCAACGGCAACGTGCAGGCCGAGGGCCACGCCCGGGTGGCCGTCAACGGCGCCCGTGTGGGCGGCAACATCCAGCTCGACCGCGGCCGGGCCGCCCAGCTGGGCAGCAATGTCGTCGGTGGCGACATCCAGCTCTTCGACAACCGCGCCGCCCAGGACGTCACCCGCAATGTGGTCGACGGGAACCTGCAGTGCAAGGGCAACACCCCCGCCCCCACCGGCAGCGGCAACACCGTGCGCGGCAATGCCGAGGACCAGTGCCGTTCCCTGCGTCCCAAGGTGAGTCCGCAGCCGGCCCCGGCCCGCACCACCGGGGACTTCACCGGTGACGGGATCGCCGACGTGATCGGGATCGATGCCAGCGGACAGCTGCGCGTCTACCCCGGCTCCACCACCGGGCGCCTCGCGTCGGGACGGGTCGTGGGCACCGGATGGTCGTCCTTCAACTGGCTGGGGGTGACCCCCGATGCCACCGGTGACGGCGTCTCCGACCTGCTCGCCCGCCGCAGCGACGGCACCCTGTGGCGCTACAGCGGGGCCATCAACCGGGGCTTCTCGGGCGCCAAGCAGGTCGGTCGTGGCTGGGGGAGCATGCAGCTGATGACGGTCCTGGGCGACATGGACCGCGACGGCCGCACCGAGCTCGTCTCGCGCCGCAGCGACGGCAAGCTCTTCCGCTACACCATCACCCCCACCGGCCTGACCGGCAGCCGCCAGATCGGCCACGGATGGGATGGGATGCGCTTCCTGGTGGGCAGTGGCGACGCGAACCGCGACGGGCGTGCCGACCTGACCGCGATCGACGCGAAGGGAATCATGCGGATCTACTACGCCTCCCCGACCGGCGGCTTCGCGGGCAATCGGCAGACCGGCCGCGGCTGGACCACCTTCAATGCCGCCTTCACCCCGGGCGACGTGAACCGCGACGGCCGGCCCGACCTGATGGGCCGCACCCAGGACGGCAAGCTCTACACCTACCTCAACTCGGGTGCCAGCTGGGGGTCTGCCCAGCTGTCCGGCACCGGATGGAATGGGCTGCGCGCCCTGGCCTGATCCGAGGCTGGAGCAGGTGGACCGCCAGGGGCGGGGCCGGTCGTCGGTCCCGCCCCTGGCGGGTGATCGGGACAGTCATTCCCCATGGCGCATGGAAGGTGCGCTGGGCAAGGGCTGTTCGCCCAGCGCCAGAATGCTTTTCCCCTCCCTTTGGGCGTGCTGTGATGGTGACATGGGACTACGTGAACGACTGATCAACCGGATGACGCCCGAAGGTGGCATCAGCGTCGACGAGGCGCTGCAGCGGCTGGCCGAGGGCGGCGTCCTGTGTGACGTGCGTGGCCCCAAGGAGTACGAGAGCGGCCACGCGCCCGGCTCGCGACTGGTGGACGTGCGGGCCCTGGCGGAGAACGTGATGGACGCGGTCTACGAGGGGGACCCCTTCGCCGAACCCGACAAGCCGATCGTGCTGATCTGTGACACGGGGCTGCGTTCGGGCCATGCCGTCAAGCTGGTGCGTGACCAGGGGTTCACCTGTGACTTCGTGGACGGTGGGCTGGTCTCCTGGCTCGACTCCGGCCAGATCCTGATCCCCGGGCCGCCTCGCAGGCGCTTGTGAACCGACGCTGACCTGCGCCGGTCGCCCCGCCGCGGCCCGGGTTCCCCGGACGCTGCTCAGCGAAGGTGGTCGCTGACGTACTGGCGCACCACGTCGTCGAAGTCCTCGTCGCGGACGAAGCCGAGCTCGAGCATCCGCTGGACGTCGAAGTCGCCGGGCCAGGAGCAGACGATGTCCATGACGCGCTGGTCGGGAGCGTCGGTGACGAGGGCACGTGCTTGAGCGCCGCCGACGCGTTCCAGCGAGTCGAGCATCTCCTGCACCGTGACGCAGATTCCCGGCACGTTCATGCCGCGCCAGCCCGACAGCTGGTCTGCGGACAGGTCCATGGCATGGACCAGGTTGGCCACCGCAGTGCGGGGCGACGAGAGCCACATGCGGGTCTCATGCGGTACCGGACATTCGGCGGGGATGCCGTTCAACGGTTCGCGCAGGATGCCGCTGGCGAAGGAGCTCGCGGCAGAATTCGGCTTGCCGGGCCGCACCGAGATGGTGGGAAGGCGGCAGATCCGCCCGTCCAGGAAGCCCTTGCGGGAGTACTCGTTGACCAGCAATTCGCCGATCGCCTTCAGCGCGCCATAGGTGGAGTCGGGCTGTTCGGCCCAGTGCTCGGGCACCACCTCGGGCATCTGGCCCCCGAAGACGGCCAACGAGCTGGTGAAGACCAGTCGCACCGGGCGGCCGGATTCCTGGCCGTTGGTGCGCAGCCTTTCCAGCAAGGCCCGGGTGGCATCCACGTTGACGGCCATGGCCAGGTCGAAGTCCTGCTCGGAACCCCCGGACAACACCGCGGCCAGGTGGTAGACGCCCACGGTGTCGTGGCCCAGTGCCTGGGCGAGCACGTCGGGATCGGCCAGGTTGCCCACCACCGAGGTCACCCGAGGATCCGCGACGGGGGAGGTCGCCAGGTCCAGGGAGGTCACGTGCGTGGCACCCAAGGGGGCCCGGCCGGCGTCGATGCGCTCCAGCAGGGCGCGGGTGACCATGCTGCCCAGGAATCCTGCTCCTCCGGTGATGACGATCCTCATTGACTCCTCCATCGGTTGGCTTTGCTTGGTTGGTTCGTTCGGTTGGCTCGTGCGGATGGTTCGTGCGGGTGGCTTGCTGGTGTGGCCGCTGAGGCCGACCGGGGATGGCTCAGACCAGGCTGATCCGTTGGGTGGCGCGCAGCGTCTGGTCCATGTGCTCGTGCATGGCGCGCGAGGCGGCCTCCTCGTCGTGGGCGCGCAGCGCTGCCAAGATCCGTTGGTGCCTGTCGAGGGCATCCAGACGAACCTGTCTGCTGCGCGAGGTCTCGAGCCGGACGCGCAGCAACATCTGGGAGAGGGTCCGAAAGGCCTCGATGAGGAAGGGGTTGTGGGCGGCCTCCAGGATGATCTCGTGGAAGCGGATGTCGGCATGCGCCGAGGTCTCCACGCAGTCGGGGGCATCGACGTGGGCCCGCATCACCTGGACCTGTTCCTCCAGGGCCGTCAGCTCCTCGTCGGTGATGCGCGTGGCCGCCAGGTGGGTCATGCCCACCTCCAGCACACGACGGGCTTCCATCAGGTCCTGCACCAGCCCGGTGGTGTCACCCTCCAGGCGTGCTCGGACCGTGACGACCTCGGGGTCCAGGATGGACCACCGCTCCACTGGGGCGATCCGATTGCGCCGCCCTTGGCGCACTTCGAGGATGCCCGCTGCCGCCAGCGAGCCCAGTGTCTCGCGCATCGTCAGTCGCGAGACGCCGAAGGTCTCGGCCAGCTGTGCCTCGGAGGGCAGCTCCTCGCCCACCACGAAATCTCCCGCGGCGAGTGCTTCGAGAACCTCTTGCCTGGTGCGTTCCGACGCCTTCATGGTGTCCTTCCCGGCGATGGCGGCCTCGTCGTCGGACGTCGTCCGTGGCGTCCGGGGCATTGACAGTGCCTTCACCTGATGTCTAGCTTGTCAGATATCAGACAGGTTGTGGAGCCCCCTCCACTCCTTTCAGTGGCTTCACCCAGCGAACAACGTCGTCCGAAGGGCTCCCATGTCTCCAACAATGCTGGTCCTGCTCGGCCTCGCCTCGGTGGGCGCGATCCTCGCGCTGATCATCAAGGCCAGGGCCCATCCATTCATTGCGATGCTCGTGGTCTCCATGGCTCTTGCCCTGGTGGCGGGCATGCCGATGGCTGCCGTCGTCCCCACGCTCCAGGAGGGCATGGGCAAGACCTTGGGCTCCGTGGCCCTGATCGTGACGCTCGGCGCCATGCTCGGCAAGATCATCGAGATGTCCGGCGGTGCCGAGGTGCTTGCCAAGGCCCTGTTGCGCGCCTTCGGCGAGAAGCGCGCCCCGTGGGCGCTCGGCGCCTCGGCCTTCATCTTCGGCATCCCGGTCTTCGTCGACGTCGCCACCATCGTGCTGGTGCCGATCGTGCTGGCCGTTGCGCGCAAGATGCCCGGGCGTACCAACATGCTCACCTACGCGCTGCCCACCGTCATGGCGCTGCTCACGGTGCACGTCGTGCTGCCGCCCCATCCCGGAATCGTGGGTGGCTCCGAGCTGATGGGTGCCGACGTCGGCATGGTGCTCCTGCTGGGCTTCATCCCGGCCATCATCATGTGGCTGTTCAGCCAGGTGCTCAGCGGCTACCTGGCGCGCAAGGTCTTCTCGCCCGTCCCCGCCGAGGGCAGCGCCCTGGCCGGGGTGGAGGGGCAGTCGGAGATCGACGCCAGCGACAATGAGCCCAGCGTCGGCCTGGTGCTGGCCATGATCGTCATCCCGCTGCTGCTGATCATGTCGCAGACGGTCACCGCCCTGATGCTGCCCGAGGGCAACACGGTGCGGTCCTTCTTCTCGCTGGTGGGAGCCAGTCCGGCCGCCCTGCTGATCGGCGTCCTGCTGGCCATCTTCTTCCTCGGCGTGCGCCGTGGCTGGGGCGCCTCGAAGATCGAGGACGTCTGCAGCGCAGCCCTGCCCGCCACGGCGGCCGTCATCCTGATCACCGGCGCTGGCGGCACCTTTGGCCACGTGCTGAGCAAGACCGGTGTGGCCCAGGCCGTCGCCGACGTGCTGTCCGGCTCCGGGCTGCCGATCGTCCTGCTGGCCTGGTTGATGGCTGCCCTGATCCGCGCGGCCCAGGGATCTGCCACGGTGGCCACCATCACCACGGCGCCACTGATCGCGCCGCTCGCGGTCAGCATGGAACTGGCTCCCATGCAGATCGCCTTGGTGACCATCGCGATCGGCGTCGGATCCATGGCGCTGTCGCACGTCAACGACTCCCTCTTCTGGGTGTGGAGCCGTTACTACCAGGTGAGCACGGCAGCCGCGCTCAAGTCCTACACGGTGGCGACCACGGCCACCTCCGTCGTCGGTTTCGCCGTGGTGGCCCTGATGTGGCCGCTGGTCGGCGCCATCGCGTGAACGAGCAGGAGGCACTTCCATGAACCAATCCCTCGAGTCCCCCCGTCGCATCCTCGCCCTGGACGACGACCCCACCGGGTCACAGTGCGTAGCCGGTGTGGACATCGCCTTCCAGGAGGACCCGGCCATCCCCGCCCGGGTGCTGCAGGAGCCGGGCGCGACCTGCTTCGTCCTGATGAACTCGCGCGCGCTGCCGGAGGCCGACGCGGTCGCCAAGAACCGGCGGATCCTGGAGGGCGTGCTGGCCGCTGGCGTGAGCCCGCAAGGACTGCACCTGATCTCCCGTTCGGACTCGACGCTGCGGGGGCATGTGTTGGCCGAGCCGAATGTGCTCGCCGACGTGTTGGCCGAGCACGGTGTGGAGGTCGACGGCTTCCTCTTCTGCCCCGCGATGATCGAGGCCGGTCGCTTCACCAGGGACGACGTTCACTACGCGATGGTGCAGGGTGAGGCGCGGGAGGCCGCCGACACCGACTTCGCCAAGGACGCCACCTTCGGCTACACCCAGTCCAACCTGCGCCTTTTCCTCGAGGAGCGTTCCGGTGGTGCGGTGAAGGCCGACGACGTGGTCAGCATCGGGCTCGACGACATCCGCGAAGGTGGCGTGGATCGCGTGGAGCAGATCCTGGCCGGGGTCTCCGAGCGGAGGTGGGTGGTGGTCAACGCCACCGAGTACTCCGACATGGAGGTGGTCACCCAGGCCCTCGCCCGACGCGAGGCAGCCGGCCGCACCTTCATCACCCGGTGTGGGCCGTCCTTCGTGCGGCCCCTGTCGGGACAGCAGGGTGCCGCGGTGCTCACCCCCGCCGACATCACCGTCGCAGCCGACCGGCTTCCGCACGGCCTGGTCGTCGTCGGCTCCCATGTGGGGCTGACCACCCGCCAGCTCGAGGCGGTGCAGCGTCGCGGGACGCTGGTGGAGTTCGAGCTGCAGGTGCCGCTCCTGTTGGACCCGAAGACCCGCGACGCTCACCTGTCCGAGGTGACCGAGGGCCTGCGCGGGCAACTGGCCAGCGACGACTGCGTCGTCTACACCAGCCGTGACCTTGTGCGCACCGAGAGCAAGGACGAGTCGCTGGAGATCGCCCGACGAGTCTCCGATGCCGTGGTGGAGCTGGTGGTCAGCATTCGCACGGCCCGGCCTGCCTGGGTGGTGGGCAAGGGTGGCATCACCTCCCACGAGGTGGCCGCCAATGGGCTCGGCATCAGCCATGCCGAGGTGGCCGGGCAGTTCTTCCCCGGGCAGATCTCGTTGTTCACCGCACGCCAGGCGCCCCCGGAGACGCTCGGGGTGCCCTATGTGGTCTTCCCCGGGAATGTCGGCGGCGACGAGGCGCTGGCAGACGTCGTGGAGCGCCTGCAAGAGGCGACCCAACAGAACAGGAGCAAGTGATGGGAATCAGGACGATTGGTTGGGTCGGGCTCGGCGCGATGGGGGCGCCGATGGCCCTGGCGGCCGCCGAGGCAGGCTTCGAGGTGACCGCCTTCGACCTGAGCGCGGAGCAGATGGACAGCGTGGCGCCCGCCGTCGCCGGTGCCGGCAGCGCCCAGGAAGCGGCGCAGGGCAAGGACCTGGTGGGCATCATGGTGGCCACCGGCCCGCAGCTCGACGCGGTGCTCTTCGGCGAGGGTGGCATCGCGGAGGTGCTCAGCCCCGACACCGTCGTGATGGTGATGGCCACCGTCGGACCCGATGCGATCGAGAAGACCCGCGAGCAGCTGGCGCGCATCACCACGCACCTGGTGGATGCGCCGGTCTCCGGCGGGGTGGTGCGCGCCCGCAAGGGTGACCTGCTGATGATGGTCTCCGGTGCCGCCGAGGACACCGAGAAGGCACGCCCCGTGCTGGATGCGCTGGCCTCCAGCGCCCCCGTCGTCGGCGAGGTGCCGGGCGACGGGCAGCGCTTCAAGGTGGTCAACCAGCTGCTGTGCGGCGTGCACATCGCGGTGGCCGGCGAGGCGCTTGCCCTGGCCGACTCGATGGGCCTGGACGTCAACCAGGTCTACGAGGTGCTCGGCGCCGGTGCCGCAGCCTCCTTCATGTTCGGGGACCGGGGCCGACGCATGGTGGATGGCGACCACGACGAGGCGCGCTCTGCGCTCGACATCTTCGTCAAGGACATGGGCATCGTCACCCAGACCGCTCGGGGAGTGGCCCAGGAGTCCCCGTTGGCCGCGGCCGCGGAGCAGATCTATCTGCGCGGGCGTCGGCAGGGCCTCGGCCGCAAGGACGACTCGGTGGTCTTCCAGCTGCTGCGTGGCAAGAAGGACTGACGAGTCACGCGGGTGGGGCGGGGAGGCGTGCCAGCAGCCCCTGCTCCACCCGTGGCCACTCGTCGGCGAGGATGCTGAACACGACGGTGTCCCGCCACGTCCCGTCCTCGCGCGGCTGGTCGCGTCGCAGCACCCCCTCCCGCGTGGCGCCGAGCCGTTCGATGGCGTCCTGGCTACGGGTGTTGAGGATGTCCGTCTGGATCTTCACCCGGCCCATCCCGCATCCCTCGAAGGCCTCCCGCAGGAGCAACCACTTGGCCTCGGCATTGGTGCCACTGCCCCCAGAAGGCGGGCGCGTAGATGGTCCAGCCCAGGTGCAGCTGTTCGCGCTCCAGGTTCACCTCGCCCAGAGACGAGCTCCCGACGAGGGTCCCCGCCGTCCCCAGCTCGCAGTCCTCGGCCAGCCGGAAGCAGTAGCTCAACCGGCCCTGGCCCCTGCCGTCCAAGGAGTTCGGGTTGACCCAGCCGTGCGCCATCTCCACCGCTTCGTCCATCGTGGTGGGGCGGTGGTGCATCACGTAGCCGTGGGCGTAGACCCGCTCGTCCATCAGGACGGGCGCCAGGTCCGTGCAGTCCTGTTCCGTGAAGGGACGCGCGACCAGGCGTGGTCCGCGCAGTTCGCGGCCCAGGGGAAGGGTGGTGGCCGTGAACCTCACAGGGCGTCGATCAGGTCGCGCACGAGCTGTGACGCGGTGGTGCGTCGCTGCCGGGCAGCGGTGTCCAGCTTGGCCCTTCGGGCCGCATCCAGGCGAAGCGTGAACGGTCGCGCCTGGTCGCCCACGCTGATCGGGCGCCCGGGGCGAGAGGGGCCCAGGTGTCCGCCCTGGTAGCCCCGTTCGGACTCCGCTTCGGTCGCCCAGAGCTCGATGTCTTCGTCGGTGAAGGGGACTCCGTTCACGTCCTTGTACTCGGTCATTGATCTACCTCCTCAGTCCCACTTCGACGAGAACCTTCCGCGTGGCAGGCATCGCATGGAAGACAAGCCACCCGTCGGGCTCATCCTCGACGGCTATGTACTCCAGCAGTCGCCCACTGTGATCAGTTCCCACGCCAACCCATTGAATCGGAGATGTGTCGCGCGGGCGGGAACGCAGGGTCGACTCAAACGCCTCGATCACGTCCGCGGTGCTCACATCGGGGTGGCGCGTCGTGACACGAGGGTGGACCCGAACCCGCACCGTCGGCACCTCCCATTTCGTACCGCAACCAGTGTAGTACGAAACCCCGGTTGGGTGGAAGGGGATCCTCTCCGGGCTCTCGAGGTCGATTCGGTTCCACGGCATGCATGCCGGTAGAGTTGCACCTTGGATGCCAGCACCCGATGCCGGTGTCCAAGGCAAACGCCCTCCTGCCATGGGACCGACCCATGGCCGTTGAGACCAGAGGAGGTGGAGTACGCGTATGCGCAAGTACGAGATTGTGGTCATCATTGACCCCGACGTCGACGAGCGTCAGGTTTCTCCCCTGATTGAGAAGCACACCAAGACGATCACCGAGGCCGGTGGCACCGTCGACAACACCGATGTGTGGGGCAAGCGTCGCCTCGCCTACGAGATCCGCAAGAAGCCGGAAGGCATCTACGTCGTCCTGAACGTGACCGCTGACCCGGCCGCCGTGAAGGAAATGGATCGTCTGATGACGATCGACGAGCAGATCATGCGGACCAAGGTGATGCGTCCTGACGCCCACTGAGCCCCGCTCAGCTGACGTCTGACCGTCCGGACAACATCCGGACAACACCCAATGCATTCCGGGCCGTCCCGGGGATGGAAATTGTCAGTAGCCACTGGCAACGTGATTCCTGACAGCCCATACGTCCGATCCAACGGAGACCAACATGGCAGGCGAAACTCCCATCACCCTCGTCGGCAACCTCACCGCCGACCCCGAACTGCGCTTCACCCCCTCGGGGGCGGCCGTCGCGAACTTCACCGTCGCGTCCACGCCGCGCCAGTTCGACCGTCAGACCAATGAGTGGCGTGACGGCGAGGCCATGTTCCTCAACTGTTCGGTGTGGCGTCAGGCCGCCGAGAACGTCGCCGAGTCCCTGCAGAAGGGCATGCGAGTCGTCGTTCAGGGGCGCCTGAAGGCACGCAGCTACGAGACCCGCGAGGGCGAGAAGCGCACCGTCTTCGAGGTTGAGGTCGAAGAGATCGGTCCCTCCCTCAAGTACGCCACCGCGAAGGTCACCCGCACGTCGGGTGGCGGTTCGGGTGGCAACTGGCAGGGTGGCAACCAGGGTGGTGGCTACGGCGGCGGTGCACCCGCAGCCGGTGGCAACCAGGGCTGGGGCAACCAGGGCGGCGGCAACGCCGGCGGTGGTTGGCAGTCCGCACCCCAGGGCCAGGGTGGAGACAACCGCGGTGGCGGCGTCGACCCGTGGGCGCAGGCCCAGAGCGACGAGCCGCCGTTCTGATCGACCGGGGCCGGTGAGACGGCCCCCACTCGGACAGCAGCCCACCCAGTACCAAGAACACCATTCCCAGTTGGGAAGGCACATTCCGGCGAGAGCCGGGCTCGCGGGATCAGATCCCGCAGATTAGGAGCACCACAATGGCCGGTCCACAGCGCAAGCCTGTGAACAAGAAGAAGATCGTTCCGATGAAGTCGGTTCGCATCGACAATGTCGACTACAAGGACGCCGCAACCCTGCGGAAGTTCATCTCCGAGCGCGGCAAGATCCGTGCGCGCCGTGTCACGGGCCTCTCGGTCCAGGACCAGCGCAAGGTTGCCATCGCGATCAAGAATGCTCGCGAGCTCGCCCTGCTGCCCTACGCGTCCACCGCGCGCTGAGAAAGGGAGTCTGACTGATGAAGCTCATTCTCACCGCACCCGTCGAGAAGCTCGGCATTGCCGGCGACGTCGTCGAGGTCAAGGACGGCTACGGCCGCAACTTCCTGATGCCCCAGGGCAAGGCGATCCGCTGGACCCGCGGCGCCGAGAAGCAGATCGAGGGCATCAAGCGCGCTCGTGACGCTCGCGAGATCCGCGGCATCGAGCACGCCAACGAGATCAAGGCCCAGCTGGAGGGCCTCGAGGTCACCTACGCGGCCCAGGCCGCCAGCGCCGAGGGCAAGCTCTTCGGAGCCGTCACCGCCGCCGACGTGGCCAAGGCGATCAAGGCTGCCGGTGGCCCTGCCATCGACAAGCGCGCCATCGAGATCGCCAAGCCGATCAAGACCGCTGGTGCCCACCTGGTGGGCATCAAGCTGCACGAGGCCGTCAGCGCTCACCTCACCGTGAACGTCACTGCCGCCTCCAAGTGATCTTCGCCCCTCGGGGCTGAACATCTCTGAACCAGCAGGGTCCGTACCGTTTCGACGGTACGGACCCTGCTGCTTGTCCGGGAGGCGGATGACGCCTCCGCCCCGCACGATGCGACCATGACGGGCCGGAGGTCAGTCCACGGGTTCGTAGGTGCGCAACCGCAACGAATTGGTGACCACGAGCACCGAGCTCATCGCCATGGCGGCCGCCGCGATCAGGGGATTCAACAGGCCGGCCGCGGCGATCGGGATCGCTGCCACGTTGTAGCCGAAGGCCCACACCAGGTTCATCTTGATGGTGGAGATGGTGCGTCGGCTCAACTGGATCGAGTCCACCAGACTGCGCAGGTCGTCGCGGACGATGATGATGTCGGCGCTCTTCATGGCGATCTCGGTGCCCTGGCCCATCGCGATGCCCAGATTGGCGGTCGCGAGCGCTGCCGAGTCGTTGATGCCGTCACCCACCATGGCCACATTGCGGCCCTCCTCGCGCAGCGTCTGCACCACAGATGACTTCTCATCCGGCAGGACGCGGGCCCGCACCTCGTCGATGCCCAACTGCCCGGCCACGTGACGGGCCACCAACTCGGAGTCGCCCGTCAGCAGCACGGTACGCAACCCCATCTCCTTGAGCTTCGCCACCGCGGTGGTAGCGCTCGGCTTGATCTGGTCGGCCATGGTGACCACGCCCAGCAGCCGGCCGTCGTGACGCACCGCCACGGCGACGGAGCCCCGTGCCTCCGCCTGCTCGATCGCCTCGGCCGCCCACGGTTCCGACTGCCCACCGAGGGCATCCAGGCGTCCCACGACGCATTCCCTGCCGTCGACCAGTGCCTGGGCGCCCCAGCCGGGCAAAGCCTTGAAGTCGGTGACGTGGGGGGCCTCGACAGGCTCGGCCATCGGGGTGGTGGGCTCGGCCGTCGAGGTGGTGGGATCGGCCATCGGGGAGATGGTCTCGGCCGGCGGGGAGGCAGGCTCGGCCGTCGGGGCGGAGGCCTGGGCCGTGGTCAGGGCGGCGAGGTCGTCGGCGACGGTGACGATCGCCGCGGCGATCGGATGTTCGGAGTTGCGCTCCACGGCGGCCGCCGGCACCAGCACGTCGCTGGGGGTCAGGCCGGGGGCGGGGACCACGTCGGTCACCGCCATCTTGCCGGTGGTGAGGGTGCCGGTCTTGTCGAGCACGACGGTGTCGATCTTGCCGGAGGACTCCAGGGCATCCTGCCCCTTCACCAGGATGCCGAGCTGGCCGGCACGTCCCACGCCCACCATCAACGCGGTGGGCGTGGCCAGCCCCAGGGCGCAGGGGCAGGCGATGATCAGCACTGCCACGGCATTGGCCAGAGCGCGCGAACCCGAGCCGGTGGCGAAGAACCACGCCAGCCCCACGAGGATGGCCAGCACGATGACGGCAGGGACGAAGTACTGGGTGATCCGGTCGGCCAGCTTCTGGGCCCGCGACTTGCGGCGCTGCGCCTCGTCGGCGATCGCGGCCATCTGGGCCAGCCGGGTGCGGGCACCCACCGCCTCGGCCCGCACCACCAGACGCCCGGTCAGGTTCGTGGTGCCGCCCAGGACGGTCTCGTCGCGGCCCACCTCGGCCGGGACCGACTCGCCGGTCATGGCAGAGGTGTCGATGGTCGAGACCCCCTCCACCACCTGCCCGTCGGCGACGAAACGCTCACCGGGAAGCACCACGTACAGCTCACCGCGGGAGAGCTGCTCGGCAGGGACTGTCTCGGTGGTGCCGTCGGGCCGCAGCCGACGGACCTCCTTCACCGCAAGATTGCCCAGCGCATGCAGCACCTCGCCGGCGCGACGGCGCGCCCGCGACTCGAAGTAGCGGCCCGCCAGCTGGAAGGTGACCATGCCGGCCGCCACGTCCAGGTAGACCGCGTCGGCGCCCGCCGGGGTCCGCCCGAAGCCCAGCCAGTAGCCGGCGTCGGTGGCCGGATACTTCAGCGTCCACAGCGCCCACAGGAAACTGACGGTGGCACCCAGCGAGATCAGGGTGTCCATGCTCAGCGAACGGTGCCGGATGCCGCGGACGGTGGCGCGGTGGAAGGGCCAGGCGCACCAGGTGACGATGGGCAGCGCCAAGAGCACACACACCAACTGCCAGCCGGTGAAACGCACGCTGGGCACCAGCGCCAGCTGCAGGGTCAGTGACATCAACGGGATGCTGAGCAGACCGGCCACGCCCATCCGGCGGCGCAGCGACGAGGTGCGTTCCTCGGCGGCGCGCTGCGTCCAGGTGTCGTCCTCGTCGTCGTGCACCGCGGCACCGTAACCGGCCTTCTCGACGGTGGTGATGGCCAGCTGCGCCTCGCCGGGCCCAAGGCCCTGCACCAGGGCACGCTCGGTGGCCAGGTTCACCATGGCCGTCACGCCGTCGAGCTTGTTCAGCTTGCGCTCGATGCGGTTGGCGCAGGCGGCGCAGGTCATGCCCGAGATGTCGAGCTCCAGTTGCTTGGTTGAGGACGAGGCTCCGGCGCCGGGGCTGTTGGCGGGTGCGCTCACGGTTCTCCTCCTGCAGGCCACGCCGGGATGCGCGGCAACTCCCGCCCAGCCTAGTTCGTGCCAACCGCTGCGACGATCCCGGACCACAGCGCGTGCAGTGGTGCGAAAGGGCGCCTCACTTGCCGCTGCGGTCGCGCTCGGCCAGTTGGGCCAGCATGTCGTTGTAGGCGTCCAGCGAATGGTCGGTGCCCTGGTCGACGTGCCGGTCGAAACGGGTGGCCTCCTTGCGGTCCTGACGGGCCCACTGGGTGAGCAGCGCGATCAGCGCGATCACCAGCGGGAACTCGCCGCCGGCCCAGGCGATCGTCCCGCCCACCCACTGGTCGTGCTGCAAACCGCGGGCCGCCACCCATTCGTGTCCCAGGGTGCTCAGGAAGTCCTCGGCGTAGATGGTCTGCTTGGCCATCAGGATCACGCCGAAGAAGGCGTGGAAGGGCATGGCACCGATGATCAGCGCCAGCTTGCCCAGGTGGGGCAGCGGGTGGGGCGGCTGGTCGATGCCGATGATCAGGCCGTAGAAGATGTACCCGCTGATCAGGAAGTGCAGGAAGAAGAACTGGTGCAACCAGTGGGTGTGCAGGCTGGTGGTGAACAGGCTGGTCAGGTAGTACACGTAGTAGGTGCCGGTCATGAAGACCAGGGCGATGATCGGGTGGTACATGAAACCCAGGTAGCGCGAGTGCAGCGTGCTGCTGACCCATTCACGCAGGCCGGCGGCGTGCTTCTTGCCTCGTGCGGGGGTGGCGCGCAGCACCAGCGTGATGAAACCACCCAGCGTGAGGATCATGGCCGCGAGCATGTTGAGGCCCAGGTTGAGGAACATGTGGACGCTGAACACGGCCGGCGCATAACGCCCGATGCCGGAGCAGGTCAGGAAGGCCACGATCGTCCACCCGGTCACCCAGGCGAAGGTGCGTGGCCAGGGCCAACTGCCGCCCTGCTGGTGCAGGCGGCGCACCAACCACAGGTAGCAGGCAATCGCTGCCACCGACAGGCCCAGGAAGAAGACGTTGACCCGTGCGTTGACCACCAGGTTGACCAGGGTGGGCCAGTCGGCCACCGAGTAGCCCAGTGTCTCGACGTCGGTGGGCAGCGAGGACTCGTCCACCACCGGAACCGCGCGGAAGGCACTGGCCGCGGCGTACTGGCCCAGCAGGCCGACGATGGCGGCCACCAGGGAGACCACCGCAGAGCTCGACCACCAGCACAGACCGGCGATCACCACGGCTGCCGCCGCCCGGGCCAGGTGCCAACGGCCGTCCTCGTCGAGCAGCCCCTGCCCCGGCTGGGCCAGGATGGTGATGGCATCGCACACCACCACGACCAGGGCGGCGATGACCGACAGGAAACGCATCCGGAAGCAGGCCACCTTGGAGGAGGCGTCGTCGGCACTGAGGAAGAAACGGCACGCCCAGGTGCCGGCGAGCACCGTGAAGGCGACGGCGGCGATCATCCGGGAGTCACCGGTGAGGTCATGGTTCACGGCGACGGCGCGTTCGGTGGCAGCGATCGGCGCCACCAGCGCGATGGCCTGCAAGGCCAACGCGTAGATGGCACTCTCCCACCGCTTGTAGAAGGTGAGCAGCGCGCTCAACAGGCCGGCTCCGGCCGCGACGCACCAAGCCAGGGACTCGCCGTGCCCAAGGCCCTGGGTGTTGGTCAGGTTGGCCATCATGGCGCAGGCCGCCACGCCCACCAGCGACGACAACCGCGCCAGTGGCAGTGCCCGGTCACCCACCAGCATCAGCCGGTTCTCGCCGCGACGCGGTCGGATGAAGGCGGCCGTGGTCCAGGCGCCCATCGTGACCGAAGCGGCGATCCAGACCAGCAGATCGACGGCGAACTGGGTGGTGAGTAGCACTTTTTCCTCCGGGAGGCCCGACACCCGTGCATCGGGTGGGGCGACCCCACGATATGACGTGGAGACTGTGCGGCCCAAGTGCAGATGCCATTCCCCAGCGAGAGGGAGCGGGGCCGTGGCCGCAGCACACAGGGTGTGGACAAGAACCGGAGCGAGCCTGTGGGTGGACGCCCCAGCCCGACGAGGGTCAACCTCAAGTAGAAATCAAGACTTTTCCACAGGGTTGTCCACGGCTGGGGATAATTACATCCCCGGAATTCCACAGCTGTGAGTAAGTCTGTGGATAAGTCGGCCCTAGTCAGCGCCCAAGCGGCCGTTCAGGCGGGGACTAGCGGTGGTTGGGGGTGGTGGTCAAACCCGCTGGGCCGGTCACGAGGGTCTTTCCTTGTGCATGGAAGGCCCCCGGGCTGTGGACAGTGCTGTGGGTTCACGCCCGAACCGGTGGGTTCATGCACAGCCCGTCGCGGGCAGGAAGCGCTCTCCTCCCTACGGGGAGGGCACGGACTGTCGCGGTGTCCACAGCTCGGGAAGCGGGCATGACGAAGCACCCCAGCAGACCGAGGGCCTGGTGGGGTGCGTGAAGCGGTGGGTCAGCGGTTGGCGGCCAGCAGGTCGCGCGTGACCTCGGCCTGGCCCAAGTGCTGGCAGATCTCCTCGAAGACGTGCAGCAGGACGCCATGGCAGCTCACCAGCCAGGGCTCGTCGCGGTCCTTGGGCTTGTTGGCAGGCACGGCATGGTCGTCGACCGAACACACGTCGGTCTCGAAACGGTGGCGCTCGACGGCGGCACGCTCCAGCAGCTCGGCGACCGAACCGCTGGCGTCGAACTCGGCGTCCCGGTCGCGAGTCACCTCAACACCCCGATTGGTGGTGCAGCTCCAGAAACGCATCATGCCGAGCGTGTGGTTGCCGAGGCAGTAGAGCGAATTGGCCCCCTTGAGCTCCGGCCGACGGTTTGCCTGCTCATCGTCCATCTCAGCGATCAGGGCGAACAGCTCGTCGAACTTCGCAAGGGTGAACTCAAGCAGGATCCGGTCTGTGGCCATGGGGGTGTGCTCCTTGTTGGTCAACTGTGGCGGCGCAGCGCCCTCAAACGGGCAGCGTAGGCCTTGGAGGCCTCGCCGCAAACCGCACGCAGCGCCGGGGCCATGCTACGTGGATCGTAGTTCGTCGTAGGTCCTGACACCGACATGGCGGCCACCGGAGCACCAGTTGGCGACATGATCGGGGCCGCCACACACACCAGGCCCATCCTGATTTCCTCGCGGTCGAAGGCGACTCCCTCGGCCCGTACCCGTGCCAGCTCGCGCTGCAGTGCTTCTGGTGTGGTGACCGTGCGCGGTGTCCACGGCGCCAGCTCGCTGGCCAGCACCTGCTCGGTCAGCGCGGGGTTGAAGGCCATCATCGCCTTGCCCACCGCGGTGCAGTAGGCGGGGATCCGGCCCCCGATGCGCGACGGTGCGGGAACATGCTGCAGGCCGTGCAACTTGTTCAGGTAGACCACATTGGGGCCGTCCAGCACGGCCAGGTGCACCGTCTGGCGAGTGCGTTCGTAGAGATGGGCCAGGAAAGGGGTGAAGGTGTCGCGGACCAGATCGGTCTCCGGCATGGTCACCGGCGCGGCCAGCTCGTGCAGCATCGGGCCCAAGCGGTAGTTGGTGCCGGCCCGTTCCACGGCCCCGTTGCGTTCCAGGGTGCCGAGCAGTCGAAAGGCCGTTGACTTGCTCAACTCGGCACGCCGAGCCAGTTCGCTCACGCCCACACCGACGGCGGCATCCGTCCCGAAGGCGGTCAACAGCGCCAGGGCCTTGTCCACCGCCGTACGCGTGTCGCGCTCACTGCTGGTCATCCCCCACTCCCTCCCAGGCTGGTCGTCAGTGCCCAACCGGTACTTTTCCGATCCTAGTCCGCGCGAACGGGCTTGTCAGTGCCGGACGTGGGGGAGGCTGGACGAGCGCCCGAATGCCGGAGCCAGCTCCCGCAGCGGGGCGGCCGGGTGGTGCGCAGGGTGTTGGGCGGTCGTGATCAGGAGGTCCAGGCCGGGTCCAGGTTCGAATCGCTCGCCTCGTCCAGGGACTGGTCCATGTCCAGGGCGGGATGGGCCGAGCGGGGGTAGGAGACCGGCTTGGCCGGAACCCCCGCCACCGTCGTGTGTGGGGGCACGTCGTGCAGCACCACCGATCCGGAGCCGATCTTGGCGCCCTCGCCCACCTTGATGTTGCCCAGCACCTTGGCGCCGGCGCCGATCATCACGCCACGGCCGATCTTGGGGTGACGGTCGCCACCGATCTTGCCGGTACCGCCCAGGGTCACCTCGTGCAGCATCGAGAAGTCGTCCTCGATCACGGCGGTCTCGCCGATCACCACGCTGGTGGCGTGGTCGAACATCAGGCCCTTGCCCAACTGCGCGCCGGGATGGATGTCGACGGCGAAGACCTCGGAGATGCGGCTCTGCAGGAACAGCGCCAGCGCGAAGCGCTGCTGCTTCCAGTAGTGGTGGCTGACGCGGTGGGCCTGGATGGCGTGGAAGCCCTTGAAGTAGAGCAGCGGCTGCGAGTAGCCGCGGCAGGCGGGGTCTCGCGTCGCGATGGCCTGCAGGTCTGCCAGCACCGCGGCCATGATGTCGTGGTTCTCGGCGAAGACCGGCTGCAGCAGGTCGCGCAGGGTCAGCGCGGTCACCGTCGGGCTCTCCAGCTTGCTCGCCAGCAGGTAGCTCAACGAGTCGGCCAGCGATTCGTGCCCCAGCACCACGGTGTTCAGGAAGCCCGCCAACGCTGGTTCCGCGACGGAGTCCGATTCCGCCTCGGCCCGGATCCGGTCCCAGATGGCCTCATCCTCCACCGGGGTCAGGTAGTGCGGAGTGCTGCCGGCGGGCGTGGGCGATGCGCTGCGGATCATGACTGGCCTCTCGATCTGTGGGGCGCGGTACACCAGGCACAACCCCGAACGTGCCGGTGACATTCCCACCCCCGGCTGGGATCTTGCCCAGGGCAGTGAAAAACTGGCAGGCATGACCGAGGAGATGGTGGCCCTCTACGACGCCGACGGCCACCCGAGTGGGCAGGCGCCGCGCTCGGTGATGCGCCGGGAGAACCTGCGCCACGGCGCCACCGGGATCCTGGTGAGCAACAGCGCCGGGCAGGTCTACGTGCACCGGCGTACCGACACCAAGGACGTCTACCCCGGCCACCACGACTTCGCCGCCGGGGGAGTGATGGCCGCCGGGGAGGAACCACTGGAATCGGCGCGACGGGAACTGGCCGAGGAGCTGGGGATCAACGGCGTCGAGCTGCACCCGGTGGGAGAGGCGGACTATCGCGACGAGCGACTGGACATGCACGCCTGGCTGTACCACGTGGTGTGGGACGGGCCAGTGGTGCACCAGGCCAGCGAGGTGGCCTGGGGCGGCTGGATGGACCCCGACCAGGTGCAGGCCATGATCGATGACCCCCAGGTGCCGGTGATGCCCGATGCCGTCGCCGTCTGGGAGGCCTTCGACTGGCCCTCGCTGGTGCGTCCCTGAACTCGGGGCAGGACGGTCCCGTTCGCCTTGGGGTGGGTCAGCCGAGCCGACCGGAGAAACGCGGGTCCACCACGCCGGTCTCCGGGGAGGCCAGCGCCAGGGCGAGCCGCATCATGGCCTGGGAGAGCACGCCCTGCGGATCGTCGGGCACCTCCCCTGCCGGTGCCAGCAGCCGCACGGTGATCTCGGTGTCCAAGGCACTCGACCCGTGGCGCGCCATCGCGCGGTGCCCGACCACCTGCCAGCTGCTGCCTGCGGGCAGTTCGTCGCCCTGGGCGGTGAAGGCCAGCAACTCGTCGACGGTGAAGTCGGCGCTGGCCAGCCGGGGGTCGTCGGTGACCGGCAATGGGGTGGTCAGGGTGATCCGCTCACCCTCCAGGGTGCGCGCGGTGAACACGATGCTCATGGGCCCATGGTGGCAGGTGGCCCCGCGCCCGGCCGACCCGCATCGCCACCACGACGTCGAAGCCCGGCGCGACCCAGGGGTCACGACGGGCTCCGACGACGGGCGGTGGTTGGATCAGGCGCGGGGGGCGAGCTCCTCACCGATCAGGTCTGCCCGCTGCTCGTCCACCTCGGGAGCATTGAGGGCCTCCAGCCCCTCCTTGCTGAAGCCGAAGAAGTAGGTGGCAAGCCAGCCGGTCACATAGGCCACCAACAGGCCACCGCCGTAGATGAGCGCGGCGGTTCCGATGCCCTTGGAGCCATTCACCAGCGGGAACATGGCCCAACCCGACGGGCCGATGGCGGTGGAGCCCACCGTCGAGCCGAGCATGTCGAACAGTGCCACGAAGGCTCCGCCGCAGGCGCCACCCACGCAGGCCGTGATGAAGGGGCGGCCAAGCGGCAGGGTGACGCCGTAGATCAGCGGCTCGCCGACGCCCAGCAGGCCTGCGGGAAGGGCCGACTTGATGGTGTTGCGCAGCGACGCATTGCGCTTGGCCCGCATGTAGACCGCCACCGTGGCACCCACCTGGCCGGCGCCCGCCATTGCCAGCACCGGAAGCAGGATGGTGTAGCCGGCCTGCTCGATCAGTGTGGTGTGGATGGGGATCAAGGCCTGGTGCAGGCCGAACATCACCAGCGGGAGGAAGAGGCCGCCGAGCACCAGCCCGGCCAGCGGCCCACCGGTCTGCAGCAGACCATTGGCAAGGCTGCCGATGCCGGTGGAGATCCACCCGGCCAGGGTCATGAAGACGAACAGCGTCACGAGGCCGGCCAGCAGCACGGTCAGCGTCGGCACCAGCAACATGCTGAGCGAGCGCGGTGCCCACTTGCGGACCCAGCGTTCGATGAAGGCGGCCAGCACCGCGGCGAAGAGCGCACCGATCACGCCCCCCTGACCGGGGGCCAAGGCCTGCCCCATGACGGTCACCTTGGCGACGCCGGCGAAGGGGATGATGGCCGCCACTGCACCACCCAGCACCGGGGTGCCGCCGAACTCCTTGGCGGCATTCATGCCGACGAAGACTGCGATCAGGCTCATGAAGCCCGAGGCGATCGCACCCAGGGCGGGCGTGATGCCGGTGGCCCACGGGGTGATGCCCTTGACTGTCAGGTTGGTCAGCACGCCGTTCAGGCCAGCGATGATGCCGCAGGCGATCAAGGCCGGGATCAGCGGCAGGAAGATGTTGGCGATGCGACGCAGGAAGTTGCGCAGGGGAGTCTGGTTGGCCTGCTTGCGCTGGGTCTTGATCTGTTCGCCACGCGAGGCCAGCTCGGCCGCGGTCAGGCCACCGGCTGCCGTGGCGGCCTGCTCGTCGCCCTCCATGGTGACCATGGTCTCGGTGATGCGCCCCATCTCGTCGGCCACCTCGTCGACCAGGCCCGGCCCCAGGATCACCTGCATAGTCTGGTCCTCGACGACGCCGAGCACCCCCTCGATCCGCTTGAGGGCGGGGACGTCCACGCTGTCCTGGCTGGCCACCGTGATGCGCAGGCGCGTCATGCAGTTCTCGATGCCGTTGATGTTCGAGCGTCCGCCCAGGGCCGCGGTGACCTGTTCGGCGATTCTGGTGATGTCACTCATCTCGTGCTCCTCGTGTCTGCTGGCCGGTGGGGGGGAAGTGCGGCATCGACGGCCCGGCGCAGGTGGCCGTCGCTGGCTTCGAGGGCGGCCCTGACCTGGTCGGAGGGCCACCCGGTGAGCAGCGCCAAAATGGCCGGTTTGGCCCTTCCGTCGTGCTCCTGGAGCGCCGCACTGACAGCCTCGGGAGAGGCATCGGTGGCGGCGGTGACGATGCGGTGGGCGCGGTCGCGCAGCTTCTGGTTGCTGGCGCGCACATCCACCATCAGGTTCCCGTAGGTCTTGCCCAGCTTCACCATGCTGGCGGTGGTCAACGTGTTGAGCACCAACTTCTGGGCCGTGCCCGACTTGAGCCGGGTGGAGCCGGCCACCACCTCCGGGCCGACGACCACCTCGATCGCGACGTCGGCGGCCGCCCCCAGCGCCGATCCGGCATTGCAGCTGAGCCCGACGGTGCGGGCCCCCCGCCGGCGGGCCTCGGTGACCGCGCCCACCGCGTATGGGGTGCGGCCCGAGGCGGAGATGCCCACCACGACGTCATGATTGCCGACGCCCAGCTCGTCGAGCTGCGGGAAGGAGCCCTCGGCGTCGTCCTCGGCTCCCTCGACGGCGGTGGTCAGCGCCACTGGCCCACCGGCGATCAACCCCACCACCATCGACGGGTCGGTGTTGAAGGTGGGCGGGCACTCCGAGGCGTCCAGCACACCCAACCGCCCCGCGGTGCCTGCCCCGGCGTAGACCAGGCGCCCACCGGCGGCCAGCCCTGTCACGATGAGGTCGACCGCTGCGGCCAGCTGGTCCAGCTGCGCGGCCACCGCCCCCGCCACCGTGGCGTCCTGCTCGTTGATCAGGGACACCAGTGCGCGGGTGTCCATCATGTCGATGCGGGAGAAGCCTTGCTCGACCGTCTCCGTCGTCAGTGCACCAAGGTCTTCGCTCATGCCTTCTCCTCCTGTGTCTGGGGCCGGACGCCACGAGGTCCGTGGCCGGCATCGTGACGGGGGCGAAGCGCCAGCCACGACTGCTTGATGGCCTGCTTGGCCTGGTCGAAGCACAACTGGGCCACCATCGTGAACAGCACGTCCACCAGGAACATCTGCCCGGTGCGCGAGGCCATCGCCGCGGGCCGCAGCTCGTTCTCGCGCAGGCTCACGCTGAGCAGCGTGTGGTCTGCCCTGGTCAACGAACTGCCCGCCCGGGCCGTCAGGGCCGCAGTGCCCACCCCATTGCGGCGGGCCACCTCCAGCGGTTCCACGATGTCGAGCGTCTCGCCCGAGGACGAGATGGCCACCAGCACGTCCTGGGGCTGCAGCACCACCGCCGTGGTCAACGCCTCGTGGCCCTCGACGACGGCCTGGGCCAGCAACCCGATCCGGGAGAGCTTGCCCGCCAGGTCGAGGGCGACCAGCCCCGAGGCCCCGATGCCGATCACCACGATCCGTCGGGCCTCCACCAACACCTGCGCGACGGCCAGCACCTCGTCGGCGTCCAGCGTGGTGGCGGTGTCGGTGATGGCGCTGCGCTCCTCCGCGGCCAGCTTCGCGATCGTCGCCGCGGGGGAGTCGTGCTGGGTGATGTCGCTGGTCAGGTTGGCCTCCCCCGGGCCCTGCTCCAGGGCCCCGGCCGCCGTGGCCACCGCGATCCGCAGATCGCGGTAGCCGCGGAAACCCGCCGCCGTCGCCAAGCGGGTCACCGTCGACTCGCTGGTGCCGGTGATGCGGGCCAGCGCCCCCAGGCTGAGACCCGAGGCCTCGGCCGGGTGGTCGATGACATACCTGGCCACCGTCGCGGGCCCCTTGGGCAGCGACGGTTCCAGGGACCGCAGCACCGACATCAGCGGAGCCGGGTTGCTGACCTGTTCGTTCATCGACGACCGGCCGGGTACAGCAGGTGGGGGCGACGACGCTGCTGCCAGGCCTTCTCGTCGCCCGCCCAGGCGGCGACGATCTGCTGGGCCGAGGCGCCGGAGGTGAGCTGCTCGCGCATCCGGGTGGTGCCTGTGAGCTTGTCCAGCCACTCCCAGGGGTACTTGTCCCAGGCGATCTCGCGGGTGCCGAAGCCCTCGTACAGGTCGCGCGCGTCGCAGAACATGTACACCGCCAGTTCTGGTGCATTGATCCGCGCCGGATCGGTGACGTGCACCTGGACCCCACCGTTGACCTTCTCCGCATTCTTGCTGATCGTCGGCGTGAAGTAGGCCTCGCGGAAGAGCACGCCCGGCAGGCCGTGGGAGTTGAGCCGTTCGGCCCAGCGATGGTCCACCCACGGGGCGCCGACCAGCTCGAAGGGACGTGTGGTGCCGCGCCCCTCGCTCATGTTGGTGGCCTCGAACAGCCCGGTGCCCGGATAGACCAGCGCGGTGGTGGGCGTGGGCATGTTCGGCGAGGGCATCACCCACTGCAGGCCCGTCTCGTCGAAGAGCTCGCCCTTCCAACCACGCACCTTCACCACCTCGAGCTCGGCCAGGCGCCTGGCCTCCTTCTCCTTGGGCAGGAACTCCGCGTCGAACATGGTGGCCAGCTCGCCCACCGTCATGCCGTGCTGCATCAGGATGGCGCGCAGCCCCACGCCGGAGGAGTGGGGCATGTCGAGCATGGGCCCGCGGGCCGCACGGCTTACCGGATTGGGGCGGTCCAGCACGACGAAGCGGATGCCTCCCACCTGGGCGGCGCCACGCATGGCCTGGTACATCGTCCAGATGTAGGTGTAGAAGCGCACCCCCACGTCCTGGATGTCGAAGACGACGGTGTCCACCTTGGAGGCGGCGAAGAGCTCGACGAACTTCTTGTCGTCGGCACCGTAGGCATCGTGCACCGTGATGCCGGTGCGCGGGTCCTTCGTGGAGCCCTCGCTTCCTCCGGCCTGCGCGGTGCCGCGGAAGCCGTGCTCCGGCCCGAAGACCGCCGCGACGTCCACCCCGTCGGCATGCATCCGGTCGACGATGTGGGTGAGGTCGTCCAGGACGCCCGTCGGGTTGGAGATGACCCCGACGCGGTGCCCCTTGAGGGTGGGCCAACCGGCGTCGGCCTCCGCCTGGGCGCCGGTGAGGACGCGCTGGTGGGGCCCCTTGCCGCGCCCGGGTGCGGCGTGGGCGGGCAAGGGACCGAGGGGTGCCGCGACGGCCCCTAGACCTGCCGCGGCGACGAGATTCCTGCGTGAGATGTTCATGACCGTTCTCCTGTCCGTCAGAGGGCCAGGCCCGCACCGAAGGGGTACAGGGTCTTGGCGGGATCGTCGGCGGCGGGGATGGTGACCGGCAGCTTGCCGGTGGGCGAGTTGGCGCCCACCAGCACGTCGGCCACTGCCTGCATGGCCATCGGGCTCCACGCGTAACTGGCCAGGTAGGCGTCGACCTGCGGGAAGTGGGCGATGTCATAGGGATTGCGCAGGGCGACCACGACGATGGGCCTGCCGGTGGCGCGAAGTGCCTCCACCAGGGCGATCTGTCGGGAGTCCTCCTCGACGTTGTAGGTGGTGACGATGCTGACGACGGCCTGCGTGGCGGCACCGACCGCCGCGTCCACCTGCTCCTGCGTCGGGCTTGCTCCCGTCGCGGTGGCGGTGACCGTCGCACCGTGCTTGCGCAGCGCACCGGCCAGGGCGTCGTGGGTCTCGGCGCCGCTGCTCCACCCGGCGACGGCCACCGTGAGCTGCTGGGGTGCCAGGGGCAGGACGTCGCCCTCATTGCGGAGCAGGGTGATGCTCTCGGCGGTCACCGCGGCGGCAACCCGCTGGTGCTGCTTGGAGCCCACCACGCGGGAGACGCGCTTCGCGTCGACGATCGGGTCTGCGACGACGCCGCGCTTGGCCTTGGTCTGCAGGTTGCGCAGCACTGCCTCGTCGAGGCGCGCCATCGGGATGCGCCCGGAGTCGACGGCCTCGGTGACGGCCTTCCACGCCGCGGGCATGTCCGGGCTCATCAACAGCATGTCGACGCCGGCCAGCAGGGCGCGCACGGCCACCTCGCCGTCGCCGTACTTCTGGCGCACACCTTCCATCTGCAGGCCGTCGGTGACCACCAGGCCCTGGAAACCGAGCTCCTCGCGCAGCACGCCGGTGACGATCTTGTGGCTGAGCGTGGCTGGATCGCCCGAGTCGTCCAGCGCGGGCATCAGCAGGTGCGCCGTCATGATCGAGTCGATCCCGGCGTCGATGGCGGCCTGGAAGGGCGGCAGGTCGATGCGTTCCCACTCCTCGCGGCTGTGGGGGATCTCGGGCAGGCCGACGTGACTGTCGGTGGCGGTGTCGCCGTGGCCGGGGAAGTGCTTGGCGGTGGCGCTGACCCCCTTGTTGACCTGCAGTCCGCGCACCTGTGCGGCGACGATCTGGGAGACGAGCTGGGGATCCGATCCGACGGCCCGCACACCGATCACCGGGTTGGTGGGATTGACGTTGACGTCGGCGTCCGGGGCGTGGTTCATCGTGACGCCCACGGCGCGCAGTTCCTGGCCGCTGATCCGCGAGACCAGACGGGCCTCATGCGGAGAGCGAGTGGCGCCCAGGGCCATCGCGCCGGGCAGGGTGGTGGCCGGTGGCCCCATGCGGGTGACGACTCCGTTCTCCTGGTCGATGCTGATCGTCAGCGGGGCGCCGTTGGCCTCGAGCGCGGCCTGCTGCAATCCATTGGAGAGGGTGGCGATCTGCTCCGGATCGTTGACGCTGTTGGTCCAGGCGAAGTAGATGGCGCCGCCCAGGTGGTACTTGGCGACCACCTCGGCCGGGGTTCGCACGCCATAGAGCTTGAGGTTCTCTGCGGCGTCGGCCTCGGTGACGGTGTGCGCGTCGCTGCCGTACAGGTACTGGTTGAAGACCTGACCGATCTTCTGCTCCCGGCTCATGCCGCGCAGGGTGCGGCGTGCCCAGGCCCGCTGGGCCGCGGTGGTGCCGGGAACGTTGACTGCGTCGGGGTCGCGTCCAGGGCCCTTGCGTGACGGGGAGGCCAGGGCGCCGCCCGGGCAGGCGGACAGGCCGCCCGCCACCGCAGCGATTCCCACGCCGCGCAGGAGGGTGCGTCGATTCGTGTGGAAGGTTGGCTGGACCATGGGGTGCTCCTCGTGGGGTGTCGGTCACCGCATCGTGACCGGAAGAAACTCGTCAGATTGAGCTCTTTGAGTGGAGCTTTTCATTCAACATGGTCGGGGTCAAGGGGTCGTGGTTGCCTTCGTGGTGCCGCTTCCGCCGCCATGGACGGTGCCTCGCGGCGGGGGTTCAATGGGGCCATGGCAGAACATCTGGTGGCAGTCTTGGGGCGGGGCGTCGTCTCGGACGACGAGCCGGTGGTGCACGCAGACGACCTGGGCTTTGCCCGTGGCGACGGCTGCTTCGATTCCGCCCTGTTGCTGTGCGACGAGGACGGCGCGCGAGTGGTCAACCTTGCCGAACACCTCGACCGGCTGGCCGCCTCCGCGTCACGGTTGGAGATCGACGGCCCACCTCGCCAGGCGTGGGAGGAGCTGGTGGAACAGGCCCTGGAGGCCTGGCGGCAGCCGGGGCCGGCCACCATGAAGTTCATCCTGACCCGGGGACGCGAATGGGACCCCGACTCGGGTCCGCTGGCCCTGTTGACCATCAGCCCACGCAAGGCCTCCAGCGTGCGGCCCTCGTCCGGTGGTGACCCCGTGGTGCGGGGCTTGCGGGCGGTCACGCTGTCCACCGGACGCCCCTCCGACGCCTTCGCCAGGGCCCCGTGGTTGCTGGGCGGGGTGAAGACGCTCAGCTACGTGGTCAACAGTGCTGCCGCCCGCGAGGCCAGGCGTCGGGGAGCCGACGACGCGATCTTCGTCAGCACCGACGGCTTCGCGCTGGACGGGCCAACCTCGGGGCTGGTGGTGGTCAGCGATGGTGTGCTGCGCACGGCCCCCACCGGTGACACCGGCATCCTGGCCTCGGTGACCGTGGATCGCATCATGGACGCCGCCAGCGCCGCCGGCTGGACCACCCGCGTGGAACTGGTGCCCGTCGACGACCTGTTCGTCGCCGATGGGGTCTGTCTGGTCAGTTCCAGCCGCGGCCCATCGCCCATCGTCGAGCTCGACGGCCGTCCGCTCCGGGTTGACGCCGAACTGACCGCCGCGATCATGAGGTTCGCGGGCTTCTGAACCGTGAGCGCGTCAGAACTTGGACGTATACGGCGCACGACACGTTCAAATTTCCTTTGCTCACGTTTTCAGGCCAACTTCTGACGTGGTTCAGCGATAACCGGGCCAGTCGGACCCCGCGTCGTGGGTCAGCGGCCGCACGTCGACCACGCGCACGGTGGTGGCATCGATGGTGAAGCGCACGTCGAGCCCCGCGAAGGGCAGGCCGAAGACCCGGGTGGGGTCATCCATGAAGCGAGGCCGGGGATCGTGGGCCAGCACGCCCAGCAGCGCCTCGCGGCGCTCCTCGGGAACCCGGCCCAGCAGGTCGGGCGGGAAGTCGACGCGGTACCAGCTCTCCGGGTTGGTCTGGATGAAACCGCTGGTCGCGTCGGGGTGGAGGTCGTAGGGGATGTAGGGCTTGATGTCGAGCAAGGGGGTGCCGTCCACCAGGTCGGCGCCGCCGACCACCAGCACCGGGGCGTCCTCGCCGGACGTCTCGACGGAGACCAGCCGTACCGAGCTCAGGCCGATCGGGTTGGGGCGGAAGGGGGAGCGCGTCGCGAAGACCCCCAACCGGTCGTGGCCGCCAAGCCGCGGTGGGCGCACCGTCGGCGACCAGTCCCGCCCGGACACCGACTTGTCGAACTCCCACACCAGCCACAGGTGGCTGAAGCCCTCGATCCCGCGCACCGCGTCCAAGGAGCGGAACTCCGGCTCGAAGACCACCCGGGCCAGCAATTCCGGCACCAGGCCGGATTGTCGTGGCACCCCGAACTTCGACGGGAAGTCCGTGTGCACCCGGGCGATGGTGCGGTAGGGCGGGCGCTCGGTCATGGGACTCACCGTAGGGCACGTGCCGCAAGGCCCAGACCTGGACCTGGACGTCCTCGACGGGTGAGGGCCTCTTGAGCCAGCGGCGAAAGGGGCTTCCGAGCAGCCACCGTGCTGGCTAGCGTCACGCTGGTGACCACCTTCGACGAGACGACGACCGAGCTGCGCTCCCAGCTGTGGCGCCCCTTTGGTCTCGGTTCCCTGGTATGGGTCCTGGTGCTGGCGGGTTTCGCACTGTTCGGGGTGCCACGCGCCAACCGCGGGATCATCTGGGCGATGGTCGGAGTGCTGGCCCTTGTGACCGTGGTCTTCGTGGCTTGGATGGCGCGGCGCACCCTACGACTGGGTGAGCGGCAGTTGACCACCCACCTCGTGCCGGGAAGCAAGCCGGTGGATCGCGACGACATCGCCGACGTCCGCGTGGTCCGTCAGGCCATGTTCTCCAACCTCCAGATCATCCACCAGGACCGGCGCCGTACCATGCTCAACCTCACCGACCGCGAGGCGAATGCCGAACGCAATGCCACTGCGATCCGGCTGTGGGCGGGCATCGAGGGGGATGCGATGAGGCTGCGCCCCGCCGAGCCGTCGGGCGAGCAGGCATGGACCCTCCCGCGCGCGAACGTGTCGGTGGGCCTGACCATCTACTTCGTGGTGCAGGCCCTTGCGATGTGCGCGGCTCCACTGTGGACGACGGTTCCGTGGCAGGGTTGGGCCGGGGCGGCGCTGTCCGTCGGGCTGGCCGCCTATGGGTGGTGGCGTTCCAGGCCGACGCGCGTCACGCTGCAGGGTGACGAACTCGTCGTGCAGGGCCCGAGATCATGGCGGCTGCAGGCGCGTGATGTCGGGCGCGTGGTCACCCTCTCGTCGTCTGACGGCCAGGAACGCCATGTCGTCGAGTCCGTGTCCGGAAGTGTCGGGACGGTCGCCCGGGGGGACGAGGGTGAGGCGAGAGCAGCGATGGTCCAGAAGTGGGCCTCTGGGCGAGGCGGGGGAATCGGGCGGGATGACGCCTTCGAATCGCCTCGGAGCTGGGAGCTGGCGCTGTTCAAGGCGTGCATGTTCCTGGCCCTGGCCTTCACCGCCCACGGATTGAGTGGTGGGCGCCATGCCAACTATCCGTTGCTACTCGGTTTCGGCGTGTTCGCAGTCGTCGAGGCAGTCAAGCGTGACCGCGTGGTGCGGGACTGGTCGCGCCCCTGACTACCCCTCGTCGGGGCGCCAGATGGGGCGCGGGCCGGTCTTGGTGAGCGGCTCCTCCCACGGCAGCCGGCCGGACTTCACGGCGGCCACCACCTCGGCGTGGTCCTTCTCGGTCTGGTCCGCATAGGCCTTGGCCCAGCGCTGGAAGGCCTCGGTGACCGGGGGCTTCTTGCCCAGGTAGCCACTGATCACCGACGCGCCCGAGGTGCGGGCATGACCCTTGGCCAGCAGGTGCCCGGTGATGCCGGCGTAGTCGACCAGCGACGAGGGGCTCATCGACTCCAGCGGCACGCCACCCTTCATGTTTCGGTACTGGCGCACGTAGTACTGGTGTTCGCCGGCGGTGGTCCAACCCAGCAGCGGGTCGGAGACGGTCTGCAGCTGCTGCTGGTATTCCACCACCCGTTGGCCCTGGTGCTTGTGCCAGGCGCGTTCGCCGTGCACGTAGGGGGCCAGCACCGAACGCTGGGCCTGCTTGAGCTGCAGGAAGAGCACGTCGTCCTCACGCGATCCCACCAGCAGCGCCACCCAGGAGCGCATGCCGACCGATCCGACGCCTACCACCTTGTGGGCGATGTCCACCAGGGTGTACCCGCCGACGATGCGTCGCCACTGTGGGGTCAGGGTGGCCAGGTAGTCGTCCAAGGCCTGCTCGAGCAGTTCGCGCAGCGGGCCGTCGGGGTGGGTGACCAGGGGCGGCGAGTCGACGATCTCGGAGGCGCTGGTGGCGCCGCCGGCCAGCTTGGGCAGCATCCGGTCGTCGGTGCGCTTGCGAGCGGCCTTGGCGGCGCGCTGGATCTCGTTGCGCAGTTCCTTCTCAGTGGTGGTCTCGTGCAGCTGGTCCAGGTCGAGGTGGTTGAAGGCGCGCCACAGCAGCGGCTGCTTGGACAGGAAGCTGACCTCGTCGCGATAGGAGACCACGCAGTTCTGCACCGCATCGGCGCAGGAGTCCTCACTGGCCCCGTTGACACGTCCCAGCACCCAGATCGAGGCGGTGAGTCGACGCAGGTCCCATTCCCACGCGCCGGTGTGGGCCTCGTCGAAGTCGTTGAGGTCGATGACCTGGTTGCCCTCGGGGGAGCGGTAGAAGCCGATGTTGCCGATGTGCGCGTCGCCACAGGCCGTGGTGTGGATCCCGGTGGCGGGCAGATGCGCCACGTCGTGGGCCATCATGTGGGCGCTGCCGCGCAGCAGTCCGAAGGGTGAGGCGGCGATCCGGCCGATGCGCAGCGCGAAGAGCCATTCGAGGCGGCCCTGATGGGTCTGCTCCACCAGGTCGACGATGTTGGGGCGGTCGCTGGTGGGGGTCCAGTCGCCCAGGCTGGCGTGCGGCGTGCCCTGCCGCAGTGCCTTGCCCTGCTTCACCCGCTCCGAGCGGTTGGAGGCGGGGATGCGAAAGGACGAGAAGGCGTCGCCGCCCTTGTCGTGGCCTTGGACGGTGTGCGGAACCATGGGCTTCCTCCGGTGGGGGTTCTTGGATGCTACCGGCCCGTCGGGTTTGCGGGGTGGGGGCCGGCCCAAGCCTCGCGCAGCAACCGGGCGATCCGCTCTTCGGTGACCGGGGCCGGATTGCTGCTCGGCGCGACGGCCAGTACGCGTTCGGTGGCCTCGGCCAGTCCGGATTCGGGCATGCCCAGCTCGCGCAGGCTGCGGGGGGCGCCGGTGCTGCGGCAGAGCTCGTCGAGGGCAGCACAGGCGGCGGCTGCCGGGTCGTCGAGGCTGCGCGCGCCCAGTGCCGTGGCCAGCCGCTCGGCCTGCCGCGGGACCGCCGGGGCATTCAGTGCCAGCACATGGGGCAGCACGACGGCGTGGGTCTGGGCGTGCGGCAGCGAGAAGGTGCCTCCCAGCACATGGCAGATCTTGTGGTGCAGGCCCGATCCGGCCGTGGTGAAGGAGACCGCCGAAAGGTAGGCGCCATAGAGGCACTGGCTGCGGGCCGCCAGGTTGCCGGGGTCGTCCACCAGCACCGGCAGCGCGGCGGCCAGGGCGCGGGCCCCGTCCAGCCCCAGGGCCTGGGCAATCGGATCGGTGCTGGGGGCCCACAGCGAGTCGACGCTGTGCGCCAGGGCATTCAGCGCCGACGAGACGGTCAGCTCCAGCGGCAGGCCTGCGGAGTAGGTGGCGTCGTAGATCACGGTGTGGGGCAGCACCCCGTCGTCGACGCCCGTGGTCTTGGTGCGGTCCTGCGTGAGCCCCCACATCGGGGTGGCCTCCGAGCCCGCGTAGGTGGTGGGCAGCGCGACGATGGGCAGGCCGCTGGTGAGGGCGATGGCCTTGGCCAGGCCGATCGTCGAGCCTCCGCCCAGGCAGACGATCACGTCGGCGCCGGCCCGTTCGGTGGCGACGCGGGCCCGTTCCGCCAGCTCGACGGGGACGTGCTGGGCCACCTCGGTCCAGTGTTCTGCCACGTCCAGCCCGTCGGTGAGTTGACGGGCTGCCGCCTCGTCGCGGCGCGAGCTGATCAGCATCACGCGATGCCGGCCGAGGGTGGTCAGGGCCTCGCCCAGATGGTGGGAGGCGCGCCCGGTCTCGAGCACGACGGTCTGCGGGAGGGTGCGGTGGGTGAAGGCGGTCATGTGTCCTCCATCTGAAGGGGCCTCGACAGGCTCGGCCGTCGAAAGGGAGCTCGGCCGTCGGAAGGGGGCTCGGCCGTCGGAGTCGGATTCCCGACGTCAGAGGCCGCGGCGGGCTCGTCGGGCGGCCAGCACTGCCAGCGAGCGCATGCCGAAGCGTTCGGCGTGGGCGTCGTGAAGGTCGACCACCTGGCGTTCCACGCGACGGGTGAAGGCGCCGGTTCCCTCGCCGGGGCGGGGTTCGAGGGGGCGTCCCACCACGACGTGCACCTTGCGGCGCGGCCAGCGGGGCAGTCGGTTGTTGGCCGGCCAGGCCTCGGAACAACCCACCAGCGCCACCGGGATGCACGGCACCTTGGCGCTGGCGCACAGCCGGCCCACGCCGGGGGTGAAGCTGGCCATGGCGCCGGTGCGGGAGCGGGTTCCCTCCGGGAAGATGAGCAGCGGCACACCCGCCTTGAGCAGTGCCGAGGACAGGCCCTTGTGGTTGCCCTTGTGGGGTCGGCCGGGACGGTCGATCGGGTAGGCATTGAACAACACCACCGGTGCCAGGGCCGTGTACCAGTGCAGGAAGAAGTGGTCGGCCGCGGCGCCGGCGGCGAGGTTGGTGGTGAGGTGGTCTGGCAGCGCCGAGTAGATCAGCGCGGTGTCCAGATGTGAGGAGTGGTTGGCCACGACGATGAAGGCACCTTCAAGTCCTTCGACGTTCTCGGCGCCGGAGAGTTCCACGTCGACGGCGATCTTCACCAGTCCGGCCATGCCGGTCTTGCGGATCACGCGTCGCAGGGAGGCGAGCCGGCGATCGCGGTAGCGGCTCGGCACGGTCGTGGGGGTCGAGGGGTTGCGGGGAATCTTCTTGGGGGCTTCCTGCACCCGACGAGCATGCCACGAACTGGCCGCTGGTGCCCGTCCATCTTGGCGGCGCCCCGGCGGTTCAGGCGCGGGCGCAGCCCTGTGTGCTCACCGGGGTCTGCAGGCTGGCTGCCTGGTCGAGCAGGTCGTCGGTGGCCTTGTCGGTGAGGGCATAGCCGGTCTTGGGGTCCACCATCGAGCGGGCGAAGATGGTTCCCGCGACGGTGCCCTCGGGGGTCAGCAGCGGGCCGCCTGAATTGCCGCGCCGCACGTCGCCGGCCAGCGAGTAGACCTGACGACGCACCCCGCCGCCGCCGTAGATGTCATCACCCTCTGCCTCGACGATCCCGCGCACCCGGGCGGCCCGCAGTGTGTAACCCTCACCTTGCGGGAAGCCCGCCACGACGACGCCGTCGCCCTTGGCCTGCTGCCCGGCGCGCGCCAGGGCAGGGGCCTGCAGTCGCGGCACGTCGAGCACGGCCAGGTCGAGGTCGGGGTCGAAGGCCACCGGGGTTGCCTGGAGGCGGGGGCCACGCCCGGCCACCTGCACGCGGATGTCGGTTCCACCGGCCACCACGTGCGCATTGGTCACCACCCGGTTTCCGGCAACCACCCAGCCGGAGCCGGAGCTGCCGCGCTCACAACGCTCGCCGCTGCTGGAGATGCGCACGATGCTGGCACTGGCGCGAGCCACCGCCTGGGAATCGGCCAGCGATCCGTCCGGTTCTGGCACGGGCAGCACGGGCTCGGGGGCCAACCCGCTGAACACGCGCGGGAAGCCGACGTCGCCCAAGCGCTGGGTGAACTGTTGGGTGAAGCGGCCAGCCTGGTCGGGCGTGACGGCATCCATCCACGGCAGGACGGCCGAACGGTTCATCGTCGCGGCCCAGCTCTGGGGCAGGACGGGACGTACCGCACCGCCCAGCAGGGTCACCGTGGTGCTGAAGACCACCATCGAGGCCACGGCGCCCAGCACCTGGTCGAGCCGTTGCGCGGTGAGATCCCGGGTGCGCAGTCGCAGCCGGTGCCCCAGCCCACCTACCAGGGCCTCGCCGAAGACCGCTGTGAGCAGGACCCCGCCGACCACGAGGATGGCGGGCAACGGTTCCTCCAGATGGCTGCCGAAGCGGTCGACGAGTTGGGGAGCGGCCCACAGGCCCAGCACGGCACCTCCCAACAGTCCGACGAGTCCGGAGATGCTGGTCAGCGCACCCAGGCGCCATCCGCGGGCAGCCTGCAGCAGCAGGGCCAGCGCCAGCGCCAGGTCGAGCCATGTGTGGTCGGTCATCGTGTCCTTGGGGTCGGGGAAGCACCATGGTGCCTCGCCAAGCTGTGAAGCGGTTTCGCTGCTCGCCGCCGCGCTGTCGAAATGCCGTCCCCGCGGCGAGCGTCCAGCCCCAGTCGGTGAGGCTCAGTCGCGCGGCCGCGCCCGCAGCGCCTTGGTCTGGCCACGGCGCTTCTTGGCCTCCAGGCGGCGTCGCACCGATCCGCGGGTGGGTCGGGTGGCTCGACGGGGTGGGGGAGGTGGGGCCAGGGCTTCGCGCAGCAGGGCCGCCATCCGTTCCCGGGCGGCAACCCGGTTGCGTCGTTGCTGCCGGTGTTCCTGGGCCTCGACGGTCAGCACCGTCCCGTCCAGGCGAGGGGCCAGCCGCTCCAACAGTCGTTCGCGGCGAGCCTCGTCGATCCCGCTGCAGGTGGCCAGGTCCAGGGCCAGCTGCACGCGCGAATCGTTGGTGTTCACACCCTGCCCACCGGGGCCCGACGAGCGGCTGAAGCTTTCACGCAGCTCACTTTCGGCGATCACCATCCCCTGGGCGATTCCCGGGCCCGGTGGCACGACGAGGTCCATGACAGAACTCCCTGAGAGTGAGACAAGTGGCAGGCCGCTCCAGGCGGGCGGCCACATAGGATCGCATCATGATCATCCCACCGTCACCTGTGGATGAGGGCTCCCTGGTGGCCAAGGAACCGGGTGAGCGGTCCGAGGCCTGGATGGCGGCCCTCGGGACGGGTCTGTTGGCACTGGGCATGGCCCTGGGCCTGCTCGTGCTCGGCCTGCGCGGCTCCTACGGCGGGATGTTCGTGCTCACCTCGCAGCGCGCCCTGCAGGCGGTGCTCGGCACGGCCCTGATCGGGCTGGGAACCCTGGCGGTGCACGAATTGCTGCACGGACTGGGCATGGCCGCGTTGCATGCCCGGCCGCGCTTCGGCGCGGGCATCATGTCGCCCGGTCTGCCCTACCTCTACACCACCTGCGAGGGTCACCTGTTCACGCGGTGGCAGTACATCGTCATCTGCGCCATGCCCAATGTGGTGGTCAACCTGGTGCTGTTCTCGATGATCGTCTGGGGTTCCTCGCCCAGCTGGTGGGTGATCCCCTTCTCGCTGCACCTGTCGGGCGGGGTGGGTGACCTGTGGCTGTGCTGGGCGGCCTACAAGGAGGCACCCGGCACCCTCGTCGAGGACCAGCGCGCCGGCATCCGGGTGCTGCGCCCGGCGGCCTGAGTCCGGCTCACCACCTGGTGGGCAGGTGGGTGGGAAGACTGCGACGAGGGCCGCGGCGTTCCCGTCGGGGGCCGCCCAACAGCACCAGCAGCTCCACTCGATAACGCTGCCCGGCAAAGGGTTCCAGCAGCTCGGCGCAATCATCGTCGTCGAGCTCCTCACCGCACAGGGCCAGACTGATCTGCCGCGGCACGTGGTAGTCGCCGATGCTCCAGGCATCGGGATCGCCGTGGGCCTGCTGCCGGGTGCGGGCACTGGTCCACGGGCCGATGCCGGGCAGGCTGCGCAGCGCCGCATCCGCATCACTGCTGGTCAGGGTGCGTTCCAGTGCGCGGGAGCGACGGGCGGCGCCCACCAACGTCGTCGCTCGTCGCTGGTCCACACCGGCCTTGAGGTAGTCCCACGACGCGATGCCCGCCCACTGCGCGGGCCGCAGTGGCAGCCGCATGCCCTCGGCCGGATGCCCCCGGGTGCCGGCTGGCCCCGGCGCGGGCTCGCCGAGGCGGCGGGTCAACCGATGGATGGCGCGGAAGGCCTCGGCGCCGGTCACCTTCTGCTCCACGACGCTGGGCAGCAGGCTCTCGCAGACCAGGTCGGTGGCGCCCACGCGCAACCGTGGGAAGCGATGCACCAGTTCGCGCAGTACCGGATGGCTGGTCTCGAGTCGGCCCTCGTCGTGGCAGCCCAGCAGCCGCGGGGCCTGGTCCAGGGCCCACTCGGCGCCCTCTCCCCAGGCCCGCAGCGCGACGTCGTCGCCGTCGTCGCGCAGCTGCAGCAGCGCGGAGCCCTCGGGGGTCCAGCAGCTGCGCCACCAGACCTCTCCCACCCTGCGATGGGTGGGGTCGCCCGGCCCGCGACGCAGCCGTCCCAGGCACGCGTCCAGCCGTCCCGCGGCGCCCGGCAGCCGTCGCGAGGCGCCGGGCCGGTTGGATAAGGTCACGGTGTCCGACAGCACGGTGTCTGACCGCACGGGGGTGCGCCGGGGGTCCAGGCAGTCGTCACCCACAAATCGTCCATGTGCACTGAACATAAGGTAGGGCCCGTCATGGCACACGCGCATTCCCACGGTTCCTCCGCCCCGCCCAGCCCGGAGGTGGCTCGCGCCCAGCGGCGCGCCCTCGGCTGGATGCTCGGCTTCCTGATTCCCATCGGGCTGGCCACCATCGCGGCCCTGGTGCTGATGTGGCCGCACAACATGCAGGCGCACGTCCGGGCCGATTCGGCCACGGTCATGGTGGAGGGGGTGACCCTTCCCGGAGCCACCGTCACCATGGTCAATGAGATCAGTTGTGACGGCATGACCGGGTCGGTGGCCGACGAGACGCGTCCCTGCGCCCAGCTGCAGGTGCACCTGGACGAGGGGCCGGAGGCGGGCCAGACCAAGGAGGTGCCGCTGACCGCGGCGCACTATTCGTCGGGGGTCGAGGTGGGGGACCAGATCAAGGTCTACCGCACCCCCTCACCGCAGGACGGTTCGGTGAACTACCAGTTCGCCGAGTTCCAGCGCTCCACCCCGCTGATCTTCTTCGCGGCGGTCTTTGCGCTGCTGGTGGTCGTGGTGGCGCGCTGGCGTGGTTTCGCCTCGCTCCTGGGCCTGGTCTTCGCCGGTGCGGTGATGTGGAAGTTCATGTTCCCCGCGCTGATCGTGGGGCACAACCCGACGCTGGTGGGCCTGACGGCGAGCTCCGCGATCATGTTCGTCGTGCTCTATGCCGCACACGGTTTCTCCACTCGCACGACGACGGCGCTGGTGGGCACCCTGGCCGGTCTGCTGATCGCCGCGGGGCTGGGCTACTGGGCCACGAAGTGGGCACACCTGACGGGTGTCTCCAATGAGGACGACTTCCTGTTGGCCAGTGCCGCGCCAGACCTGAACCTGCAGGCGATGGTGATGTGTGGCGTGGTGATCGCCGGGCTGGGCGTGCTGAATGACGTGACCATCACGCAGGCCTCCGCGGTCTGGGAGATCGCCGACGGCCAGCGCGGCCGCGGTGAACTGTTCAAGGGCGCCATGCGCATTGGCCGCGACCACATTGCCTCGACGGTCTACACGACGGCCTTCGCGACGGCGGGTGCCATCCTGCCCACGCTGTTGTTGCTGACCATGTACCAGCGGCCCTTCGGCGAGGTGATGACCGGGGAGATGTTCGCCGGTGAGCTGGTGCGCACCCTGGTCGGCTCGATCGGTCTGGTGCTCTCGGTGCCGATGACCACGGCGATCGCGGCGGCCGCCGTCGCGGCTGGTGGTGGCGCCAAGGGTGGCTCCTCGGCCGCCCCGCTGCGGGCCAAGGGCAATGAGCTCCGCGAGCCGAGCGGGCCCCGGCAAGCAGACCTCGCGAGCCAGCCCTCCGCCAGCAACCGACGCGGGCGGGGCGCTGCGGCGGCCGATCACGAGAGGTACCGACGCCCGGGTTCCACGGGCTCCGACGAGGTGTGACCTTCGATACCCCCACCCCCAAAAACCAAGTCAAAACTGTGTCAAATACGCTTGCCTCAGACACAGTGCCCAGTGGGGGCACAGTGCCCTGATGACCGGGGCCCGGTGAAGGGGTGGCCATGCAGCGCGAGGACGTGGAGCGTCGGCTCCGTCTGCTGAGGATCGCCGTGGTCGTGCTGCCCTTGGTCTTCATGTCCGTCTTTCCCCTGGTGTGGCCCAGCCGCACGCACCTGGCCGCCGCGGCCGGGGGCGCGCTGGCGGTGATCGTCTTCGGGCTGCTCGTCTCGCACCAGGTGGAGCGTGGCTTTCGGCACATGCTCGCCCTGCAGGAACGTGCCGTGGCAGCCGAACGGCACAGTGCCGTGCTGCAGGAGCGGGAACGCATCGCGCGGGAGATGCACGACTCATTGGCCCAGGTGCTCTCGGTGGCGCACCTGAAGCTGCGCACCCTGCAGGATGCTCCCGAGCTGGAGGCGGCCGGGCGGGTGCGGGCCGAGCTGGGGGAGCTGGCCGACCTGTGCCGTGAGTCGTGCCGCGACGTGCGCGAGTCGATCCTGGGCTTGCGCGAATCGGGCCGCACCGATCGGGGCTTCGTCGAGGGCCTCGAGCACTACCTGGCCAGCTGGTCGCGTTCCAGCGGAGTCGCGGCCCGGCTGGAGCTGGACGTCGAGCCGGAGGCCCCGGAGCAGCCGCCCTTGGGGCAAGGGGCGCAGCCGCCCTGGGGTCAAGGGGCGCAGCTGCCCCCGGCCCATGAGGTGCAACTCAGCCGGGTGGTGCAGGAGGCTCTCACCAATGTGCGCAAGCACGCCCGGGCCAGCAATGCGGTGGTGCGGCTGGGGCACGGCGACGAGGGCACCGTGCTGAGCGTCTGCGACGACGGAGTGGGTTTTGACGCGCAGCGTGCCGGGCACGCCGACCACTACGGCCTGCACACCATGCGCGAACGCGTCGAGCAGCTGGGCGGCACCTTCGCGGTGACCTCGCGGGTGGGTGAGGGCACCCGGGTGGAGGCTCGGCTGCCATGCCGGATGGAGGTCTTGGGATGAACCAGTCCGTGCCTGCCCCGGAGCCGATCCGGGTCCTGCTGGTGGACGACCAGCCCCTGTTTCGGCGCGCCATCGCCTCCCTGGTGGACGAACAGCCAGATCTGGTGGTGGTCGGGCAGGGCAACAACGGCCTGGAGGGCGTCGAACTGGCCCACGAGCTGCGCCCCGACGTGGTGCTGATGGACGTCGAGATGCCGGTGATGGACGGGGTGCAGGCCGCGAGCCGCATCCTGCACGACCTGCCGGCCACCAAGGTCGTGATGCTCACCGTGAGTGAGGACGACGACCACCTGCTGCCCGCGGTGCGGCAGGGGGTGCACGGCTACCTGCTCAAGGACATGCACCCGAAGGAGCTGTTCGAGACCTTCCGCCAGGTGATGCGCGGCGAGAACCCGGTGGCGCCGGCGCTGGTGGGACGCCTGCTGGCCGAGCTGAGGCAGGGCGCGCCGACGGCCGGTGGCAGCCCCGAGGTGCAGGAGCCGCCGGCATTGAGTGCCCGCGAGCTGGAGATCCTCCGGCTGGTGGCCGGTGGTCTCAGCAACCGCGAGATCGGCTCCCGGCTGTCCATCACCGAGGGCACCGTCAAGAACCATGTGCACAATGCGCTGCGCAAGCTGGGGATGGACAACCGGATCCAGGCCGCGGCCTACATCGTGCGGCAGGGTCTGGCCACCCCGCCAGCTCCGTGAAAAATCCGGTGAAATAAACTCTGACTGGGGCGAAGATGTGCCGTCGACACCGCGGAATATGCCCAAGTTCTATCCAACGAGGGATGGTGTGCCGCTGGGCGGCACGGGATGATTTCGTCAATGGGTGCCACGTCTGACCCCACCCGCTCCGGGGGGTGGTCGGCTGGCTGGATCAGGAGGTGCGCGATGGCAGGAGGTGGAATGGTCGGCTGGGTCAAGAAGTACCTGGACATGAAGACCATCGTCCTGTCGGTGCTGGCCATCGCGATCGGTGGCGTGATCGGTCTGGGGGTCTACACCTTCGTCTTCGCGAAGGGCTTGTCGTACTTCGGCACCGATCCCGCCACGTGCAACAACTGCCATGCGATGAACGAGGAGTACAACGCATGGAAGGCGGGCAGCCACCACGCGGTGGCCACCTGCAATGACTGCCACCTGCCGCACGACAACGTCGTGCACAAGTACTGGGTGAAGGCCGAGGACGGATTCCTGCACGGGCTGAAGTTCAGCACCGGTTGGTATCCCGAGAACATCCAGATCCGCGACGTCAACATGAAGGTGGCCGAGGCGAACTGCCTGCGTTGCCACGGCGACCTGACCGAGGACGTCCAGATGACCCGTAGCCATGACACCCAGGTGTCGTGCGTCCAATGCCACAGCGAAGTTGGTCACAGGAAGTGAACTGTCATGAGTAATCCAGTGACACCTCCGGAGCCCAAGCGGCGGACCAAGGTGATCCTCGGAGTGCTGGTGCTGGCCAGCCTCCTGGCCACCCTGGTGATTGCCGCCCTGCTCGCGGACGTCGTCAAGAAGCAGAGTGAGGCGAAGGAGCCCTACTTCCAGGCGGTCGAGCTCACCGACACCACGGTGGATCCGGCCATCTGGGGGAAGAACTTCCCCATCCAGTACGAGATGTACAAGAAGACGGCCGACATGGAGCCCACCGAGCACGGCGGCTCCAATCCCACCAAGCGCGAGGCCACCGCGAACGACCCGCGCACCACGGTGGCGGCCCAGGAAGTGGATCGTGAACCGCGGCTGCGCAAGCTGTGGGACGGCTACGCCTTCGCCGTCGACTACCGCGAGGCCCGCGGCCACGAGTACATGCTCACCGACCAGCGCCTGACGCGTCGCGTGCAGGAATTCGATCAGCCGGGTGCCTGCATCAACTGCCACGCCTCCACCTACACCGTCTTCAAGGACGAGGGCGGCGGCGACTTGATGAAGGGCTTCGACGCGATCAACCACCAGAAGTACCTGGACATCACCGACAAGTTCGAGCACCCGATCGCCTGCATCGACTGCCACGATCCCAAGACCATGGCGCTGCGCGTCACCAAGCCGGCCTTCATGAACGGCATCAAGTCGCTCAAGGCCAGCGAGGGCATCAAGGACTACGACGTCAACAAGGACGCCACCCCGTCGGAGATGCGCTCCTATGTCTGTGCCCAGTGCCACGTCGAGTACTACTTCAAGGGTGAGGGCAACACGCTGCACTTCCCGTGGAGCAAGGGTCTCAACATCGAGCAGGAGTACGCCGACAGCACCAGCCACGTCGACTGGGTGCATGCCCGCACCGGCATGCCGGGCCTGAAGGCCCAGCATCCCGACTTCGAGACCTGGAGCCAGGGCATCCACGCCAAGGCCGGCGTCAGCTGTGCCGACTGCCACATGCCCTACAAGCGCCAGGGTGCCGCGAAGGTCAGCGACCACCAGGTGCGCAGCCCGATGCTGGACGTGAACTCCTCCTGCCAGACCTGTCACAAGGCTGACGAGAAGGAGATGAAGGAACGGGTCAGCAACATCCAGAACAACTTCCTCAAGACCATGGATGCCACCTACACCGCCGTCGACGAGCTGATCGACGACATCGAGGCGGCGCAGAAGGCAGGGGTCGCCGAGGATCGTCTGGAAGCGGCGCGCCTGTACCAGCGCAAGGCCTCCTTCTACCTGGACTACTCCGAGAGCGAGAACTCCAACGGCTTCCATGCCCCGGCCTACAGCCAGCAGATCCTGGCCGACGCCACGAATGCGGCACGTCAGGGCCAGCTGGCCCTGCAGGGCAAGAAGACCGAGCCGGCTCCCGTTCCGCTGAGCGAGGAGGGCAAGAAGGCCTACGAGAAGAAGCTGAAGGCCGCGGCCGAGAAGAAGGCGAAGGCCGATGCCAATGCCTCCGAGAAGTCGCCTGCCACCGCGCAGACACCCAAGCTTCCGGCCAGCCTGACCCCCTCGGCGACGCCGAGCAAGAAGGGCTGAAAGCCAAGGCAGCAAGCTTCCTGACCGACCAGCGGGCGGGGGTGGACCTCAAAGTCCACCCCCGCCCGTTCGTCATGGAAGGGCTCTCACTACAGTGAGCGGCAACGAATATGCCTTGCACATTCCGTATCTAACACGCCAGCCTTCGGGAGCCACTGATGACCACCGCAGACAGCCAGCGCAGCGCCGCGATCCAGGCCCTCGGGTTGCCCGCGCATGCCACCCCGGAAGAGGTCGCAGCGGCGCGAGAACAGCTGGTCGCCTTCCTCGACCAGGCGCCGTCCGAACTCGACGGGTGGGCCCAGCGACAGCGCCGTCTGGCCGAGCGTGCCGTGGGCGATGACGCGCAGATCGACGAGGACCTGGAGCTGAGCGGGCTCGAGGACCAGGCTCCGGTTGCCGCGGTGCCCGCGGTCTCGGCCGCACCCAAGCGTCGCAACCGGCTGGTGACGGGTCTGGGGCTGGCCACCCTGGGTGCCGCCGTCGTCCTGGGCGTCTACCTGCTCGATGACGGGGGGCAGCCCCAGCAGGCCACCAGCGAGGCCTCATCCCCGGCCGACGGGCAGCAGATGAGCACTCCCAAGCCGGTGGACCCCAAGATGGTGGCCACCCTGGAGGAGAAGATCAAGAAGGATCCCAAGGACGTCTTGTCGATGAAGGCGCTCGGCCAGATCTACGACGGCGCCCAGGAGTACAAGAAGGCCGCCCAGTGGCAGGCACGGGTCACCAAGGTGACCCCCAAGGACAGCGACGCGTGGACCGCACTGGGTGTGGCGCACTTCAACGACGCCAACCTGGACGAGGCGGAGAAGGCCTGGAACCAGGCGGCCAAGCTGGACCCCAAGAAGGCCGTCATCCACTACAACCTCGGCTTCCTGCACATGTCGCGCAATGACATGGACAAGGCCAAGGCCGCCTGGCAGAAGGTGGTCGAGCTGGAGCCGGACTCGGATCTGGCCAAGACCGTCCAGTCACACCTGGGAGGGCCGTCCAGCACCCCCGCGGCCAAGTCATCGACCACACCCGCCGCCTCGGCCCCCACCACTCCCAACGCCTCGTCGGCTCCTTCCGGCTCGGCCACCCCGCCGCGTTGATGACATGGACAACCTGACCCTTCCGATCGCGCTGCTGGCGGGCATCGTCAGCTTCGCCTCACCCTGCTTCCTGCCGATCGTGCCGGTCTACGTCGGTTACCTGGTGGGTAGCGACGAGCAGCGCACCAGGCTGGGCGCGCTGCGGCAGGCGCTGGCCTTCGTGCTGGGCTTCAGCGTGGTCTTCGTCGGGCTGTGGGCCTCCATCGGTCTGGTCGGCTGGGTGATCGGTGACCATCGTGACCTGCTGCGCTGGGCCGGTGGTCTGGTGCTGGTGGTGATGGGCCTGCACGTGGCCGGCCTGGTGGAGATCCCCTTCCTGTCACGCAGCCTGGGCGGCCCCCGTTCGGGCCGCGGCAGCCAAGCCCCCAGCACCGGCCGGTCGCTGGCGCTCGGGTTGGCCTTCGGCGCCGGGTGGACGCCCTGCATCGGGCCGATCCTGGGCGGGATCATCGCGCTGGCCACCCAGTCGAGCAGCGTCTGGCACGGTGCCGCCCTGCTGGTGGCCTACTGCCTGGGGCTGGGGATCCCCTTCGTCGCGGTGGCGCTGGGGGCGTCCTGGGTGAGCGAGCGGCTCACCTGGTTCACCCGCCACGAGGCCGCGGTCCAACTGGTCTCCGGAGCACTGCTGGTGCTGGTCGGATTCCTGGTGGTCACAGACCAGTTCAGCAAGCTCCAGAGCTTCGGAGTATGAGGAAGATGCCATGAGTACAGCCGTGAAGACCCCGCCGCAGGGGCTCGACACCGGGCCGGGGGCAGACATCACCCCCAAGGAGATGCTGCTGCGCATCTACCGCCTGTTCTACAACAAGCGGATCGGCCTGTTCCTGATCTTCGCGATGGCACTGCTCGCCCTGGTGGGGGTGCTCTTCCCGCAGGCCGACGCCCAGACCTACAACAACCCGGACTGGTACCGCTCCTTCCTGGAGGAGCAGCGCCCCCGCTACCGCGGCTGGACGATGCCGCTGAGCTTCCTGGGCGTCTTCCACATGTTCAGCTCGTGGCCCTTCCGGATCGTCACGGTGCTGTTGGCGCTGAGCATCATCGGCTGCACCACGCACCGCCTGCCGACCCTGTGGAAGAACGCCACGCAGCCCCACACCCATGTGCGCGAGGGCTTCTTCGACCACGCCCGCACCCGTCGCACCGTGGAGCTGGCCGGCAGCCCGCAGGCGCTCTTCGACGATGCCCGTACCAAGCTGGCCGCCGAGCACTACCGGGTGATCGAGGACAGCCGCGACGACGGCCTGAACCTCTACGCCGACAAGCACCGTTGGATGCCGCTGGGAACCGCCCTGGCCCACACCGCCTTCGTGCTGATCCTGCTGGGCGTGCTCATCACCAACAACACCGGTTTCCGCAACAACGAGTTCACCGTGCCGGTGGGCATGGGGCCGCAGCCGGTGGGGCACGGCACCAACCTGGCGGTGGAGGCCAAGAGCTTCACCGACACCTACCACGACGACGGTTCCCCGATGGACTACGCCTCGGAGCTGGTGCTCTACGAGGACGGCAAGCAGGTCAAGCAGCACACCACCCGGGTGAACTCGCCGATGACGTACGACGGGATCGCCTTCAACCAGGCCTACTTCGGCTTCGCCGCCGAGGTGACCGTCAAGGATGCCGCGGGCAAGCAGGTCTACCACGGTGGGGTGCCGCTGCAGTACAGCACCGACGACAAGCTGACGAACTTCGGCAAGGTGGAATTCCCGGACAAGGGCTTCAACATGTTCGTCATCGCGCCGGCCTCCGGCCAGGTGGATGCCCGCATCGCCCCCGGCCAGGTGCAGGTGGAGTTCTACGACCGCACCACCGACGAGCCGCTCGACAAGCAGGTGATCAGCCAGGGCCGCGAGCAGCAGGTGAACGGTCTGGCCGTCACCCTGGAGCGTGAGCGCCAGTTCACCGGCCTGATGGTCAGCAAGGACAATGGCGCGATCCTGGTGTGGATCGGCTCCTTCCTGCTGGTGCTGGGGACCATCTGCACCATGTTCTACCGCCACCAGCGCATCTGGTTGCGCGTGCACCGCACCGACGACGGTGGCAGCCAGGTGCGCGTCGCCTCGCCCGACCGCCACGACACGATCTTCGAGCAGAAGGTCTTCCGCTTGGTCGACTCGCTCGGCAAGCCCACCAGTCCTGACACCGACGACACGACCTCTTCCGGGAGCACCCATGCTTGAGATCTCCAAGTACTGCCTCTACGCCTCGATCGCCCTGGTGGCGCTGGCCGCAGTGGCCTACATCACGTCGCTGACCACCACCCGACGCAATGCCCAGGTGGCCACGGCGGGTGCCCAGCAGGCCACCCCGGTGCGCGGGGTCGCCTGGTACGGCAGCCAGTTGACGGTGCTGGCCTTCATCCTGATGACGATCGCCCTGGTCTGTCGCACCATCGTGGTCAAGCACGCACCCTTCGCGAACCAGTACGAGTTCGCGTGCTCCTTCGGGTGGGGAATGCTGGCCTTCTACGTCTACTTCGAGCGTCGCCACCATGCTCGCGCGCTGGGCATCGCCCTGCTGCCGCTGGCCCTGACCATGCTGGTCTATGCCGCCACCCGTGACGACAGCGTCAAGCCTCTGGTGCCCGCCCTGCAGAGCCCCTTCATGCTGACGGTGCACGTCTTCCTCGCGGTTCTGGGCTACGGCGCCGGTGCCGTCGCCTCGGCCGCCGGCATCCTGTACCTGGTCAAGCCGAAGGTGCGCTGGAGCGGGCTTCCCAGCCTGGAGCGTCTGGACGAGCTGGGCTACCGCGCGGTGGTCTTCAGCTTCCCGCTGCTGACCATGATGAACATCCAGGGCGCCATCTGGGCCAACACCGCCTGGGGCCGCTACTGGAGCTGGGATCCCAAGGAGACCGCGGCCATGGTCACCTGGCTGATCTACGGCGCCTACCTGCACGCCCGGGTGACCAAGGGCTGGCAGGGCAACCGCTCGGCCTGGCTGCTGATCCTGGGCTTCGGCGCCATCATCTTCACCTTCCTGGGCAACCACTTCTTCGGTGGCCTGCACTCCTACGGTGGCTGAGGGGGACGACATGAGCGAGAACCACACCGAGCCGGCACCCACCTCCGGCGACTGGCGCGAACGGTTGCGCCGCAGCAAGTACGGCAGTGGCCTGGTCTTGGCCCTCACCCTGGCGCTGGTGCTGGGCGGGGCCTGGTTGCTGGGCCGTCCCAGCGGTGAGGACGAGCCGGAGCAGGCAGCGCTCAACGGTGCCACCGCAGTGACCCTGGAGGGTGACCAGAGTGGAAGCGCCCCGGAGGTAGGCCAGCCCGCGCCCGGTTTCAGCGCGACCACGCTGGACGGCACCAAGGTCTCGCTGGCCCAGCTGAAGGGCAAGCCGGTGTGGCTGAACTTCGGTGCCACCTGGTGCACCGCCTGTCGCGCCGAGGCGCCAGACATCGAGGCGGCGTGGAAGAAGCACCAGGCCGAGGACGTGATGGTGCTGTCGGTCTTCATCAACGAGGACCAGTCGACGATCCAGGGCTATGCCAACCGGTTGGGGCTGACCGTGCCGATGATCAGTGACCCGGAGACCACCATCGCCTCGCGCTACCGCTCGCTGGGCATCCCGTCGCACTTCTTCATCGACCGCGACGGTGTGCTGCGCAAGAGCCACATGGGCGCCCTGACCGCGGAACAGATGGACGAGAACCTGGCCCTCATCAAGGGCTGAACCTTCCTTTCCTGCGTTGTCGGCGCCATTGTCGCGGCCAATGTGATATCTGGTGGAGTGAGAAGTCCCCAAGCCAGAAGTCCCAGAGCCAACGGAGGAAGGACGGATCATGAAGGACATCACCAGGATCGTCGTGGGAACCGACGGATCGCCAGAGGCCTGGAATGTGGCCAACTGGGCCGCGGGGCAGGCCGAACGCCAGCAGGTGCCCTTGCAGGTGCTGCGCTCGGTGGAGCTTCCCACGGTCGAGTCGCCCGGGGCCGAGCTGTCGCCGGCCGAGCACTGGTACTCCCCGGACGTGGTGGACGAGGTGCGTTCCCAGGCCACCGAGCAGCTCGACGGGGTGGTGGCGCGCATCCGCGACCAGTACCCCGGCATCCAGGTGGAGCGCGAACTGCTGGTGGGCCATCCCGCCCGCACCGTGCTGGACAGCACCCAGCCGGGTGACTTGTTGGTGGTGGGGCGCTCCCACATGACCGGCCTGCTGGGCCGCATGGTCGGCAGCACCACCGAGGAGGTGCTCACCCACGCCAGGGTGCCCGTCGTGGTGGTGCCGCCCACCGAGCACGACGCGACCGGTCCGGTGGTGGTCGGCGTCGACCAGAGCAGCTCGCAGGAGGCCTTCGTGGTGGCCCTGGAGTGGAGCCTGGAGCGGAACCTGCCGCTGCTGGCCGTCGCCGCCAATGACTTCGACAAGGCCTTCTGGGCGCGGCAGAGCCCGTCGCTCGCCGAGAAGCGCCGCGAGCAGTTGGAGACCGAACAGGTGCGTCTGCTGCAGCCGCTGGTGGACCAGCAGCCCGGTGCCTCGGTGCGGGTGGCCGTGGTGGACGGTGAACCGGTGACGGCGCTGCGGCAGGCATCGCAGGGAGCCAGCCTGTTGGTGGTGGGCAGCCGTGGGCGCGGTGGTTTCTCCGGCCTGCTGCTCGGCTCCACCTCGCGTTCGCTGGGCCGTGAGTGCGACGTACCGTTGCTGGTGGTGCCCAACGTCAAGGACTGAGCAACGGGAGCAGCATGGCAACGCCGATCGAGCAGTACGCCTTCCTGGGGGACCGCCACGGCAGTGCGCTGGTCTCGTCCACGGGATCCATCGACTGGCTCTGCCTGCCGGACTTCGACTCCGCGGCCTGCATGGCCTCGCTGCTGGGCACCGAGGAGCACGGACGATGGTTGCTGGCGCCGCTGCAGCAGGATGCCGTGCTGGAGCGTCACTACCTGCCGGACAGTCTGGTGCTGGAGTCCACCTGGCGTTGTGACGATGCCGTGGTGCGGGTGCGGGAGTTCATGCCCACCGGTGATGGCCGCGCGGACCTGATCCGACGCGTGGAGTGCCTGGAGGGGCGCATCACCATGCGCCACGAATGGTCGGTGCGCCCCTGGTACGGCCTGCGCCGTCCGCTGGTCTCGCGCAAGTCGCTCGGTGAGCTCGACGCGCTGGTGGCGGTGGACGGCCCTGACACCTTCGTGTTGCGGGGGCCGGGCCTGCCGGAGCCGGACTCGAGCGGCGCCATGAGCACCCAGTTCGAGATCTCGGCCGGTGAGTGCTGGGAATTCGACTTGGTCTGGCAGCCGTCCACCGAGCCCCTGCTGGACTCACGCACGAGTCACGGCAGCCTGCAGCGCGTCCTGGACGATTCCCGCCAGTGGCTCGAGCGGTGTTCCTACCAGGGGCCGTGGCGGGAGCAGGTGCGGACCTCCTTGGTGGTCCTGCGCCACCTGACGCATGAACGCACCGGGGGCATCGTGGCCGCCCCCACCACCTCGTTGCCGGAGGAGCCGGGTGGGGAGCGCAACTGGGACTACCGCTACTCGTGGCTGCGCGATTCCGCGTTGACGATCGAGGCGCTGTTGCGGGCCGGGATGAAGGGCCGGGTCACGCCCTGGCGCGACTGGCTGGTGCGCGCGGTGGCCGGTGATCCGGAGCACATGCAGATCATGTACCGCGTGGATGCCGGCCATGACCTGCCCGAGCGCGAACTCGATCACCTGCCCGGCTACGGGGGCGCCCGTCCGGTGCGCATCGGCAATGGCGCCGTCGACCAGCGCCAGACCGACGTGCTGGGCGAGGTGATGCTGGCCCTGCACCAGGCCCGTCGGGCCGGGGTGGCCGAGGGCGAGCTGTCGGCGCGGCTGCAGGTGGCGCTGGTGGACGAGCTGGCCCGCCACTGGGACGAGGCCGACCACGGAATCTGGGAGATCCGTGGCCCGGTGCGTCACTTCACCCACTCCCGGGCCATGGTCTGGGCCGCCATGGACCTGGCGATCAAGGGAGTCGAGTCCGGTGAGCTGCCGGCCCACGGCCAGGTGGCGCTGTGGCGCGAGGTTCGCGAGGCCGTGCGGGCCGAGATCGACGAGCGAGGGGTCTGCCCCCGTCGCGGCTGCTTCGTGCAGCACTACGAGACCGACGAGGTGGATGCCTCACTGCTGCAGCTGCAGCACATCGGCTTCTGCGAGGCCGACGATCCCCGCTTCGTCGCCACGGTCGAGGCGATCGAGCAGGACCTGCTGGTGGATGGCCTGGTGCTGCGCTACCGGACCAGTTCCGGGGTGGACGGGCTGGAGGGTGAGGAGCATCCCTTCGTGCTGTGCAGCTTCTGGCTGGTCTCGGCCCTGGCCGCGATCGGGCGGATCGACGACGCCCGCGCGTTGATGCAGCGCCTGGTGGATCTGGCCTCACCGCTGGGCCTCTACGGCGAGGAGGTGGGCTCGGACGGGCGCCACCACGGCAACTTCCCCCAGGCCTTCAGCCACCTGGGGCTGGTGGTGGCTGCGCATGACCTGCGGGATGCCTGGCAGGGGGCCGGGCGCGAACCCTGGTGGTGAGCGTCAGGCCCGGTCGGGTCAGGAAGCGCTGACCGAACGGGCGCCCACCGGGCTGTGACCAGCCTCGTCGTCCTGGACGAGCTGGTCGCCTGACTTGTCTTCGTCATCGGACTCATCCCGACGTGACAGCGTGCCCAGCTCGGGGAAGCGGTCATCGTCATTGAGGTAGCGCAGCCACGCCATCACCACGGCCATCACCGGCACGGCCAGCAGCGCGCCGGGCAGGTTCCACAGGTAGCCCGCCAGGCTCACCCCGATGATCACGGCGTAGGGGTGCAGTGAGACGGCCTTGCCCATCAGCAGGGGCTGCAGCACATTGCCCTCGAGCTGCTGCACCAGCAACACCACCAGCAGCATCAGCAGGGCCGTGGTGAGTCCCTTGGCGAACAGTGCGATGCCCACGGCGATCACTCCCGAGACGATCGCGCCCAGGAAGGGGACGAAGGAGGCGACGAAGACCAGCATGGCCACCGGCACCGCGAAGGGCACGCCCAGCACCACGCAACCCAGCCAGATGCCCAGCGCGTCGATCGCGGCGACCGCCACGGCGGTGCGGGCGTAGAGCTCCAGGCTGCGCCAGCTGCGACGCGAGGCCTCCAGCTGGCGGGCACGCGAGCGGTGCGGCACCAGCCACAGCACGCTGCGCCAGATGGCCGGGCCATCGCCCAGGAAGAAGAAGGCACTCACCACCACCAGCAGGACCATGGCGCCCACCTCGGTCACCGATCCGCTGAACTTCATGGCCGTCTGGGCGATGCCCTGGCTGTTGCTCGCCAGCCATTCCTGCCCCTTGTTGACGCCCTCCTGCAGCTGCGCGTCGTCGACGTGCAGCGGCCCGTCGCGCAGCCACTCCGCGGTGGCCGACAGTGATTCCTGCGCCAGCCGGGTGATGCTGCCCATCTGCCGCACCATGGTGCGGGTGGCGAGCGTCACCAGGGTGGCCACCGCCGCCATCAGGGTGATCAGGCACAGCCCGCCGGCCAGGTAGCGGTTCAGGCCCAACCGGCCGTGCAGCCAGCGAACCGATGGGGTCAACAGGGCCGTGACCAGCATGGCGACGGCCATCGGCACCAGTGCGAAGCGGGTCTGGCCTACCACCCACAGGGCCACCCAGGCGCAGGCGACGGCGACGAGGGCGGGGACTCCGAATCTCAGGGCCAGTTCGAGGCCGCGGGGCATCCTGTCCTGGAGTGAGGGTTCCTGGGCGCTGTACACGGCCACCACTGTGCCGGGCCGCATCGGTGGATTCCATCCCACCGGCGGGAACCCACCCTTGGGGATGGGCGAGTTCATCGCAGGGCGGACGTGGACGGACCCCGTAGGCTTGCCCGCGTCTCATAGAATCAGACAAGAACCCCGATACTCCCAAGGCGACGCCTGCACCCCTGTCTGGCTGCGCTCGCCCGAAAGGACCACTGTGGCCCTACCCCTGCTCGTCGCCAGCCTGTTCGGGCTGTCCCTGCTCGGAGCCGTCGTCGGACAGTCGTGGGGACGTCAGGCCGGATGGCTGATGAGTGCGGGGCTTGCCGTGGCCGCCGGGGTGGTCGGCTGGCTTGCGGTGACCCAGCCCGGGCTGGCCTGGGACATCCCGTGGATCCCGCAGCTGGGAGTCTCGCTCGCCCTGAGGCTTGACGGGCTGGCCGTGCTCTTCACCCTGGTGGTGCTGGTCATCGGTGCCCTGGTGATGGCCTATTCGGTGAACTACCTCAAGGACGGCCCGCACGGCCGCTTCTACAGCCTGCTGGTGGCCTTTGCCGCGTCGATGACCGGGCTCGTGCTGGCCGAAGACCTGCTCCTGCTGTGGGTGATGTGGGAGTTCACCACCATCTGCTCCTTCCTGCTCATCGCCCAGTCGGGTGACAAGGGCATCCGCCCCGCCGTGCGCACCTTCGTGCTCACCGCCGCCGGTGGGCTGTGCCTGCTGGCCGCCGTCGCCGTCGCCCGCTACGCCACCGGCACCCTCACCCTGGCCGAGGTCTTGCAGCACGACTCGTGGGCGGGCCACGAGCAGCTGCTGGTGGTGGCCGCGGTGCTGGTGGCCGTGGCGGCCTTCACCAAGTGCGCCCAGTTCCCCTTCCACTACTGGCTGCCCGACGCGATGGTGGCCTCCACCCCGGTGAGCGCCTACCTGCACGCCGCGGCCATGGTGAAGGCGGGCATCTTCCTGCTGGTGCGCTTCTCGACGCTCTTCGCCGGCCTGGCCGTGTGGGACTGGTCGCTGCTGCTGACCGGCCTGTTCACCGCCCTGCTGGGGGCAACACTGGCCATGCAGCGCTTCGACATGAAGGAACTGCTGGCCTACTCCACCATCAGCCAGCTCGGTTTCCTGGTGGCGACCATCGGCATCGGCAGCAGCTACGCCGTCATTGGCGCCCTCACCCACGTGGTGGCCCACGCCCTGTTCAAGTCCGCCCTGTTCATGGGGGTCGGCGTCATCGACGAGCAGACCGGCACCCGAGACATCCGCAAGCTGCGGGGCCTGTGGAAGTCGATGCCCGTCACCTCCGCCGCCCTGGTGGTGGCCGCCGCGGCCATGGCCGGCATCCCGCCGCTGTTCGGCTTCGTCAGCAAGGAGGCGCTCTTCGGTGCGATGACGGGGATGCCGGTGGCGCTGGCCGTCCCCGTCGGACTTTCCGCCGTGCTGGCTGCCACCCTCACCTTCGCCTACTGCGGGCGACTGCTGGTGTACACCCTGCCCGGTGGCCGCATGGAGAATGCTCCCAGCGACGGCCCGGTCAGCATGCTGGCCCCCGTCGTGATCGCCTCCTTCGCCGGCATCGTGTTCGGCCCCTTCGCCGGCGCGCTGGACCCGATGCTCAGCGATGCCGCCAGCGAGGTCACCGGCCAGGCCGAACATGCCCACCTCACCTTGTGGCACGGGTTCAACTGGGCCCTGGGCATGTCGGTCGCGGTGATCGTGCTGGGCTGCCTGGCCGTGGCGGCCCGCGAACGGCTCGAACCTTTCTTCGGGCGTGTCCACACCCCGTTCAGCGGTGTGAAGACCGTCGACACGGCCCGCACCGTCATGGTGGGCAGCGCCTACCGGCTGGGCACCATCACCCGCACCGATTCGCCCAGCCGTCACCTGGGGGCAGGCCTGGCCGCCCTCATCGTGTTGGTGGTGGTCTCGGTCTTCAACTCCGGCCTGTTCCCGATGCCGCAGGACTCCGAACGTCCCTATGACTGGTTCATCGCGGTGCTGGTGTGGGTCGGTGTGGGCTTCACCATCCTGGGCCGCAGCCGTGTGGCGCTGGTGACCACCGTCGGCATCACCGGGTTCTCGGTGGCGCTGTTGCTGTTCAAGCTGGGCGCTCCCGACGTCGCCCTCACCCAGCTGCTGGTGGAGATCCTCACCGTCGTGATGCTGGTGTTGTTGCTGGGGCGCCTGCCGCGCGCCTTCCACCGCACTGGCCGACGCGGCATTGCACTGGCCGGTGCGCTCGGTGCGCTCACCGGGCTGGTCGGCTTCCTGCTGGCCTGGAACCTGCAGGCCGACGCCCGCGTCTCCGACGTGGGGCAGTGGTACCTGGCCAATGCCGAGCGCCTGACCGGCGGCAGCAATGTGGTCAACACCATCCTGGTGGACTTCCGCGCCCTGGACACCTTCGGTGAGCTGTGCGTGCTGGGCGTGACCGCCATGGCCATCCTGGTGGCCCTGGAGGCGCGTGGACTGCTGCCGCAACGCGCCCACCTGTACACCGTCGGCAAGGGCAACCCCGCCCTGGATGCGCACGACAACAACATCACCCTGCAGGTGGTCAGCCGCGTCGTCGGGCCGGTGCTGGTGATCCTGTCGGTGTGGCTCTACTTCCGCGGGCACTACAACCCCGGCGGTGGCTTCATCGCGGCCCTGATGATGGGTGCCGCGCTGTGCCTGGTCTACCTGGCCCACGGACGCAATGCGAAGGTGCTCGACATTCCCGCCATGCTGCTGGTCAGCGTCGGCATCCTGACCAGCGTCGGCACCGGTCTGCTTGGCTACACCAAGGGCTCCTTCCTCACGCCGATCAAGTGGCACGTGGGCCCCTTCGACATCTCCAGCGTGCTGCTCTTCGACCTGGGCGTCTTCCTGGCCGTGGTCGGCCTGATGCTCTCGGCACTGGCCCGCCTGGGCGAGGCCGGCAGCCGCACGCCGCCGCTGCGTCAACCCGGGCCGGTCAAGACCCGCACCGGTGGCGCCTACATCCACATTGCGGGAGGCGATCACTGATGGCCATTGCACTGATCGTCGCCGCCCTGTTCGGTGGTGGCGCCTACATGGTGATGCGGCGCGGCATGCTGCGCGTGGTGGTGGGCTTCATCCTGATCAGCCACGGCGTCAACGTCCTGTTGGTGGCTGCTGGTGACGTCTCGCGTCGTCAGGCCGCGATCGGCGACTATGACCCGGCCACGGTGGCCGATCCCGTGCCGCAGGCCTTCGTGCTCACCGCCATCGTCATCGCCTTCGCGATCACCGTGCTGCTGCTGGTGCTCGCCGTGGTGGGCGACGGCGACGACGACACCCTGATCGACATCACCGGACGAGAAATGGAGTCTCCCTCGCTGATCCAGCACGACGACCACGCCGTCGGACGCAAGCACGAACACTCCGACTGGCATTCCTACATCGACCGGACGGACGCCGAACAGTGAGCCCCGCCCTTCTTCCGCTGCTGGTGGCCGTCCCGCTGGGCGTGGCCGCGCTGCTCATCTTCCTGCGTCCCCCTGCCGCGGTGCGCATCATCGTCATGATGGCCGTGCTGCTGGGGCAGTGTGCCTTCGGTGCGGTCCACTTGTGGCAGCTGCGCGACGGCGGCACCATCGCCCACGGCGTCGGCCTGTGGCCCGCCGGGGTGGCGATTCCCTTTGCGATGGACACCTTCAGCGCCCTGATGCTGACCGTCACCATGCTGCTGATGGTGGTCTGTGCCTGGCTCGGCATCCACGCCGGGGTGGCGGTGGAGCCCTACTTCACCCCGTTGGTGTTGGTGCTGGCCGCAGGGGTCAGCGGTGCGCTGGTGACCGCCGACATGTTCAACCTGTTCGTCTTCATCGAGGTGATGCTGCTGCCCTCCTATGCGCTGATGATCATGGCGCACCGCGGCCAGGGCAAGCTGATGCAGGTGACCGCCACTCGCATCTACGTGGTGGTCAACCTGTTCGCCTCCAACCTGATGCTGTTGGGCGTGGGCCTGCTCTACGGTGCCTCCGGCAGCGTCAACATGGGCGAGTTGGCCGGGCGCGGCATCGAGACGGCCCGCACCGAGCTGGCCGGCAGCATCGTGCTGCTGGCGCTGTGCATCAAGGCCGCCGTCGTGCCGGTGCACGGTTGGGTGGGGCGCACCTATCCCCACATGTCGCCCACCATCTCGGCGATGTTCTCGGGCCTGCACACCAAGGTGGCCATCTACGCCATGTACCGGGTCTTCTCGGTGGTCTTCGGCGGTTGGCCCGCCGCCGGCAGCGTGCTCATGGTGCTGTTCTGCCTGTCCATGCTGCTGGGTGGTCTGCTGCCGCTGGGCGAGACTGACGCGCGGGCGGTGCTCACCGTCGGCATGATCTCGCAGATCGGCTATGTGCTGGCCGGGCTGGCCCTGTTCACGCCGGCCGGCATCGCCGCGGGCGTCTTCTACCTGGTGCACAACATGGTGGTGAAGACCTCGCTGCTGTGCTCGATCGGCGCGGTGGAGATGACCTACGGCCGTTCCCCGCTGGGGCAGGTGCGGGGGCTGTTGAGCCGCGAACGGGTCACCGCGCTGGTCTTCTTCGCCGCCGCCGTCTCGCTGGTGGGCATGCCACCGATGTCGGGTTTCGTCGCCAAGTTCGCCATCGTCACCGCCGCCTTCGACGCCGAGCGGTGGCTGGTCGGTGGTCTGGCGATCGGCGTCAGCGCCCTGACCCTGATGGCCATGATGAAGATCTGGGGTTCGATGTTCCTCGGGTCGGTCGACGAGGAGGACGACGACGGTCCGCGGATTGGCTGGGGCCTGATCGGCCCCGCCCTGCTGCTGCTGGTGGTCAGCCTGGTGCTGGGGCTGGGCGGGCAGGGCCTGATGCATCTGGGTGAGGCTGTGGCCCACAACCTGCTGGAGCCCACCGACTATGCAAGGGCGGTGTCGGGACGATGATTGTCACCTGGCCCCTGCGGCTGATCGGCCTCGTGCTGTGGTTCATGTGGCAGATCGCCGTCTCCAGTTTCGTCGTGATGCGCGACGTCCTCACCCACGACGACGACTCCGATCCGATCATCGTCGAGTACCGCACCGCACCGTTGACCTCCTGGGAGCTGGCGATGCTGGCCCTGATGGTCAACATCACCCCCGGGACCCTGGTGCTGGCCACCCGTCGGGTGCCCGGCCAGGAGGCCGACGCGAAGCTGGAACGCTGGGCGCTGTTCGTCCACGTCATGTACGAGAACCGCGACGAGGCCCTGGCCTCCTTCCGCGGAACCGAGAAGCGCATCGTCCACGCCATGCGCGCGACGGGAGGTGGCCGATGATCGGGATCGTGGTGGCGACGCTGCTGCTGGGCGCCGCCGTGGTGGTGGCCGGGGTACGCATGTTCCTGGGGCCGGACGACGCCAACCGCGCCGTCGGCTCCGACCTGCTCTTCTTCAGCGTGGTCGGCCTGATCGCGCTCTTGGGGGCCTGGATCAAGGCGCCCTATGTCTTCGACATCGTGCTGGGCAGCACGGTGGTGGGATTCCTGGCGTCGGTGGCGCTGGCCATGGCCGTGACGAGGGGACGCCGATGAGTGTGCTGGAGATGAGTTCACTGCTGGGGCAGGTCTTGGTGGTGCTGGGCGCCGGGCTGTTCACCACCGCCGCCATCGGCCTGCTGCGTTTCAAGGACGCCTACTGCCGCAGTTCTGCCATCGCCACGGCCGCGGGGCCGGGCATCAGCCTGGTGCTGATGGGGGTCTTCTGCATGATGCCCAGCTGGACCAATCTGGGAAAGCTGGCGCTGTGCATCGTGCTGCAGCTGGGCACCTCGGCAGTGGGCAGCATGGCGATCGGTCGTGCCGCCTACCTGACCGGTTCCAGCCTGCACTCGCCCAGCGGCCACGACGAGCTGGCTGGCCCCGGTGGCGCCCCGCCGCTGGCGGGGAAGAAGAAGCCGCGTCCGGTGCAGACGCCGAAGGTAGATTGAGCTCGCGCCACCGTGGAGGAGCGCAGACATCCATCGGCTGCGTTTGCCATCTCGGTGGGGGCGCTTCCAGCTGACTGAAGCTTTCCTGTCAGGGATGACCCGCTGCCGGGTAAGTGGGATTTGCTCAATAGGGTAACGAGATCTGATGCACACCATCGGAATCCCCAGAGAAAGATCCCTCAATGAGTAACACGACTCCGCCCCCTCCGCCCTCGAACTGGCATGCCTATGAGTCGGCGCGGAGTGAAGAGCAGGGAACAGGCTCCGGAATCGTTGAACAGAAGAAGTCGCTCTTCAAGAAGAAGCGTTTTTGGTTGGTGGCGGCGCCGTTGGCGCTCTGGGCGCTCGGGTCGATGAACCAGAGTCCGGATTCTGTGCCGGCTGCGGCACCGATGCCGGCCGCGACGGTGACTGTGACCCAGGCTGCTCCCACGGCCACCGTGACTGCCACTGCCACTGCTACTGCCACCGTCACGGCTACTGCCACTTCGACAGTGACGGCTCCGGCGATGACCGCCGTCGAGGATCAGAACACCAGCGGAACAACCCGGGTAGGTCTCGCCCAAGCCCCGGCGGCACAGCAAGGGAGCGGGGGCACCGATCCCAGGATGGGGACGTGCACCAAGGCGAAGGCGGCGGGATACGGCCCGTACCGGCAAGGTCAGGATCCTGAGTACGACTGGTATCAGGATCGAGATGGTGACGGCGTCGTCTGCGAGTGATCGCGCCTGGCGGCCCCAGGGCTGATCAGTTCCAGCACCATCCGGTGGCTCAGCTCGAAGGAGCGCAGCGGCAGGAATTCGTGGATGCTGTGGAAGTTGTGCGCCCCGGTGAAGAAGTTCGGCGTCAGGATCCCTTGCGTGGAAAGCCATGAGCCGTCGGTGCCGCCGCGCATGGCCAGCGGCTTGGGCGTGATTCCCAGCTCTTCCATGGCGGTGAGCATCAAGTCGATCGCGGCGCGGTTGTCGTCGGTGACCGCGTCATCGATGTTGCCGTAGACGTCGTTGATCTCCAGTTCGACCACCGCTGCGGGATGGATCTGTCGGACGTGCTCGACCGCGCTCCGCAAGGACCTCTTGTGCTGCTCGAAACGGTGACGGTCATGTTCGCGGATGTTCAGCTCGAGGGTGGCGGTCGCGGGGTTGGCGTCCACGTCGGTGACCCAGATGTAGCCGTCGGTGCCGTCGGTGTGCTCCGGGGTGTGTTCCCGATCGAGCAACGCCACCAGGTCATGCGCCACCATCACCGGGTTGACCAGCACCCCCTTGGCCGACATCGGATGCGCCGTGACGCCCTGGATCTGCACCGTAGCCGAGGCCGCATTGAAGGTCTGCCAGACGGCCTCGCCCACCTCGCACGAGTCGATGGTCCAGGCGTAGGTGACCGGGAAGCGGCTCAGCTCCAGCGTGCGCACACCCCGCAGGCCGATCTCCTCGTCGGGGACGATCGCCAGGTACACGTCACCGTGTTGCGTGGTGTCGTCGGCGAGCAACGTGATCGCCGCCTCCATCACCGACGCGATTCCCGCCTTGTCGTCGGCACCCAGGACGCTGGTGCCGTCGGTCACCAGCAGACGATCACCCGTGTAGGCGGTCAGCTCCGGGTGTTCTTTCGGGCGCAGCCACAGATCCAGCTCCTCGTTGAGACAGATGTCGTCGCCGTCGAAGGACACCACTCGGGCGCGGACCTCGGGGGAGAGGTTCACGTCCACGGTGTCCAGGTGGACGCAGAAACCCACGGCCGGCACCGACGCGTGGCCCTGTGGGAGCCGTGCCGGGATGCGGGCGGTCAGCACCGAGGTCTCGGAGATGTGTACGTCGCGCGCGCACGCCTCGCGCAGTTCTTCGGCGAGCAGCTCTGCCAACTCCCGTTGGCCCGGGGTGCTGGGCACGCACGTGCAGCTGGCATCCGACTGGCTCGTGACGGCGCTGTAACGCAGGAAGCGCTCGGCAAGACGGTCCTGCAGGGCTGGGTCTGGGGTCATGGTTCCTCCTGCAAGGGGAGCTGTCGGGGGCCAGGGGGCACTGCCTCCTGGTTGAGGAGCAGGCGAGCAGTGCGTTCGTCGGTGATGAGCGAGGTGATCAGGCGCGAACGGGCAACAGCGGCAAGCGCTGGCACCTTCTCCGTGCCGCCAGCCACTGCCAACACTTGGGGCACGGCGATGAGCTGTGTGGCAGAGATTGAGATGCGCCGCTGCACCACAGGCGCGTCGAAGGGGCGTCCGTCATCCCTGATGAAGATGCCCACCACCTCGGCGCGTACTCCCGCCTCATCCAGCTCGCGCTTGTCCTGCTCGGAGAGGCTCTGCATGAGCTGCGTGATGGGTGGATCCCAAGACCCGATGGAAAGCACTGCCAGGTCCAGGTCTTGGTAGGTGGCCAGCACCGAAGCGATGGCCGGGTCCTTGCGCAAGCCTTCCGCGGTGGCGGCGGAGTCGACGAACATGGGCGCGAAGATCGTCATGGTGCGCACCGACGAACGTCCTGCCACCCGGCGCATCACGTCGACGGGGGACTGTTCGAAGTCGGTTCCCACACTCCCCGTCAGGGCGACAAGTGTCGATTCGGGCAACAGGTCCATGAATCCACCGATGGAGGCGAGCGTGCGGCCCCAGGAGAAGCCGAAGGTATCGCCCGCTTGCACGGTCCTTCGCAGGTAGGCGGCTGCCGCTCGGGCCAATGCCTCGCGATTCTCGGCGTCGTCCTCCGCGCCGGCAACCACCTCCACGTCACTGAGCTGGAGGTGGGTCTTGAGCTGTTCAGCCAGGTCATCGTCACGCACGACGCCATCCATGATGCTGATTCGTACGATGCCCTGGTCCCGAGCGCGCTCCAGAAGGCGCGCCACCTTGAACCGCGACAGGTTCAACTCCGTGGCGATCTGGGTCTTGGCTTTGTCATCCAAGTAGTAGGCGCGCGCCACGTCCACCATCAACTGGCGGTCATTCACAGCCCATTCTCCTCAACGCGCTCGTCTGAGCATTCATGGAACAACTGTGCCACAGCGCTTGACTGGGTGGGAGGGTGAAACCTACAGTGCTCATATGCTCAATGAAAGCTCATATGAGCATCAGCGAACATTGGAGTACCCATGAACCTGATTGACGGATCGACTGTGATCCTTCAGCACGAGACGGCCCCCTGGCAGGAGTTGGTGCGACTCAGCGCGGGCATGCTGGAACGCAAGGGCATCACCACCCCTGACTATGTGGAGGGGATCTTCGAGAGCATCGAGAAGAACGGCAGCTACATGCTGATCGCGCCTCGCGTGCTGCTGGCCCACACGCGCCCCGAGAAGGGCGCCGTCGGTACCGGCCTCAGCCTCATCACCACCGGGGAGGATGTTCCCTTCGGAGAGGAGGGCAAGCCCACGCGTCTCTTCTTCACGCTTGCTGCATCCGACTCGAACGCCCATCTGGAATTGCTCACGCACCTGGCCGAGGTCCTGGCCGACGAGGCCCTGTTCGAGGAACTCGTCACCACCTCGGATGCCGCGCGGGTGCAAGAGATCCTGAATCCGTGATGAGCATGCGCATCACCATTAATGGTCTTGAGCAGGAGATCGTCTACGACCACCACGCACTGGACGACCTCATCATCCCGATGTTGCGCCAGTGGATGCAGGCCACCACTGACGGTCGACGCCACTGGGCCTTCCTCGTGGCGCCACCTGGGGCCGGCAAGTCGGTCCTGGCCGAGTTGATCGGTTCGGCGCTGGCACCAGATCTGCAGTGCCTGGGGCTCGACGGTTTCCACTTTCCCCAGGCCTACCTGCAGCACAACACCTACCGCGATGCGGTGGGGCAGGAGACCCCCTTGTCCACCATCAAGGGGGCCCCGGAGACCTTCGACGCGGAGCGGCTGGCCCAATACATCGAGCAGTCACGGCATCGTGACGTTGCTTGGCCCGTCTACGACCGCACCCTGCACGACGTCGTGGACGGTGTCGAGCGGGTGGCTGCCAGCCACGTGCTGTTGGAGGGCAACTGGCTGCTGCTCGATGATCCCCGGTGGAATGCCCTGCGCCCGCTCGCCGAACGCGTCATCTTCATCGACGCGCCGGAAGGGGTACTGCGCAAGCGCCTGGTGGACCGCAAGGTCCAGGGCGGTCTCACCCAGGGGGAGGCGGAGGCCTTCTTCGAACGAAGCGACGGCCCGAATGTGCGCCGCGTCCTCACTCAATCCAACCTGGCCAACGTAGACCTGCTGCTCGCCATGCAGGCCGACGGGTCACTGATCGAAAGCGAACTGTCATGACAGCAACCACGGCGCCGGCGACAAGGACGTCCGCCCGCGCACGGATGCAGGCCTTCGGTGGATTCCTCACCGCAATGGTCATCCCCAACATGGGCGCCTTCATCGCCTGGGGGCTCATCACCGCCCTGTTCATCCCGACCGGCTGGATCCCCAATGAGGATCTCGGCCAGCTCGTCGGCCCCCTGATCACCTACATGCTGCCCATCCTGCTGGCCTACACCGGCGGCGAGCTGGTGCACGGCAAGCGCGGTGGTGTGATCGGAGTCGTGGGCGCCATCGGCTTGATGGTCGGTGCCGAGATCCCGATGTTCCTGGGGGCCATGATCATGGGCCCGCTGAGCGCCTGGATCCTCAAGAAGTGGGACAACGCCATCCAGCACCGGATCCGTCCCGGCTTCGAGATGGTGGTGAACAACTTTGCCCTCGGCATCATCGGTTTCCTGCTGTGCCTGGCCTCGTACAAGGGTGTCGGCCCAATGGTGGAGTCGCTCAACAACGGTCTGACCGCCGTGGTCAATGCGCTGGTTGACACCGGCATCCTGCCGCTGGTGGCGATCCTCAATGAGCCGGCCAAGGTGCTCTTCCTCAACAACGTGATTGACCAAGGGATCTACTACCCGCTGGGCATGCAGGAGACGGTCGAAGCTGGCAAGTCCATCTTCTTCGTCTTGGCTTCCAATCCCGGCCCCGGTCTGGGGCTTCTGCTGGCCTACTGGTTCTTCAGCGGCAACAAGGTCATGCGTGAGACAGCGCCAGGCGCCATCATCATCCACTTCCTTGGTGGCATCCACGAGATCTACTTCCCCTATGTGCTTGCCAAGCCCATCACGATCATCGGCATGATGGCGGGTGCGGCCTCCGGCATTGCCACGGCCCAGGTGATGAATGCTGGCTTGGTGGCAGGCCCCTCGCCGGGCTCGATCTTTGCCTATCTGATGCTCACTCCCAAGGGGAACTTCACCGGCATCATCCTCGACGTGGTGGTGGCCACTCTGGTTTCCTTCCTGGTCAATGCGGCCCTGCTCAAGGCGTCGGCTCGTAAGGATGCCGCCAAGGGTGGCGCTGCTCTCGAGGAGGCCAAGGCGCGCTCGGCAGCGATGAAGCAGGAAGGCAAGGACCTGCTGGCTGGAGCATCTGCCGCGCCCGTCGCTGTAGCTCAGGGCATCTCCAAGGTTGTCTTCGCCTGTGACGCGGGAATGGGCAGCTCCACCATGGGAGCCAGCCTCTTCCGCAAGAAGGTGCAGCAAGCCGACCTGTCCGTCGAAGTGAGCAATACCGCCATCGAGAAGATCCCTACTGATGCGGATGTGGTGGTCACTCACAAGAACTTGGGGGACCGTGCTCGGATGACCGTGGGCGATGGCGTGGAAGTCATCACCATCGAGAACTTCCTGTCCGACCCCAACATCGATTCTCTCTACGACCGAATCTCCAGTGCGCAGGAGGCACGTTCATGAAGACCGAAGCCGTTCACATCACGGGCCCTGCCCAGTGGGAAATGATCTCGAAGGAGCTTCCCGAGATCGGCCCTCGCGAGGTTTTGCTCAAGGTGGCTGCCAGCGGCATGTGCTATTCCACCTACAAGGCCTACAGTCTGGGTCCTGAACACAAGCGGGTGCCGGACGACGTGGCAGAGAATCCGGTGATGACTGGGCACGAATTCTGCGGCACCATCGCCCAGGTCGGCAGCGAGTTGGCTGGCCAGTATGAGGTGGGACAGCCGGTCATGATCCAGCCGGCCATGGGGCTTCCCACGGGCTATTCGCCGGGGTACAGCTATCCCTACTACGGGGGTGACGCCACCTACACGATCGTTCCCGACTTTGCGATCGACATGGGGTGCATCCTGCCGTACGGGTCGGACTACATGGCCAATGCCAGTCTGGCAGAGCCCATGATGTGCATCATCGGAGCCTTTCACTCCAATTTCCACACCACTCAGTTCGTCTATGAGCACCGGATGGGGATCGAGCCCGGTGGCGACCTGGCCCTGCTGGGCTGCGGTGGCCCGATGGGGCTGGGCGCAATCCAGTACGCCCTCAACGGCCCGTACAAGCCACGCACCATCGTCGTCACCGACATTGATGCCGATCGCTTGGCTCGGGCGGAGCAGCTGCTGCCGCCGTCTCTGTTGGAGGGAACTGGACGTCGTCTGGTCTACATCAACACCGCGGAGTGTGAGGATGTCGAGGCCACTCTGCGTGCTGAGACCCCTGACGACAAGGGCTTCGACGATGTCTTCGTCTTTGCCGTCAATCGCGAGCTGGTGGAGACGGCTCAGGCGATCATGGGCTTCGACGGTTGCTTGAATTTCTTTGCTGGGCCCACTGACAAGAACTTCTCCGCCATGTTCAACTTCTACGACGTGCACTACGAGATCCACCATGTGGTCGGTACTTCTGGTGGTTCGCGCAGCGACATGGAAGAGGCCTTGAAGATGGCGGCCGAGGGCACCCTCAATCCGTCGATGATGATCTCGCATGTGGGTGGTCTGGATGCCGTCGGCCCCACGCTGGAACGTTTTCCGGAGATCCCCGGTGGCAAGAAGATGTTCTACCCCTTTGTCAGGATGCCGCTGACGGCGATCCAGGATTTCCGCGCAAGGAGCGCCGAGGACCCTCGATTTGCCGGACTGGCCGATATCTGCGAGGCGAATGACAACATCTGGAGCGCCGAGGCCGAGAAGTACCTCCTCGAGAATTGGAGCTGAGAAAAGTCGCTGGAGAGGGCTGTGGGCCGCCTGGAGCTGGGCGGGCCACAGCCCTGTGATGGCAGGAAAAGCGCAATCTAGCTCGCCTTGTCTGGGGGACCCTCTCCTTGTTTTGATGAATTTTTAATCTCGCTGGACCCATGGACATGGCGCCGACGGTCTGTGCAGGGTGGGGCCATGCAGACCTTGAAGAGGTGGAGCCTTGTAACAGCGGTGCTGGCGTTGGCCACAACTGGCTGTGGAACCAACGCAGACCCCACATCACCGTCCGCATCGACGACCGCAGCAGCCGCACCACAAGCCACGGCAGTCGCTGCAGCAGCCTCCCAGGAGGGAGAACCGACCCAGTCCGACGCGCCCAGCCAGGCGCCCGAGACCCAGACTTCCGAAACCCAGACTTCCGATGACCAGGCCCAGCAGGGCCAGCAGGCGGCGAGTGACTCCGCGTCGCCCTCGGGATCGGCTCAGGCGCCCGGCAAGACGCTCGGCCTGGCCCCCGGGGAGACCGCCAAGATGAAGCACTTTGACGTCACCATGTTGAAATCCCAGTTCGGACAGGACTCGGTGAGCCACGGCTGGAAGGTGCGGGTCTGCTACACCCGCGCCCATCCGGATGCCAACCCTGACGGCACCACACGCGTCAGCGCCGATCCGTGGTCTGTCTTGGTTCGTGACGGAGAGGGCAGCAAGGAGACCTCCTGGTATCCGCTGGACGACTTCCCTGCCGACAAGGGCTGGACCCCGCCCTATCAGGAGCGTCAGCTTGCTGTGGGGGACTGCACCGAGGGATGGCTGGCGATCCGCCATGACAATCCCGACCTGCAGTTCTCCGGGCTGCGCTACCAGCCCGCCGACTTCGACGAGGTCGCAACTTGGATCTCCTAGAAGGGATGAACCGAACCTCCAAGTGAGCAGTGCCCCGCAGGGATGCCTGCGGGGCACTCGTCTGTCCGTGGCAGGCTGAACTCATGGACATTGCCGTCATCGGATCGAACATGGTGGACCTGATCACCTACACCAGCCGGATGCCCCAGTTGGGGGAGACCCTTGCGGGGCAGGACTTCCAGATGGGCTGCGGTGGCAAGGGCGCCAACCAGGCCATTGCCGCCAGCCGGTTGGGTTCGCACGTGCTGATGCTCACCCGGGTGGGCGACGACCTGTTCGCGCAGAACACCATGCGCAACTTCGAGGCGAACGGGATCGACACCAGCTTCGTGCTCACCACTCCGGGCGCGTCTGGTGTCGCCCCGATCTTCGTCGACGAGCAGGGGCGCAACTCCATCGTCATCGTCAAGGGCGCCAACGACCTGCTCACCCCGGCCGACATCGACGCGGCGCGCGATGAGACTTCCCGGTGTCGGTTGATCGTCCTGCAGCTCGAGGTGCCGCTGGAGACCGTCTACCACGCCATCCAGACCGGGCAGGATCTCGGCATTCCCGTGCTGCTCAACCCGGCGCCGGCCACGCCCGAGCTGGACTACGCCCGGATCGCGACGGTCGACTGGTTCATGCCCAACGAATCGGAGCTGGCCCTGCTCACCGGGCTGCCCACCACCACTCTCGACGAAGTGGAGGCCGCCGCTCGTTCCTTGGTGGGCAAGGGGATGCGCAATGTGGTGGTCACGCTGGGTGAGCGCGGCGTGCTGTGGCTGTCTGCGGAGGAGAAGCACCTGGTGGAGCCGGTCTCGGTGCAGGCTGTTGACACGACGGGCGCCGGTGACGCCTTCATCGGCTGCTTCAGCCACGCACTGGTCAGCGGGAAGGACCCCTTGGAGGCATTGCGCCTGGCCAATGCCTACGCCGCGGACTCGGTGACCCGACGGGGGACCCAGACGTCATATGCGACGGCGGAGGAGTTCGAGCTGGCACGAGGCTAGGTCACCGGGAGTTTCCGTGGTCGTGATGTTGTGTTGGCCCACCTGTCCGGGGCCGTTGATGGGATGGCTGGACCCCACCCCTTCACACAAGGAGCCCCTATGCTGAGCCTCCGTACCGCCCTCGCCACCACTGCAGCAGTGGCTCTCGTCGCCACTCCTGCTCTCGCAGCACCTACGCAGGGTCACGACCAGCCACGTAAGCCTTCCAAGACCCAGTTGAAGGACTTCCCAAAGACCATCGAATCCGGGTCTTGGGACACCAGCCACATCCAGGGCATCGCCATCGACAAGAAGCGCGGCTTCGTCTACCACTCCTTCACCCAGATGCTGGTCAAGACCGATCTGAAGGGCAATGTCATCTCCACAGTGTCCGGCTTCACCGGCCACTTGGGAGACCTCGACTTCAATGAGGTCGACGGCCGCGTCTACGGATCACTGGAGTACAAGTCCGCCAAGGCCTTCTACATCGCCATCATCGACGTCGACAAGATGACCGAGGTGGGCATGGATGCCGAGAAGTCCGGTGTGGTCTCTACCGTGCACCTGTCCGAGGTGGTCAAGGACTTCACCGCAGACATGGACGGCAACGGCACCTTCGACGGCGACGTTGCCGACACCGCCGACCACCGCTACGGCTGCAGCGGCATCGACGGCGTCTCCTTCGGCCCGGCCTTCGGAAGGAAGGGCGGCAAGCAGATGCTCTCGGTGGCCTACGGCATCTACAAGAACGTGGAGCGCACCGACAACGACGAGCAGGTGCTACTGCAGTACGACATCTCCGACTGGGCCAAGTACGAGAAGCCCCTCACCCAGACCGACCCACACCGCTCGGGCCCCAAGCGCGTGGGCGGAAAGTACTTCGTGCGCACGGGAAACACCACCTATGGCGTGCAGAACCTCACTTATGACGCAGCGACCCACCAGTGGTTCATGGGTGTCTACCGCGGCACCAAGCCGGAGTTCCCCAACCGTCTGCTCTACGTCGTCGACGGCAACGCGAAGCCGCGCTTGAAGAAGCTGGTTGGCCAGGAGCCGCTCGAGTACGGAATGTCGATCCCGCTGTCCAAGAAGGGTCTGCGTCACCCGAGTGGCATCCGCGGATTCGAGTTCAAGGCAGATGTGGGCATCGAGCCGATCGGCAATGGCTACTTCTACGTGGTGAAGGACTTCGACGACCTGTCCTCGGGCAAGAAGAAGGAGGCCGGCACCCTGGAGCTCCACAAGTGGACGGGCAAGTCCCCGGCTGGCTTCGAGCCTGTTGAGCGGGTCGGACGCTGACCCTTGCGGAACAGCCTGTGCGGCCCCACCCTCATCAGGTGGGGCCGCACAGGCGTCTGGGGCCGTTAGCCGTTGAGGACCGCCCAGCCGATCAGGCTGTCGGCCTTGGCGCGACGAAACTCTGCCGCAGGCAGATCCGCGGCTTCGCGTTCAGTCCACATGATCCTGCGCGGTATCCCTCCGGTTCTTCAGGAAGGCACTGGTCCCGTAAGCGGAGAGCCGGTACTCGCCCCAGTAGTTCAGGAATTCTGCTGCCGTATCCCCATCGTGCATCGCGTCTTCGTACGCGCAGTCCCAGGAGACCAAGCGCCCATCGACTGCTTCCGCCAGGGCGATCGCTGCGAGGCCATAACCAGTGGAGGCAATGGCTGAGCTGCCCAAACTGCGGTACTCGAACCAGCAGTGGCGTGCCGAGTTGAGCTTGGCGACCTGTTCTGGGTTGAGCCGCTGCTTCAGCTCATTGCCATACTCCTCATCGCCTGAGAGCGACTCGCAAGTGGGCCAAGAGGAAGAGTCCCACACGCCGTTGAGCCAGTAGGCGAATCCGACTTCCAAACCTGGCGCCCAGCGGGTGCCAAGCGCGATCTCCTCGACCGGATCGGTGTTTGGATGGAAGGCCCTCACCTCGATGACTGACGGAACGTCGTGCCGGTCCAGCAGTTCTTGGAAGAGTTGCTGAGTTCTGGCACGTGTCTGTTCCACGAGCGGCAGGTGGTCACTCAGGGGATAGATGTCAATCGTGGTGGACATGGCGGCCTCCTGGTCACTGGTCCTGGCGGGCCGGGCGGCTTCGATGATCCCGACCTCTTCCCCGGAAGCCCATGCCCGGCGGGCGCGTCGGCGCCGACCTGTTTCAGGGGTGAGTGTAGATGTTCGGTGAAGTCATCTTCCTGTGGCTCCAGGACTTGAACTACTCTAACTCTAACTCTATTAGAGTAGGTGAGAGTAGATGCAGCTCGACAAGACCAAACTCCTGTCGATGGATCCAGCTGAACGGCAGTCCCTGCTGGCGACCACGCCGGAAGACCAGTGGTTCGAGCGCAAGTCTGCGCGAGTCACGGCTGACGTCTTCGCGAAGTCGATCATCGGCATGGCCAATGCCGAAGGCGGCTTGGTTGTTGTCGGCATCAGCGATGGCGCCGTCGAGGATCTGTCGGCCGACGCCCGGCACGTCAACGAACTGCGCCGGGTGCCCCAGACCCACTGCGCTCCGCCGCCGCTGGTGAGGTTCGCTGAGCTTCCGGTCGACGATGGGAAGGTCGTCCTGCTGGCCGACGTATCCCCTGGTCGAACCGTGCATGAGAGTACGTCGGGGCACTGCTACCTGCGTGTTGGCGACTCCACCATGAAGCTCTCCGCTGCTCAGCGCGAGGAACTGCTCTACGACCGTGGCGCGGCTGAGTACGAGGCCCGTCCCATGCCAGGGATCACGACCTCTTCGCTTGATTCTGGCTTGGTGGACGGGCTGCGAAAAGCCATTGGCGCCCAAGGCGACGACGAGCGCGTGCTGGCCGCGCGCAGCCTGCTCGACCTGCGCGGGGAGGTGACCATCGCGGCTTACCTGCTGCTTGCGCCCCGCCCGCAGGAGCTCATGCCGCATGCCCATGTGCGCGTGCTGCGCTATCTGTCAGCCCATGCTGGGACGGGTGGACGCCAGAGCCTGGCCGACGATGGCGATCGGCGCATCGAGGGGCCGATTCCCCAGGTCATTGAGCAGGCTGCGGCGCTGGTCGAGGAGTGGATGCCGCGGCGTCGGGCGCTCCGAGAGGACGGGAAGTTCGGGCCGGTGGACGTCGTGCCCCGCGACGCTTGGCTGGAAGGTCTGGTGAACGCCGTCGTGCACCGGTCGTACAGCATGGCCGGCGACCACATCAGGGTGCACCTGTACCCGGATCGCGTCGAGATCGAGAGCCCCGGGCGTTTCCCCGGCATCGTCGACCCGGAGCGTCCGCTGGAGATTGCCCGCTATGCCCGGAATCCGCGGATCGCGCGGGTGTGCAACGACCTGGGCATCACCCAGGAGAAGGGCGAGGGCATCATCCGCATCTTCGACGAGATGCGGATCCGGGGCCTGGCCGATCCGATCTACAAGCAGACGTCGGGCAGCGTGCGGCTCACGCTGCTGAGCACGCCGCGGCTGGACGCGGAAACCGAGGCGCGGTTGCCCGGGGGTGCCCACGGCGTCCTGGAGGTACTGCGAGCCGCTGGTCGCCCACTGGGCACGGGTGAGATCGCCGCGGGCATCGGGCGGCAGCGGCCCGCGACGATCCGGGCGCTCAAGGCACTGCAGGAGGTTGGCGAGGTGGTCTGGGAGGGCAAGTCCGCCAAGGATCCGCGCGCGACGTGGAGGCTGCCGACGGGCGGTTGACCTTGCCCCTGTGGGCGGCTATCCGTTGAGGACCGCCCAGCCGATCAGGTTGTCGATCTTGCGCACGTCGACGCCCTTGCCGAGCTTGATCTTGATGTGGCCGGCGCGGGTCCACAGCTCCACCTCGGCATTGAAGTCGAGGGTGCCAGCGTTCTCCGTCGACCACATGTTGATGGAGCTGTAGGGAAGGGAATACATCTCCACCTTCTTGCCGGTGATGCCCTGGGAGTCGCGCACGATGAGGCGCTTGGTGGTGAAGACCGCGGAGTCGCGGAAGGTCTTGTATGCCGCCACCGGACGTTCGTCTCCCACCATGAGCGGGGCGATGTCATTGGGGATGGGGCATTCGTCGACGAGGGTCCATGCGGCGATGGGGGCCATTTCCATGAGAGTCGCTCCTACTGCTTCGTTTCCAGATCAGAATCGGTGGAAGCCTCGCGCTCCTTGTCGAGGATGGCCGCAGCCTTGCGCAGGATCAGCTCGTCCTTCTTGTCGACGATCTGCTCACCCGCTTCCTTGACCTTGTCGGTGGCTCGTTCCGAGACCTCCCGCACAGTGCTGGCGGCCTCGGCGGCGTTCTCCTTGGCCTTGCGTGCCTGCTGCTCGACGAGCTGACTCACGGCCTTGGTCCACGTCACTTCCTCGAGGGCGTCCGAGGTGCTGCAGTCGAGTTCGAGGGCTTCAGCGAAGGCGAGGGACTTCTGCCGCACATCGTCGTGTTGATCGTGGATCTTGGCCGCCAATCGGGGTCGCAGCACCTTGCTGGCATTGGCCTTGAGTGCGGCTGCGCGCATCTGTGCGGCCAGGGCTTCGACGGCCGCGTCGAGGCGGGCCAGACGCTCGGTGCGGGTCTCGCGCAGCGCCCGCTCGTGGGCCTCCAGCTGTTCCGGGTTCTCGGCGGCGACGCGATCCAGCTCCAGCACGGCGATGCGGTCCTGCAGGTTCGCCGCGGTTGCCAGTACGCCGAGCCACAGTTCGACGTCGTGCTGGACCGCCTCTGTGGCCTTTTCGGTGTCGCCCAGCCCGCGTGCGCTGGTCACCTCTTGCCGCAGTCGATCGAGCTTCTTCAGCGCCATGGCTTGGCAGGTGGCCAAGGTCTGCGCGGTCCCCTGGATCTGCGCCCACGTGGTCGACGGGAGGCTGCCCAGTTTGTCACGCATGCTCTCGGCATCCTTGAGGAGCAGCTCGACGCCCCGCAGGTTCGCCCACTCGACGTCCTGTTGGTGCTCCAGCACTTTGTCGAGCTTGGCGTCAATCGTTGCGAGGTAGTCGGTGACCTCACTGATCGCCTGTTCGATGGCCAGCTGGGTCATCATCGCGCCCAGGGCGACGGGGGCAGCCGGCGTGGCGAGGGCTGCCTTTCCGGGAGTCTGGAAGGCGAGGTGCTTCACGATCGTCCCGTCGGCATTGCGCAGCACACCGCTGAAATGTCCCGCCGCCGTGCTGGTGAATCCGCCGGCCGCCTTCACCGCGGCAGCTGACTCCGGGGTGAGCTTCACATAGCGGCCAGAACTGGCCAGCACCTCGCCGATTCCCTGTGCGACGGCTCCCGCGATTGCGACATTGCGCGGGCTGACTACTTTTGCCACCAGACCTTGCTCCGCAAGGGATCTGTCGATCTCCGCGGGGTCTCCGAGCAGCAGGATTCCGTGGTCGTCACTCAGTGCGACGAGGTCATTCGGGGGCATGCTTCCTCCGGGGGTGAGGGGTCGCCATCGACCCTTTCAGTGGCCCCGGTCCTGTGCGGAGCAACACGTGCGGAGGGCAGGTGATCTTCAGTCGGCTTTGGGTGCTCGACATCAAGACACTGGTTGCGGTCACTGGTTCTCCGCAGCGCGCTCGACGACGAAGACTGGGCGCAGCGGCAAGAGGTCGCGCCAGCGCACCGGCAGCGCGGCGTAGTTCTCCAAGGTCAGCGCGACGATGTCTGGGCCTGTGAGCAGACGCAGATTGTGGCGTTCCCGCTCAAGGGCAACGGCGTCCTTGCTGTAGGCGCCCAGGGTGACGAACAGCCCCACCTCATTGCCGGTGGGCGAGAGGGTGCCGAGCAAGCGCTGCACGTCGGGCCTGCTCTGGGTGGCGACGGTGTGCTTGCATTGCACCTTGATCAATGGAGTTTCGAGTCCCAGCGCGTCCTTGTGGGCAATGACGTCCACGCCACCGTCCGCGCTGTACGGCGTGCCTCGAGCCTGGTAGCCGAGCGTCCGCAGAAGGTCGGCGGTGAATTCCTCGAAGGCGTGGTGTGAGATCTCATTCAGCAGTACGCGCGCCACGAAGTCGACCGTGTGCTGGCGGACCTGTTCCGCGTCAATGGACTGGCTGACAGCCTCCTCCGTGTCGTCGACGGGAACTCCGGGATGGGTTGGGGCGGTGGCGGGCAAGTGCAGGAAGTCAAGGAAGGCCTTGGCGCCCTGGGCCACCTTGAACAGGGTCAGCGGTACGTTGATCCCGTTGAGCACCTCTTGGGGAAAATCGAGGCGTGGGACGTCGCGCATGAGCCACTCCACGGGGCGGCGATGGTGATGTTCGGTCCCGGTGGGCTCGTGGAAATAACCACCAGTGACCCGTCCGAAGTTCAGTGTGCCGGTCTCCTTCACGGGATAGACGACCACGTCGCCGATCTCCATCTCGAAGGCGAAACGCTTCAGAATTCCCGCCCACACAGGGAAGGCCCCGCGCTTGGCGTTCGGGTAGCCATGTTCGAGCAAGGCTGTGATCCTGGCCATGTCTGGACCGATCTGTTGCATGTCGCCGACGCAGTCCCACCCGATGGAGATGAAGCCTCCTTCGAATAGTTCGTCACCCAGCGCGTCGTTGCGAACCACCCAGATCGTGCTCATGCAGCGAATCTACGAGACGCTGGCTCAGGACGTGGGAGGCGCGTCACGAGGTTGCGTCCGTGGTCGTCGCTGAGCGCGATGATGTTCATTCGCGAGCACAAGTCCTTCGGGGGTGAGGGGGAGTCTTCACCGTCTCAAACCGGCGGAGGGTGGGCTGGTGCGACGCTCGGCTGCGCCGTCGGTCCTCAACCCAGACACCGACATCTGGCGGTTGTGCGCCATGGCCGTACCTACGCGTGTGTGATCCTGAACTCATGGCCGAAGATTTCGCAGAGTTGCAGGAGCGGTACCGACACTTTCGTCGGGAGCGCGACTGGGACAAGTACAACGATCCGAAGTCGCTGATTCTGGCTCTTGTCGGCGAGGTGGGAGAGCTGGCAGAGCTCTTCCAGTGGGTCCCGGCAGATCAAGCCAACGTCGTCTTCGCTGACCCGGAGCGGAAGCATCGGGCTGGCGAGGAGATGTCCGACGTGCTCATCTACCTCATGGGGCTGGCAGACGCGCTCGACCTGGACCTCGTTTCCGTCGCCCACGAGAAGCTGACAGCTGCCGAGAAGCGTTTTCCGATCGACGAAGTGCGTGGCGTCGCTCCGCTCAAGAAGTGAGCGCCGCTCCGGAGACCCCTACTCGATGAGGCTGCGTAAGAACTCCTGCGTTTCCGGATCGGTGCTGTGAATGGTGACGCCCAACAGTCCGCGGGTCAGCAGGACCTTGTAGACGTTGCGGACGAAGCGGTCGAAGTACCCGTCGTCCACCTTCTTCCGGGTCTTGTTCGGGCTGTGTGTGGGAGGAGGAGCGGTCCTGCATCGACTCGCCGGCCCGGTAGCGGTCGGCCCATCGTTTGAGGGTGGGCCACGAGACCTGGAAGCGGGCGGCGACCTCAGCGATCGGGACGCCGTTGTCGACCACGAGCTGGGCGACGATCAGACGGTGTTTCGGGGTCAGTGCTGCGTTAGCGTGGGACACAAGAGGGCCTTCCTGGCTTGGCGTGGTTCTGTCGCAAGTCCCACTCAACCAGCGAGGCCCTCCCTTGTTCACACGCCCGGATCGCAGTCCTTTAGTCAACCTGTCCGGTCAGTACAACTGATATGGGTGTGGTTCTTGTCAAGAGGGCAGGACCAGGCGCCACCAGGCTGGATGCTTGGTGGCGCCTCTCGCGTGTCTGTCGACGGCGATGTCAGTCTGATATTCGCGGGTTGGTTACCGCAGGACGGTGCTTTCGGCTCGGAACGTCACGTCTGTCTAGCGTCGAGCGTTGCCGGCATCGTTGATGACGGCTGCTCATAGGTGTTTCGCGGGTCGCTCCGGTCGCTGCGTCGCCCCTCGCGGACCTGGCTTTGGGCCAAGTTTGTGGGCCCCGAGGGGCTATTCCTCGAGGACGGCCAGCGACCAGCACCAGCCCGCGAGCTTGCGGGCGATCGCGGCGTTGGCGACGTTGTTGGCCTTCTTGCGGGCTTTGAACTGGTTCCAGCGATGGTTCAACCGGCGATTGCCCAGGTCACCGCGGGCCCGGGCAGCCGGGGAGGCGAGGTCCCAACGGTCACGGATCGTCTTGCCGGGAACGTAGCGGTGCTGGTGGTGCCAAGCGGCCTCGACCAGCAGCCGCCGGGCATGACCGTTGCCGGTTTTCGTGATCGGCCCTTGTGAGCGGGACTGGCCCGACGAGTTCTCCGACGGGACGAGCCCCAGGTAGGAGCCGATCGAGTTGCCGGTGAACCTGGCCCAGTCGCCGATCTCGACCGCCAACCCGAACCCCGTCAGCGTCGAGATCCCTCGCAGACAGCCGAGCCTGCGGACGACATCGGTGTACTGGCTGTCACCAGCCATGGTGGTGATGCGTTCATCGAGACGATCACGGCGCGCCGTGATCGTGATCACGCTGTCGTAGGCCTCGTCGAAGGCGGCCTGGACCAGGGGTGAGTCGAAGCGTTGCCGTCGCAGCCACGCGTCATGGGATCCGACCCAGGCCTGCCCGCCAGAGTAGACGATCCCGTGACGCAGCAGGAGCTTCGAGAGGCGATGCCTGGCCCGCATCAGATCACTGCGGCAGTCCTCACGGGCCCTCACCAGGTCACGAGCAGCCTCGGTCAGCTCATCAGGAACCGTGACCGCAGTGAACGCGTCCAGCCGCAACAGCGTCGACAGGTGTTCGGCGTCGATCGCATCAGTCTTCACCCGAGCCCCGGAAGGCTTCTGGAGCTTGGACGGGGCCGCGACGACCGTCCTGATGTCGTTCCCCAGCAGGGTTCGGGCCAGACCGTAACCGGTCGGGCCAGCCTCATAGATCGCTGCGGACGGACCGGGCAGGGTCTTGATCCAGGCCGTCACTTCCACAGGATCGGGGCAGAGTCTGGCCTTGAAGATTTCTCCGGTCTGAACGTCCATGGCATGCGCCACGACGCTGCGGGCATGCACGTCCAGGCCGACACTCGTACGCTCGGTAAACAACCGAGGCCTCCCACGTATGTCGGAAAGGCCAGACAGGCCGCCCCTGTCCGGCAACCCACGAATCGTTACGCGGCGAGGCCCCGGCCTGCCAGAGCTTCACCCCAGATCGGGGTCACCCATACCGTCTAGAGCAGCGGTTTGGGGCTGACGTCGGCTGAAGGCGTAGACCTCGTCGGCGCCCGCTTTCGCGCCAACTGGGTCCAGGTCAGGCCGTCATCGTGGGGCCGGATGAAGTTGACATAAGCAACCAGCACTAGGTGGCCCCGACGAAGGCGGTCAAGGTCGTGGCAGGCGCAGTGTGACGAGTCTTGGACTGTGTCAGACAGCACCGGTCGTGCAGTGGTGCCGAGCATCGCCGCCGCCCACAGACCAACCACGATGCCCGTGATTCCCAGCGCTGGCGCCGAGCCAGCTTCGGCGAGGTGCACTGGCAGGCTGGGCCAGGCTCTCACCGGGCTGCCGCCGTGGAAGATGGATGTGTAGAGGAGAAGGCTCCCCAGAGGACCAAAAGGGCTGGCCATCAGCATGCCCTCAAGGGAGTACCACGCCTGCTGTTGCGCGGTGGAGAGCAGATCCCGCCGTTGGCGTCGGCGGTCGCTGTTCCCTTGTTCATGTCGCGCCTCAATCCACTCGGACCACGTTGCTGTTTCGCTGACCGAGGAGGTCTGTCCAGCGGTACTCAGTCGGCGTGGTCTCGGCGACCCGTACGCAGTGGCTCTTGTCCGTGCCCTCCTGCCTGTATACGAGCGTCATGGAAGTGGACCTCCACTTCCCATCCGGTTGTCGCCGCTGAAGGGTGTAGGTCCCATCGCCACCAAACCCCACGGAGCTGGAAACCTCCAGGCAGACCTTCGTTCCACCATTGGAGGATTCCGTCGTGGCCGTGAGCTTCTGCACCGCGTTGTTGAAGTATGTTCCAGCCCATAGGCCACCCGACCAAGCCGCGCCCGAGGTGAGAAGTAACGAGAGCACGGTCATGACCGCAGTGGTTCGAGACAGCGATCCCGGAGAACCGATCTTGGCGACAGCACGCACTGCGTGGTCCACGGGCTTGCCCATCCTCGAGCGCCTACCGATCCGACACATACCGAGCAGGGAAAGGGCGAACCGCAAGGTCGACCACATGGCCACGACTGCACAAGCCAGTCCACAGAGCTGCAGCATCGGGAAGAGGAACAGTCCCGAGTCGCTGGTCAACGCTGCCCAGACACCTCGCTCCCTGATGACGGCGACAGCCTTGCGGGCGTCTCCACCCCAAGGTGCGCTACGAGTCAGGCGGGGAACCAACCAAAGGGCGGCGGTACAAATCGCGACTGTCACAGAGTGCGCGATGAGCCTGCCGTCGAAGCGCACTCTGGTTACCAAGAGGTAGCTGACACAGCCGACCAGGAAGGAGAGGACGACCGCGTATGACGTGCCCAAGACTCGAAGAACCCAATCCTGGTGATTGGCGTACAAGGCTACGGCGAGCACCACGAGCGCACCGGTCACGTACGATGCGTCATCGCTGTTGGATTGTTGCGAGGGTCCGTGCTGAGCAGCGCTTGGTTGGGTGTTCATCTGCTGTTGGATGGTTGGTGCAATGGTGATGCGCTCATCTCGAGTGACGGTTTGTGTCACGTTGTCACCCACATGAGTGCTGCCGTGGTAGCTGATTCTGGACTCCGCCGATGGTGAGCTTCGAGTGAACACGGAGCTCACCGCAGTCGCGAGCACACCACTGACGAAACCAGTGGCGATCTGGACAAGCGCATCCTGAAGCATCTGTCTTCTCCTTGGGGGGGTGGAGGATCCGGTGCGGCCCCGAAGCCGAGCACTTACCTTCTGGAGAAGAGGTTGCCGGACGCCACTGACAGTTTTCGCGACACGCCTCCCGGGGCCCACCAACATGGGAACCTCTGGTTCGGAATCTGGCTCCTGCAAGAACAGGCCGGGTAGTCTCGTGGCTACGCTCTGGAGCGAGATCCCTCTCCTCAGAGCCTTTCGATCCCATCGCGCAGAGCAGGAACAAGCACTACCAGCTGTTGCTGTTCTGGGGCGAGGGCTTCGGTCTTCAGGAAGGGGGCCAAACAGGTCTCCCGGATGTGTGGGTGGTTCTCGGGTGCCGGACACATCAGGATGGCCAGGAGGCGGCAATGCCTACTGGTGATGGGGATCGTCCAGACCCCTGGCATGACTGGCGTTGCCAGCTTGGTGAGCATCTCCGTCAGCACGGCCTCGATGATGGACTTGGCTAAGACGGGGGTCCAACGTCGACCGGAGAGATCCATTCTCCCCAGTAGTTCCTTTGCTAAGTGTTCGGCCAAGATCTCTGCCGATTCCGCAGCGAATGACTCCCAGTCATTCAAGAGATCACCCAAGGTTGCCAAAACCTCGCACCAGAAGTGATCGGCGACCTGGGAGCACTTGGATACCTCATTGTCGAGTGCCGCCACCAGAACTACGGTTGCGCTCTGGATCGCGGATCGTAGCCCTGTCAACCCTTGCAGGGTCGCGCGGTCGCGTGGCTGACTGAGCTAGTCGACCAAATCGACGTTGCAGGCGACCTTGGTGGCCAACTTGATGTCTTTCTTGGTCAGCTGGAACGTGATGGACGATTTCCGTCTGCGGCGCGCGCGCTGCTGCAGCTTGTCCAGCCGTTCTTCGAGGAGCTTGGTGGAGTGTGCGCGCTCGTTGTTTGCCTTGCTCATCCGGGGATCTGAGAGCGAGACAGTGGTCAACAGCCAAGCCCAGTCAATGCGTGCGGTGCCGTGCAATGACCCGAGGCAGAAGTGGCATTCGCAATGGCTGCCGCGGCAGCATCCGCAACTTCCCGACAAACAATTGGACAAAGTCAACCTCCAAGCCGCTCTGCTTAGAATTTCATGTATAGAAAAGACTGTAGCTGTTAGAGGGAGAAAGATAGTTGTGTCATGTTTGCCGCGGACTCAACTCACTGGCTTCCCCGCTCCACGTGACCACCAGCTCGTCGCGGGCACGTGACGCGGCCACGTAGAGCAGCGACCGCTCTCGCAGCAGCGCGTCCTTGAGCTCGTCCTGCGAGTAGTCGAAGTCCCGCAGGTTGATGGGAATCGAGCCCTTGGAGACTCCGAACAGCAGCACCTTCGTGAACTCGCTTCCCTTGGCACGGTGCATGGTCATCACCACGGGAGTCCCCCCCTTCGGCTGGTCGCGGTCGACAGCTCGCACCGTAACGCCGCGCTCGGCAAATCCTGCGACGACGAGGTCACGTTGACGGCCGTCGCGAACTAGGACGGCGATCGTCTCCTTCTGGGCGATCTGCGGATCCTCCAGCCAGCGAGTCACCGTGGCGGCGGCAAAGTCCAGCTCCTCGGTGAGGTTTGCCAAACCCTTCAGGACGGGTTTTGGGCCCGTTCGAGCCGATCGGTAACCCGCCGTGCTCTCAGCCTCGGCTTCGAGATCCTGGTACTCGCCGCCGTCGAGAACCGAGACGGCGTAGTGCAAGTTCTGGGCGGTGGTGCGGTAGTTCAACGTCAGGCGCCGAGAACGGCCCTGCACCGAAATGCCGAAATGCTTGAGTGTGATCTTGTTGCCGTAGATCCGCTGGTGGCTGTCCTCCGCAATGAAGAGGTCATTAGGGCCTTCGGCCACCAGAGCACGAAGCAGCTGCCAATGAGCCGGCGTCATGTCCTGCCCCTCGTCGACGAGTACATGATCGGCCAAGCGACCCTGTCCTGCCTCCGCCACGGAATCAAGATAGGCCGCGGCAATGGTGGCGATCTCCTGGAAATCGAGGCTCCCGTCAATGTGGGAATTGCGCCGGTACGCCTCCACCACCTGCCACACGGCGGCACGCTCTGTGCGGCTGAGACGGACTCCACGACCAGGGCGGCGAACTCGCAGATAGTCGTCCTTGGCCGTGATCCGAGCGGGCAGGACCACCTGGGTGTATTCGGCTTCGAAGAATCGAGGCGTCTTCAACGCGGCGGGGAGCTGGTCGCCGAACTCGTTGATCGCTGTACGCCAGGCCTTGGTTGAGTCGGTCAGTTGTCCGACGTCGATGCGGCTCGTACCCAGCACCGCTTGTGACACTGCCGGGAGCTGAGATCCAGCCTGCCTGAGGACTTGGCGCGCGATGGCGTCGATGCCGCCGATGTGGGCGCCGGGCTGTCCGAGACCTGCGGCATGGGGCAACGTCGGATCGAGCCGGCGAAGGTCACGGGAGAGGGCTGTGGCCAGGTTGACGGTGTACGTGGTGACCACCACCCGTGCAGCTGGGGTGTTTTCCAAGAGCGCCTTGGTGCGGTGCAGCACGACGACAGTCTTGCCGGTGCCAGCTCCGCCGGAGAGACGGAAGGAACCGTTGTTGTGCTTGCTCGCCCACTTGGCCTGCTCTGGGTGCAGGAAGACGCGCCAAGCGCCGAAGTCGCCGCCCTCGATGACTCGTCGCAGCTCGTCCACTCCGTCGATCGGAGCGAACTCGATCCGCGACGACGGGTGATTGAGCCGCTCGAGCATGTCGTCGTCGGTCAGCGTCTCGATGCGCTCGGGCTTGCTGCTGGACTCGAGGCCAAGATCCTCGAGGATCTCGTGGACGTCCATGCCCGAGGCGAGCCCGACCAGCGCCAGGCCCTGCCACTCATGACCGTTCGTGGGCAGAGCCAGTAGCTCTTCCTCCGAGCTGGCCGTCACAGCGCGGGCGGCGAGACCCTCGGGCAGGCCCAGCACGCTGGCCAGCTCGGATTCCGTTGCCCGGATCCGGAAGGCCTGCGCCGAGCCAGCGGGCGCCGGCTTCGGGGCGGGATCCGGGTGGGCGGCAGGCTCCTGGGGGGCCGACTCGGGAGCAGTGACTTCCAGAACTGTGACCTGGGGCGCAAGCCCCGCCTTGGCACGCTCCACCTCGACGTCACGGATTTCCGGCATGCCGTTGATCGGGTTGACCGTGAGCACCGCACGTTGCGCGATGTTGATGGCTTCGTCATGGTTCCAGATGCCGTGCACCACGTAGGTGATGCTGTCGTCACTGGTCAGCCGGAAGAGGACCGCTCGGTACTGCTGGTCGACTCGTCCGGTTCGTACGCGCGGGTCGGAGGAATTGTTGATCGGTTCGATGTGCAGCCCCGGCGTGGTGTCGTCGGTGCTGAGCTTCTCGAGGAAGGTGAAGGCCTTCTGCTTGATGGAGCCGTCCAGCTTGTTGCCCTGCTTGGACATGATCAGGTTGATGCTCATCTGTTGCTCCCTTCCAGAGCGGCTTGAATCGCGGTGGCTGTCGGTTCCACCAGACGCCACCCCTCAGCTGCCAGGTCCTCGGCGTCACGTTCGTCGTACGTGAGCGTGACGGCGATGTGCCGGTCTGGCCAGGCAAAGTCGACGGGGATGAACTGCTCTCCCACTTCTTCACCCACCAGTGCCGGTGCAGTGACGCCCAGCTTGGACAGTTCTTCTGCGAGATCCTCCACCGCGGGTTCGAAGTCCGCTTCCAGGACCGTTCGCCACGCGTCACTGATGTCGAGTCGTCGGGGCGCGCTGGAGACGCTGGCCTGTGCTCCTGCAGCGCTGGTGGCCACGATGGTGGTCTCGAGATCGATCGGTCGGAACATGAGGGCATTGGACAGCTGCAGCCAGGTGCGCCAAGCGTCGCGGAAATCATGTTCGAACAGTGTCTCTTGTCGATCATCAAGGGCGACGGCGATGTCCATGTGCGTGGGGGAGTCGGGTCGGCGTCTGGCAAGCACTCCCACAGGACCCTGTCGCCACCACCACGACAGCCTCTGGCCGTCGACCTGACCGTCCGCACCCTGGGTCAGTAGGGCGTTGGCCACTTCACTGAGGCTGCCGCGCTCGGGGACGGAGGGAGTGGTGTGCTGGGGAATGAAGGCTGGCAGTGCGCGGGCGAAGCGGCGCCAGGCGTCGGGGTCGGGCATCTGGATCCATGCGGCGAGCATTGCCATCGGCCCCTGCTGTACGGCCTGGGGGACGGTCTGGTTGAAGCCGAACAGCTGGGTCAGGCCTGGCAGGAGCTGGGTGCTGAACCATGAGAGCTCCGGGGGTTGGTTGGCCGAGAAGGCGTCGAGGTCGTGTGACGTGACTGCGAGCACCTCGTGACCTGCAAGGCGTAAGAGGTGACGCTTCTCGGCGTCGTCGGCGATGCGGTTGTGCGCGGGAGTGGCGTGGAAGGCGAAGCCGTCGGTGAAGATGGCAATGCGGGGTACAGGCCGGTTCGCGGTGAGTACGAAGTCGGGTCGGCATCCTGCCAAGGGCACCTGGGGTTCCAGCTTCCACTGGGCATTGCCCAGCCGCAGCTCGATCACATTGCCCCAGTCGGCCGGTCGCTCCGTGACGGTGGCACCGATGCCGGTGGCCATGCGGGTGAAGGCCTCGCGGAAACGTAGTTCCAGGTGTGACTCGTGGCTCTGTCCGGCGCTGAGTTCGTGGGTGATCTTCCAGTCCATGTCGTCGGGCTCGTCGTCCCCTGTGACTCCGCTGCCCAGAATCGCTCGCAGGTGTCGCTCCGCGGTGCCCCGAGAAACCCGGTCGACGTCCTGGGGCGCAGCCAGCGGAAGCAGGCACCGGTGGCAGGCCAGACGCTGCTCATGCTGGCACTCGCAGTCGCGCACGGTGCGATAGGCCCGCAGCAGGAGATCCCAGAGATTCTCGGGGCCGCCGAGCTCCGCCAGATAGCCGGTGCCACCGGGCACGGTGTCGTGAAGCAGCAGGGCCGGGCGGGTGCCGCCGTCACTGCCCGGAGCATTGACCACGGCAACTCCGATGTGGTCTGGGGAACCACCGAACTGGTCCCGCAGACCGAGCAGCAGGGCGGCCTGCAGGCTGGGCAGCGCAAAGCTGTCACCGGTCGTGACGGTCCACGGCAATGGAATGACGACGCCCTGCGTGGTGAGCGTCCGGGACAGGGCGATGCTGCGCACATGCTCGTCCGGGTCGCGCCGGAAGCGGCACCATGGGCGATGCTCATCCATGGAATTTGCCCGGGCGGAGTTGTCGATGTGACCGCAGCCTTCACACACTCGGAACAAGCTGGACGCCACGTCATCACCCGCGATCTTGCGCGGTGTGGCCATGGTGCTGCGACGGCCCACATTGAGCCACTTGATGGTCAGACGGGTCAGGTACTGGGCGCCGAAGTCGTAGCCGTCGACGAACCAGGCGTTCTTGACCTCTGCCTGGTCAATGTCGGCGGCGGTGACGATGGTGAACCGGGTGCGCTTGCGGTCGTCGGTGCGGTCGTCGATGCGCGACTCGTCGCGGCGAATGGCGGCCGAGGCGCGGGTGAGTTCCACGACGTCGAGCCGTTGGCCCATGTCGCGCATGCCCTGGTCTCCGCACCGTGGGCAGGCGGGCGCCACGCGCTCCCGACCGGTCTCGGCGAGGTCCTGCGCATGGCCGCAGGCAGGGCAGAAGGCCCATGGACGAATGCCGTCGGCCTCGGTGCCCAGGTCGACGGCGTCGATCTCGATCTCCCAGCCCTTGGCGTAGAAGGTGGCTCCGGGCGCGAACTCCCGCAGGGCCTGGGCAGAGGGCCGTTGAATGTCGTAGGGCTCGGCCATGTACTTGCCCTCTTCGGGGTCGAACCAGCTCACCTCCACGTCCAGGGTGGCTGCGTCGCCGAGCAGGGTGTAGTTGGGCAGCAGCCCGAACTCCTCCAGCACGGAGATCCAGTACTTGCCGGTGAGGTCCTTGATCCGGGCCCGCGTGAGTTTCAGTGCGGCATAGGCCGTCTGCAGCGAACGCTTGTCGTCCTCCGAGGCGGCAGCCACTTCAGCAGCCTGCTGCAAGGCCGGGATCGAGTTCTGGATGGTCATCACACGGTGTTCCAGAAGCTCTTTGCTGCTGCGCCACCGGTCGGACGCCTGATGGACTGCCAGCGCCAAGGGACTGGTGTGTGGTCCTTCTTGGGGCAGGGTCCACAGCCGCAGACTTTCCCGGGAATCAGCGCGGAGGTGGGCCCCGAAGGCGCGGGTGAAGCTCGCCCAGAGTTCGTCGGCCGAGCCTTCGGCCAAGTCGATCAGATCACCAAGGAAGGTGCCAGTCGCCGCACTCTCCATGGCGGCGCGGGCACTGCGCGGATGGTGAGCGTCCACCTCGTCCCGAGCGAAGCGGTCCACCAAGTGGGCCAGATACTGCCGCTGCAGGATCTCTTCGGCACTCAGGTAGATGGACGGCGGCCGGACGGCTCCGTTGATCAGGGACGACGGATCTCCCAAGCGCGGAAGGAATTCGCCACGTCCGGTGACATAGGCCAGGTTCAGCGCATTGCCGGTCTGACGTCCGGCGCGGCCGATGCGCTGCAGGTAGGAAGCAACGGTGCGGGGCAGCGATGCGAGGAAGACCGCGGACAGGTCGCCGATGTCGATGCCCATCTCCAGGGTGGGGGTGGCCACCAAGGTGTTGGGACTGTTCGGGTCGCTCTGGCTTGCCTTGAAACCGTCCTCGTATTCCAGCCGGGTCTTCGCATCGAGCAACGAGGTGTGTTCGCGGGCGACAATCCGTCGCATGTCGCTGCTGGTGTACAGGCGCCGGTAGAAGTTCGTGGCGTCCATGGCCGAGGGCGAAAGACGCCCAGTGCAGCGTGCGTAGAGGCAGGGTGCGCCGTCCAGCTGCTGGACCGCCGCCAGCGAGGCGGTGAACTGGCCGTGGCACAGGTCGCACTGCAGTTGGTGACGTGCGGCGGTCAGGTCGTCGTCGCTGGTGGGAGTGATCAGTACTCGGGTGGGGTCGATGGCATAGACCACGGCGCCGCGCTCGGTACGGGTGGCTCGCAACACGAAGTCGCGGCCAAGGCGGTCCAACAGCGCGCGCACCAGCCGTGCACCGTGCTGCGGAGGCACGCCCAGGCAGCGACCCGTCCATCGGGCGTACCAGGCCTGGGAATCAGTCACGGTGTCGAGCAGCGGATCCTTGCCCACTCGTTCCCCGCCCACACGGGGGAAGGCGGGGGCGGAGCGGCCCTTGGGGAAGGCGGGCATTCCTTCATTCTTGGGGCGGCCTCCCCAGATGGCCCAGCGCTCCCCGTCCTTCTGGATGTACTTCTCGAACCAGCGATGCTCAATGGATCCCTGGATGCGCATGTGTTCCAGCACACCTCGCACCCACTGGGTGAGGACTTCGTCGGGGAGTTCCGCCAGGTGCTCGTCGAGCTCCTGCTGGTCGTCGCCATTGACCACTCGTCGTGCAGTGGTGGCCATCATCGCGGGGGTTCCGGCATCGACGTGGACGCTGAGGGAACCGGTCTGTTCCAGCGTGCGGCCCACGCGTGAGTTGAGACCGAATTCCAGGGTGAGGTCGAACAGCAGACGCCGCTTCACCTTGTTGCGGACGGCGCGGCTCACCGAGGCCTGACGCTGGGCCTGCCAGAACTCCGCCATCTTGGGGTCACTGACGAACTCATTGGGCAGTAGCCGGTAGCGGCGGAAGGCATCGTCGCCAGCGCGACTCAGGATGCCGTCGGCGAGCTCGTCGAGGTTCAGCTCGTCGGGGTGGTCGGTGAAGGCGTCGCGCATCACGGAGCGCATGGTGAGGGTGTGTGAACGGGCCGCGACGAAGCCGGCGCGATGGGCGGCGTCCTGCACGCTGTCGGTGAAGACCAAGGCCTTCTTCTCGGACGCGTCCAGTTCGCCAGATCCGAACAGCGACGAGAGGCTCACCGAGAGGAGGGTGGCGATGGCCGAGCCCAGGAAGCGGATGCCGTCGCGCTGCTGGCAGCTGGGGCAGGTGTCATTGCGGGAGTCGTCTGAGGCGTCGCGCCCGGAGTGCATCAGGACCGGCAGCAGACGGCCGTGGCGGTATTCGGCGTCGTCTTGATCGGGAAGGTTGGCTGTGATCTCCCGCTGGTTCAGCGACAGCCAACGCAGGCCCTCAACCGATTCGCCGGTGGCGGCGCGGGCGGCTTCGGTGGGGGCACTGATGAGAGCGCGGAACTGGCCGGTCTTGGTCAGGTGGTTGGCGCGGATGTTCTTGTCCGAGGCCGACAGGCCGGTGCCCGTGGTGGCCAATTCGATGCCCCACCCGGAGCGGCCACAGTGCCGGCAGTAGATGGCGGGGAAGGCGGTGTCGGCGCTCCCGGCCGTCGCCTCGTCGGTGGCCAGTGGTACCAGGGCGCCGTCGTCGCTCCACTGGTAGTTCACGGCGCTGGAGGCAACGCGGTCGATCCGGCTGAGTTCACGCACCCACAGGTGGGTCTCCACACTCGCAACTCCGCGTCCAAGCCTGGCGCGCAGGTGGCTGAGGGCCGCGATCAGCTGGGTGATGAAGGCTATGCCCTTCTCCCGGCTGGCTTCGTCGGTGGCGGGGGGCAGGAGACTGTCGGCGATGTCATCGAGGTTGGTGGCTCGCTCGGTGTGCTTGATCAGTTCGCGCACCATCGGCAGTGCCTTGAACTGCGCCAGCTGCCCGGCCGCAGTGACGGCTACAGGGACTGTGCGGGGTGAGCCTGCGTTGTCGGTGGTGCGTGGCGTGAACAGTTCGCTGATCAACGTCTGGCAGATGGTGGCGCCGTTGGTCTGGTCTTCCAACCGTGTGACGAGTTCGGAGAGCAGGTCGAGTGTGGGAGTGGTGGGCTCGCAGTCCGCTGGCGCGGCGGCGTCGGCGAACCAGTCGTCCAGGCTGACTCGTGATTCCGTGATGACGCAGGATTCGTCGAAGTCTTCGCCGAAGATCTCGCTGGCAAAGCTGACCATCTCCGACGAGTCGCTGCCATCGCCCAGCGTGGCGGATGTGCCAACGGGGGTGATGAAGCCAAGTGGGCGGGCCAGGTCCTCGTCGGTGTGGCTGCCCGGCTGCCAGTGGCTCTTGAGAGTGAGGCCAAGGCGGCGCAGCAACATGGCGACGTCTGTGCCCTGGGCGCCGTCATAGGTGTGGAATTCGTCGAGGACGACGTATTGCAGGCTCTCTGCACTCTGCTGCCAGAGGCGGGCATCGTCGGCGCGCAGCAACAGGTGGTCGAGCATCTTGTAGTTCGTGAGGATGATGTCCGGTGCTTGGCTGCGGATGATGTCGCGGCTGGTGATCAGGCCGTCGGCGCTCACTGTGGTGCGCTTGGGCCCGTCCTCGCCGGTGTACAGGGCGGCGGTGATCCCGGCGTACGGGTTGCTCGAACCATCCGACGGCTGTTCGGTGAGCATCGCGGTGAGGCGCTGTGCCTGGTCGTTGGCGAGCGCATTCATCGGGTACAGGATCAGCGCCTTCGTGCCGCCCGCCGTGCCGCTGCGGCGGGCGCGCAGCACGTGGTCGAGGATCGGCACCAGGAAGCACTCGGTCTTGCCGGAGCCGGTTCCGGTGGTCACCAGTGTGGGCTGGGGCCGTCGATCGCGGCTCGACAGGCGGCTCCACGCTGCGGCCTGGTGGCCGTACGGCGGGAAGGGCGTGTTGATGATGTCGAGTGCCTGCTCCCACCCGTCGGCTGCCGGGGCGAAGGGCAGGCGCGTGCGCACATACGGGCCCTTGAAGATGCCGTCGGTCTGGTGCTGCAAGAAGTCGTTCAGGGCACTGCGAGCATCACCATCGGCCAGCGCGAAGGTGGTGGTGAGGTAGTCGAGCAGTGCGGTCTGGAGGACTCCGGCCTGACGGGTGGGGAGCAGCTCACTCATCGGTCGTCGTGTCTTCCTCTAGCGGGTACAGGTGGAAGAGGAGGTCGTCGGTCTCCAGCCCCATGCCGTGGAAGAGGTTGCGCATGATGCCGACCTTCGAAGGCGTGCTGCTTTGGCAGTAGACGAGCATTCCCGGGAGAGCCTCTGTGTAGAGATACTCGTAGCCCGCGTCTGGATGGTCGTAACGGATGCCTCCGCCGGTGTGCCGTGCCCCTTGACGGAAGGCCACTGCATCCTCGTCGTGCAGGTGCCGCACCAGCTCGAGCAGCGCCTGCTTCCAGCTGGACACCGGGTGCACCACGCCTTGGAACTCCCACGCCTTGATGACTCGTCCCTTGAAATCCTCGTCCTCGCCGAGAGGGACTGCATCGGAGGAATTGGCGGGCGGACTGAAGGAGTTGGTGGGGGTGGTCCAGATCCGCGAAGCAATCTCGACGAGTTCCTGAGTTCGGGCTTCCATCTGCCCGAGCCCCCACCGCTCGGCGTTGGCGATCTGCTTGTTCACCCGGTAAGGGGAGTGGGCGAATCCTTCTTCCGCTTCCCGCTTGGCCTGGAAGGATCGATTCGAGTACTCGGAGTTGTACCCGGTGACGGTGAGGTTGCCCAGCCGGTGGAGCCAGTGCTCGTGGATCTCTTCCGCATGTGGCCCGAGTTCGTCCTGCCACGCTGGGGTAAGCGTCTGGGGCATCACATGTTCGATGCTGATCTCGCCCAGTGCCAGGCGATTCGCGATGTCTCGGACATCCTTGGACGTCCCATTCTCGACGGACTCCCAGAAGTAGTTCCGCTGCTGCCCCGCAATGTGGTACATGTCCTTGCTGGCCAGGGATTCAGCGAACTCTGAGTCGCTGGGGAAGGTTCCGGTGCCGCCGCGCTTGGTGACCATGTAGGCGAAGACGTCCACGAAGGACGCGTCGGCAGTGACGTGCTTGGCGGTTTCACGGTGAAGCAGGGCGAAGATCTTGTTCAGGGCATTGGTGGGATAGCCACAGACCCAGCGGCGCGTCAGGTAACTGTCGACTGTGGTGAGGATCGAGAGGAAGCTCTCCCCGGTGATGTCCCCGGCACGGTAGTCACGCATGATGAGCATCAGGAAGGGATAGGTGACCTGCCGATCGACCAGGTTGTAGCGGCGCAGCAGTCGGTCGACGTGAACATCTCCGGTTGTGGCATTGCGCAGGTCTCGGTAGTGGTAGGCGAAGTCGCGCATGTCGGCGAGGACGTCAGCAATCGGACGTTCGCTCTGCAGCACGTGACTCTTGAACTCTGGGTACAGGTCGTCCTTGCGGGGCGTTCGGCCCAGAACCGCGGTGAGGTAGTGCCGAATGAAGTCGGAGGTTTCGAAGTTGACGGCCACCTCCATGCGGTTCCAGCAGTCCTCGTAGAGGCGGTCCTGCTCCTTTCGGGGGAGCCCCATCAGGACGAAGTTGCGGATCAGGTCGGCTTCAGTGAGTCCGCGGCCGGTGGAGTTCAGGCTCTCGAAGATGAGTTGGGCATCGTCTGCATCGTCCAGCTGAAGGCGCATCACCTGCAGCTTGCGGGCTGCCTCGAAGAGGCCCTGTGGGCTGATCTCCGAGGCCTGGATGCGCTTCACCAAGTAGTTGAAGTTCGCGGTGACATTGGAGTTCTCGTCGTGGTTCGCAGCGCTGTCGAACAGCTTCTCGTAGGCGGCTGCATCTGCCTTCACCGGCTTGAGCTTGAGCTTGTAGCCGCTGGCGGCGAACTCCGAACGCAAGAATCCGTCCTCGATGCGTCGCCTCAGACGATCATCTGGCTCGACCAAGCCGGTGGCGAGGGCGTGATGCAGTGCCAGGAAGAGCAAGTTGACGGTGGTGAGGCGCTGCTGCCCGTCGATGATGGTGGATTCACCAATGGCGCCCTCCACCTTGTACACGATGGAACCGAAGAAGTGGTTGGGCTTGTCCTTGCGGACCACCATGACGAGATCGTCGAAGAGCTGGCGGCAGTTGTCGATGTTCCAGTCGTAGTTGCGCTGGTACACAGGGATGACGAGGCAGGTGTCGTCCCCGCTGAACATCTGGACCAAGGGTTGGAGCGAACCTTGCATGTCAGTCCTCCTGCTCTGAGTCGGCAGCTGCCGTCGATGCGGCGCTCGGTGCTGTCTTGTTGAGTTCTCCGAACGGGACGTAGACCGCTGGTGCGGAAACCCCCTCGAAGTGGCGCTGCTGGTCGTCGAAGAAGATGTGGGGTTTGAGGACGTTGAGCACCGTCGACTTTGGTAGCCCTCCCAGGAAGAAGGCATCATCAACTTGGAGCCCCCAGCTCATCAGGCTGCGAATTGCGCGTTCGTGGGCGGGCGCGTTACGGGCGGTGACAAGGCTCACGCGCAGCCTGCGCTTGTAGTCCCGGTCCTGTTCAACGGCCTTGTCTTCCGCCGTCTGGATCTTGTTCACGGCCTGCAGGAACTTGTACAGGGGACCCGGAGTGAGCGGAATCTCGGCTCGGGATGCCTCGTGGCGCTGGTACTCCTCCATCCCTTCGGATTGGTACACCTGCTCGGCGGAGTCATCTGCCAAGACACCATCGAAGTCGAACGCGATGCGCAGGGACTCACCCTCGTGATCCAGCAGAGGGCTGCTCGTCATCACTTGGCCGGCGGGTTGCCCCGCTTCGATGGCATGGCGGACATCGGCTTCGTTGGCCGACAGGAAGAGGGACATGTTGAAGGCTGACATGAAGTCTTCCGCGCCGAGGCCACGACGGAAGATCGCTCGAGAGATTGGAAGATCGTGGTGCTTGATCGAGTCCATCACCCTCAGCCCAGAAGCTGGGCTGTTGCGTGACATGACGATCACTTCGACGAGGTTCTCCTGGAGTGCGTTCAGCCCTAGGAGGCGTTGGATGAAGGGAAACGCGATGCCGGGCTCCAAGGGATGGTGCTGGTTCTCCGCTTGGAACTCTTCGTATTTGACGACCCCTTGCTCGCGGAAAACGCGATCGCTCTCGGAAAGGTCGAAGAGTGCGCTAGAAGCGACGCCAACCACCAAGGATTCATTCAGGTCCGGGGTGCTCAACTCTCACTCCCATTCATCACCGCAAGGCGGCGCTCGAACTCGGCGTAGGCGACGCGCATGTCATGCTCGCGGTCGTAGGTTCGGAAGGGGAGCTCGTACACGTAGGTGTTGCCCGCCTCGTTGGTGTGGGTGCGCTCCTCCTCGGTGATTCGGTCACCCTTCTTGCGCCAGGTCACCAGAACGGGGTTGGGGACGATGCGACCGTTCGCGTCGAAGGTGTACTTGTCGTGGTCGTAGCCATAGAGGACGGCGAACTGAGTGCGGTAGACGGTGCAGAGCTGGTCGGCCGTGACGCCCAACATCAATGCAACTAGGGCATCGATCTCCACCAAGGCCTGACGGCGGTCGGCGGCACGCCGGAGTGGGGTCGCGGCAGTCCATTCCTCGCCGACGGCGCCCAGCTTGGTGAAGACATGGTCCGACGAGGTCCAGAAATCCGTCTGGAACGAGGGGTCGTAGACCTCGCTCCAGAGGTCGGCGTACGCGTCGGTAACGCAGTTGAGACGCAGAGTGCGCAGACGCAGCGCGTAGTTGAGAGGATGCTGGGCGTCAGGGGCGGCAAGTCGATTGAAGACGCCTTGGTAGATGCCGCTCTTGGGTGCAGCCCGCACAGAGAAGTCAAGCAAGAGGCTGCTGGTGAATCCTGCGGTGCTGACTAAGGTGTGTACGGAAGCGCCACCCACACAGAAAACGCCGTTCGGATGGGCGGCGCCCGGTGGGATGAGGGCAGAGATCAATGTGCGTTCGCCCGTGTTGGCGGCCATGGCCCGCCACGCGAGGCGATAGGAGCCGCGGGCGGGGACCCCGTCCCAGTGGGTGTAGTCGCGGTCGTACTTTGCCCGGTCGCCGGCGGGCTTGTAGGCCGTGACGGGAATCGCGTCCGGAGCCAAGGTCTCGAAGTCGGTCTCGGCCCAGTCCTTGTTGGACTTCATTGATGCTCTGGGCGTCTTGTAGATCGGGGTTCCGACGAAGAGATGGGGGCCCTGGAGGATGACATCGCTCCATGAGCCGGGCATTCCCCAGTGCTGTTCGAAGGATCCGTTCGCGCGGTCTGTGGTCTCGTTCCAACCAGCCGAGAATTGCAGGCCCAGCTGGCCGAGGCGAGGCCCATCCGACAGGGCGACCAAGGCCGCGGCCACCTCACGGTTCACCGTGTAGAGCATCCGTGTGGCGAGCGGCTGTTGAAGATCTGGGTCGAGGATGTCACGCCATGTTGCCAGTACCACTGCTGTGACTCGCTCGATGCGCTGGGCGTGTGGCCGCTGGTCCCAATGCCCCTCGTGCTTGAAGCCGGGGGGCGGACCTTCGCCATTGTGTCGTAATGAACCAACGACTGTCTCAGGTTGATAGAGGTTACTCGCCTGCATGAAACTGATCGCAGAACGCTTGAGGCCGTATATATTGGTTCCATAGGTCACCAAATTGTGAACCTCATCGAACAGCTTCAGGTCGTTACCAAACTGCCAATGGCGACGCAGTCGTGGATACGTAGCAGCGCGAAGCATCCCTGCCTTCTCTTCGGTGAAGTGGGACTCCGGGTGGAGCAGACCGATCATCCCTCGCCTGGACTGATGGTTCCATGATGAGGCCATGAAACAGCGGTAGAGATCGGGGCGGAGACCATCCAGTTCGGGGTAGTTTGTCGCGGAGCCCACAAAGGACCGCACTGCCACGATTTCGCTGTCCGCAGCTGCCACCGAGTCAGGCAGTCTCGGCAACGAGAGAGTGGCCTCTCGATGGGATCGCTTTTCTGTTTCTGAGGGCTTGTCTGTGAGCTGCCACCACGGGTCCCCCTCGGCCAGCAGCGCGTCCACGTCGCTGTCAGGTCGAACCCACGGAGGATTCCCGACCTGTAGGTCGAAGCCACCACGACCGAAGACGGGCGCGAAGTGCAGTGGCCAGTGGAAGAAGCCCTGCTCCTCAGCAACCCGTTCACACACCCGCAGCCATGGGTGCAGGTCCAACGTCGCGTCGATCGACTTGGCGTTGGCGCCGGCCAGAGTGAATGACTCCTGCTCGGCCAGATACTCCCACTCATCGGCGGGGCTCATCACCTCGTCGGTGGAGTATCGCTTCTTGCTCGCCTTCTCGGTGACCGCGGCGCCCAGGATCATCTCGCAGGCGCTGATCCAGGCGGCCCAGCTCGGCGGGGTCACCTCATCGCCCGTCAGCGGCCAGAACCACAGGGCACACCACGCGTCCATCACGCGCTTCAGCCGCTGGAAGGCGCCGCTGGGGTCCGCCAGCGATTCCTCGATCTGTTCCCGGGTGACCACGCCGGCGTTTGCTTCGGATTCATGGCCCCAGACCGGGATGGCACGGCGAGACTGCTGCTCCGCCACCATCAGGCGCCGAAGCGCCATCGTCCACAGCTCCTCTACCTGCACCGCAATGGCCTGCAGCGTCTTGACCTGCGCTGCGGTCGGCTTGGTCTTCAGCCCCTTGCGCCAAGTCTTCACCGAGGCAACCCGCTCAGGTACGAGCGCCTTTGCCTCCTTGGAATCGGCTGTCGCGCCCCAACCATCCGCAGGAAGGAGGAAGTGGTGAATGCGCCCATGGGCTGCCGTCGGTTCGGTGCTGTTGCTCCGGATGCGTTCTGCCAGGTCCATCAGCGGCAGACTTTCACCCTGTTTGCCCAACCACGCCTTCGTCTTCACGTCATCGGCCGTGTACAGCTCACGGCGGGCACCGATCAGCGAGTTGCCGCGCCGCAGGTGCAGGCCGAACCATGGCGCCTGCAAGCCGGCAGCCATCGTGTCCAACCACAGCGTGATCTCGGCGAACTCCACCGCCGTCGCATTCAGGTCAACGCCATAGACATTGTGCAGCGCGATGTAGGCCTTGGCCCGCTGCAGCTCAGTAGGGTAGTTCTCCGGCGCAATTCGCTCGCCCAACTCCTCCTGACGGCGGCGCAGGTACTCCTCGGCCATCTGACGCGTCGCCTCAATGGCGAAGGCGCCCGAACCCAGGGCGGGCTCACAGATGCTCATGCTCAGGATGTCCTCGGCCGGGGTGGTCTCGCCGTCCTGGTCGAACAGCTCCTCCAGCGCCTGCCCCACGGTGAACTTCGTCAACACTTCCGGCGTGTAGTACGACGCCGACTGCTGACGGGCACGGCCAGAGAGACGGTAGACGAACTGGCCCCGCTCATGAATCACCGGGCGGTCCTCACCGGTAACAGGATCCTTGCGCGTCACGAAGTCGCTCGCCGCAATACCCTGGGCGCGACCTACCGGCACCACCCAGGAACCCTTCTCCGGGTTGCCACCACGAGCCACCTCGTAGAGGTCTTCGGTGGCGAAGAAGCCGGTGTAACTCATCAGGCCCTCGTAGACGGCGCCCAACTGGTTGATGCCCAGCTCCACGTAGCTGATGAAGCCCCGGTCTCGGCCCTTCTGCTCCTTGCTCAGCAGCAGCCGCTGCAAAACGGCCTGCAGGGCCTTGTTGCCCAGCCCGGTCTCGGAGATCAGCGCGATGGCCTCCGGCCGAAACAGGTCTGCGCGGAGTGAGTGGAAGACCAGCGCCTGGTCGTCCTCGGAGCTGGCGGTTGCGGGGGCACTGGCTGGGTCATGTCCTTGGTCGACCAGCCGGAAGAGCACGTCCAGTGACTCGTAGAAGTGCGTGCCCTGCTCAGCCTTCGGCCCCGACAACGTGGTGAGGGTGAGCTCCCGCAAACGGTCAAGGCTGTACCCCGCGTCGTACTCCGGTGCACCCGTGGGCAGCACGCCCAGCTCGGGTGAGGCCTCCGCGTACAGCAGGAACAAGATCCGGTACAGGAAACGCAGTGACTGGCGAGCCAAGGTTTGGGCCTGGTTGGCGGGCAGTGGCGGCAGGCCCTTCTGCCGGCGTCGAGCCACCACCTCGTTGGCGATGATCTCGATGCTGCGCCGCACTCCTTCACGCAGATCCTTGCTCACGCCGACGGTGTGCTTCACCGACTGTTCCAGAGTCTGCGACCACCACACCTGCCCATCGGCATCGGGAGCCAGTGAATCGGCATCCAGACAGGTGAGCATCCGTTCCAGCTCACCGGCCTGACGACGGTCATTTCGGTCGCACACGGCCTGCAGGTCGATCGCCAGGTAACGGCCCTCGGCCCACCGGGCCTGCTCCGTCAGCAGCGCGAACCGTCCCGCCAGCAGCAGGATGAACTGCGGAGCGTCGTCGGCCAGGAAGACGCGTGAGATGGCTCGGGTGGCCAAAGTCTCGGTGGTCTTCTCATCCAGTTGCCACGGCTCCAGCAGTCGCAGGGGGTGTTCCTCGGCCTTGGCGAAGACGTCGTCCACTGTGACGGCGGGCAGCGCCTGCACGATGGCCAAGGGGGCATCGGTGGTGACGCCGGGGGTGTTGAACCACGTGATGGGGCCTTCGGTGCGGGTCGAGAACTCGCCCGAGCGATAGCCGAACACGGTGAGCAAGCGGTCATGCACCGCGGCGACCGCGTCGCGGTCGGCACTGGCCCGGGCCTCCGACGCGACATCCACATCGGAATAGAGCCGCGCGATGGCCACCGCCAACTCACCGCGAGCGGCAGTGAACCGGTCTCGGGAGGTCTCATGCTCGGCCTGGTCCCACGCCTTGCGGCGCTCCAGGATTCGCCCGCGGAAGGACTCGTTGTTGGCATCGGAGCTGAAGTAGTGCTCGCTGAGGAAGTCCTCACCGACGATGAACGCGTCACTGATCGGCATGGTTAGCGGTTCTCCTCAACGTCAACGGCATGGTCATGGGGCAGCACGAGCAGCAGCGGCCGCACCAGCCGCTGGGTCGGCGCCATCTCTGCAATCAACGCCTCTTCCTGGCTCACCGAGAGGCAGCGTTCCTTCAGGTCGAGGCGCTGTGCCAGCTCATTGGCCTGCTGCTGCCACTGATGGGTGCGTTCGCTCCAGGCCCTGATCCGTTCCCGTGCCCCCTGCTCGGCAGCCTCCATCTGGACACTCATCTGGTTGTTCGCAGCCTCCACACCATGCGGTACCAGCGCTGCGAAGGACTCAAGGGTGGCGCAGGCTCCGGGGTTGACCATCTGGGGGCCAAAGCCCACCCGCTCGAAGAGCAGGGCCGGAGACTCAACCACCTCGGCCATCGCGAAGGACGGGTTGGCCGGGTTCGGGAACTCCACCGAAACCCATGATGCTGCGACGGTCTGACCGCGACGATTGGTCAGGGTGCCCACCAACAGCAGCGTGGGATCCGAGACAGCGCCGCGCACCACGAAGACCTGGTTGCGGGCCAGGTTTGCCAGTGCGCGATCGGCAGCCCAGTCCAGCACTGGATGCTGCGGACCCAAGTAGAGCGCTTCCGGCCATGAGGAATCCGATGTGTCGCTCAGGGCCGCCTCCAGGAGCTGCTTGCCCTTCTGCTTGCTGGTGGCCAGCAGCAACCGGTCCAACACCTTGCGGTCTGCCAAGTAGCTCTGTGGCAGCACCTCCAGCCGATGTTTCAGGTCAGCCGGCGGCTCGAAGGCAACCAGTCGCTCGTCGGGCATCTCCTCCCAGCGGACGCCACCAGCCATGCCGTCCTTGCTGGGTGCCGCCTCCGGCGTGGCATAGGCCGCAATCAGCGCCTCGCGCAGGAAGTCGACACTCGACGGGTAGAGACCGGTGGAGGCATCGTCTTCATGAGTTGGGGCTGCCGGGGGAGTGGCCTGGCCGAGCTGGGCGAACAACGCTGCCAAGGGATCAACCTCGGGCCGTGTCACCGTCGCGACGCTCTTGACGGTCTTGTCCAGATCACGCCGGCCCGCGAGCACGCGCTTGATCGCTTCTTCCTCGCGTTCCACTGAGTACTCGCCCATCAGGGAGGCAGCATCGCCCAAGGCGGTATGCGCCTCATCCTCCTTCTCGAGCAGGCGGTGGAGCACCCGAATGTCGCCCGAGAAGTCCTCGGCCGAGGGACTCAGCAGCAACGAGGTGATTTGCGGCGAGTGCTTCTGGCCGTAGCGATCGATGCGGCCATTGCGCTGCTCGATACGAATCAGGCTCCACGGAATGTCGTAGTGCACCAGCTCATGGCACTGCTTGTGCAGGTTCACGCCTTCCGAGGCGACGTCACCGGTGACAAGCACTCGAATGGGCGACGTGGTCTGCTTGAAGCTGTCGACGATCTGCTGCTGCTCGACGTCGGTGAGGCCGCCATGCAGGATCGCCACCTGGTCCGGCTTGAAGCCCTGCTCGTCGACCAGACGATCGCGTACATAGTGCAGAGTGGGCACACGTTCGGCGAAGACGACCGCGCGCTCGGTACCGTTCTTCTTCACCCCGATCTGCTTCAGATACTGGGCGAGGCGGTCGAACTTGCTGGAGCTGGTCCACGTGGCGTCGTTGAGCTCCTGCAGGCGTGCGAGCGCCTGCGCCTCGGTTCGGACCTCATCGCCCACCGCCCCGTCGAGCTTCTTCAGACGCTCGCTCAACGAGGCACGGAGTGCTGCCGGGGATGACAGGAAGGCCTTCGCCAAGGTCCATGGGAACAGCGTGCTGACCTGGCCCGAATAGGGAGACGTCCCGTTTTTGGGATGCAGCCATACATCCGCGAGTTCTTGGGCCAGTGCGTCCTCGGCGGGTGAGGCCTCCACCAGGAAGTGCTGCGGGGGCTTGCGCTCCGCCCAGTCGGACCCCACCACACGGGCCACCTCGTCGCTGTTGCGGTGACGCCGAACAACCAGGCGCTTCACCTCATCCGTGATCAGGTCGCCATCCGGGGTGACCGCTGTCGGTTCCAACAGACGGACCAGCTCCGCAAAGGACGACTTGTTGCCGTTGTGAGGAGTGGCCGAAGCCAGGATCAGGGCATCGGTATTGGGAGCAAGAACGCGGGCCAGACGGTTGTTCTGGGTAGCGGAATTGGTGACATTGTGCGATTCGTCGATCACCACGGCATCCCAGCGGTGCTTGCGCAGATCACTGGCGAAACGCTCCTGCTTCAAGGTGTCCATCGAGATGATGACCCGATTGAAGTAGGTGAACGGATTGCGGGTGGCCGGCAGCTTCTGCTTGACGCGCTGCACCCCCACCGAGTCGAGGCGCACGAAGGGAATCGCGAATCGGCTCCACATCTCGTTCTGCATCTGCTCCAGCACGTGCCGGGGGCAGACGATGAGAATGCGCTCCCCACGACCCCGACGGATGAGCTCGGAGAGGATCATGCCGATCTCAAGGGTCTTGCCCAGACCCACGGCATCCGCCAGCAGGATGCGGGGCCGGAGTGACTCAGGGCTCAACGCCGTGCGCACCGCTGAGTGCTGGTACTCCAGCGGATCTGCCAGTGCCTGCTTCGAGACGGTGAGTCGCTGATCGGTAAGGGCCAACGGAGTCTTGCGAATGGTCGACTCCAGCCAGAGCCGCGCCTTCTGGTAGCCCGCGGAATCGTCGGCCACCAGAGTTGCGTCGCGAGGGTCCAGAGGTGTGATGGTGTCGAGAGAGTCGTAGAAGGTGGCAGTCGTGCCGCGCACCAGCTCGCTGAGCCCCTGCACCGTCACCAGCGCGCCGTCGCTGGTCTGACGCACCTGGGTGACCAGCCACTCCTCGTCGCGAACCACAACGATCGAACCTGGGACGAAGGTGACAGTCATGGGGGCAGCGATCTCTTTCCACGTGGGGGTTGACGCTCAGGCTAGCGGTTGAGGAATCCAAGCGGGCACTGCCTTCCTGACGGTTGTCTGAACGCGACCCATTCCAAGCTCCTGACCAACGCCGAAGCAACACGAAATGTCAGTGAGTCGCCCTAACGTGAGGGCTGTCGGAGCTTCCGACATCTGGAGCAGAGTATTGGGAGATCCCGTGACGTTCGAGGACGACGTAAATGTGACCCATGGTGCGCCGCGGCGCGCTGCTGATGAGGTTGCGGGCGGAGTGGCAGAAGCCACCAACGGCACCCTCGACAGCGAGGTCATGGATGCTGAGGAATGGCTCGACTGGTTCGAGGAACTGGACGACGCCTACAAACAGGAACAGCGTGACAAGCTCCTGATCAGCGGATTGGTGGCCGGGCTGACCTTGCAGGCGCTCGGCGATCTCTACAACCTCAGCCGGGAGAGGGTCCGCCAGATCACAGGACAGGCCGGTGTCAATGCTCGGGACCTCAAGATCAAGCGAGCCGAGCAGGCAGCCCGACGGGAGAGGCACCTGGCTCGCCGCGTCTACGGCATGTCCCTCAGCTTCCCAGAACTCGACGTTGACGAGATTGCAGAAGCCCTTGAATGCGACGTTCCCATGGTGTTGCGAGGTCTGGGCAATCGAAGGGGCCTCCACCAGAAGCTGGGTCCTGCTGGAGATTCACACCGGACGTCGGAAGCCGACCTGCTGGAAGCCCTTCGGCAGTGGGCGAACCAGACGACCCGCGCCACCGGGGATGACTTCACAGCGTGGGCCACGGGGCGCGGCATTCCCGGTAGACAGACCGTTTCGATCCGCTTCGGAACCTGGAACAACGCGCTGGAGAAGGCCGGCCTATCGCACTTGATCGCGACGCGAGGCGGGTCCAGACCGCATCTGGATGACGCCACGCTGTGGGCAACGCTCTACGAGTTCTTCACTTCTGACGCCGAGCACTTCACGGCTCAGGGTTACGAAGCATGGGTCCGGGGCAAGGACCGTGCCTCGCTGGCCACGCTGCGCAATCGCTTGGGCACTTGGAATGAGATGTGGCGGCGGACCAAGGAGCTGCTGCGATATGCGGCCAACCGTGACGGGACATGGGAATGGGCCGAGGACGTGCTGGCAATCATCCCAGCGGAGTGCGAACGCAAGATCGTCTCTCCCGAGCAATGTATCCAGGCCCTGCAGGACGTCGCGGCCCGCGTGCCAGGGGCGGTCACAGTGCAAAAGTACGAAGCGGTGCGGCGCGGGGGTCAGCCCGCTGCCATCGTCGTGCAGAACAAGTGGGGTTCCTGGATCCGAGCTCTCCACATGGCCGGCCTGGATGACCGGATGTCGGGCAAGGCCCGAGGCCGTGTGGCCCGCGGGGAAGTGGTCCTGTAGGCCCGGAAACTACTGGATCACTGCCAGAAGGGCCGTTCCCGGTGGGGCTTCGCGGCAACTGCGCGGAGTTTCACTGGGGAGGTGTCCCCAAGGCCGTTAGAGTCAGGCTCGCGGTTCGGGGCCGTGGCGTCATCGGGTGCAGCGAAGCAATGTGAGAAGAGGAATTCCACCGACATGTCCGCGACCACTATTGAACTCGCTGTGAACACAGTCCTGAGCTATGCCATGGCCAACAGCCGTGTTCCCGTTCTGCAGCAGCTCGCCATTAGGAACCACTCGGACGAACCCCGACATGTCGTGGTGGACGTGGTCGTGCGCGATGCTCAGGGAACCCTCTCTCGGCCTTGTGCGCTCAACGCCGACTGTGCTGCCCACAGCACTGTGGTCCTTGACGGAGCGGAGGTCCTGCTCGACCCCAGCGCCATGAGCCAAGTGACAGAGCGTCGTCCGGGATGGGTGGAAGTGACTGTCACTGATTCCGACAACAACCAGCTGTCGTCAGCGCGAGCCGATGTCTCCATTCTGGCCTCCAATCACTGGCTGAGCGTTCCGGCCGGGCTGTCCATCGAGCTCTTGGCAGCTCATGTATTGCCGAATGCCCCGGAAGTGGGGGCGTTGCTCGCGGACGTCTCGCGCATCCTGCTGGCTGACACGGGGGATGGTTCTCTGCAGGGCTACCAAGCCGGCCCCGAGCGTGTCGACGAGATAGTGCGCGCCACCTACGAGGCGATGCAAGGGCGCCAGATCACCTACAGCGAACCTCCTGCGAGCTGGGCGGAGACCGGCCAGAAGGTTCGCTCGCCCCGGGACGTCCTCGACGGTCGCATGGGCACCTGTCTTGACCTTGCTGTGACGATGGCCGCAGCCTTGGAACAGGCAGGGATCCGCCCCTTGATCTGGGTTCTCAAGGGCCATGCCTTGCTTGCCTACTGGCGTGACGAGGTGGAGAGCTTCGGAGCAAACCTCGTCGATGCAGGCGAATTGATCAACCGCTTCGACCTGGGAGTTCTAGGGACGGTGGAGACGACGGCGCTGTGTTTGCGCAGCGAGCCAACCCCCTTCAGTGCTGCTCACAACTCCAGCCGCGAGAAAATGTCTGCGGACCGGCTCGTGGGGGTCCTCGACGTCGTCGCGGCCCGGCGCAGCCAGGTCTTGCCCCTTCCGGCGGTCCGGTCGGTCGACGGCGGGGTGCAGGTCTTCGAGTACCGCCCGGCGGGGCTGGCCCACAGCGCAACGCCGCAGCTGGTCTCCTCCTCCGCACCGGCAGGTCGCAGTGATGTCAGCCCGGCTCCCGCTCGGGTCCAACAGTGGAAGAACTCACTGCTCGACCTGAGCCTTCGCAACCGATTGATCAACTTCTCCAATCGTGGTGCAGTCTCCGTCCGGGTGCCGAGCGGATCCCTGAGCGAACTGGAAGACCGTGTGCAGTCCGGCAAGTCCCTGACCCTGCTGTCGTCCGACCAGTTCGACGACATCCACAGGGTCCGTCTGGGAGAACGCGCGACGGCAGCGGACCTTCCCGACGAGGTTCTTGCACAGAAGCTCGCCAGCAATGCCAGCCTCTACACCGATGTCCGGTCGGAGAGCTATGACCGCTCGATGCAGGCCCTGGCGCACAAGGCCCGCACCATTGCCGAGGAGACCGGCGCCAACAACCTCTACCTCTCGCTCGGCACCTTGGTCTGGCAGCTCGATGATCGCGAACTGCGATCACCGCTGGTCCTTGTGCCGGTGAAGCTGACCGCAGCGGCGCGACGTCAGTCGCTTTACCAGATCAAGGCCGACGACGCCGCGCAGAGCTCCCCGAACTACTGCCTGCTCGAGAAGCTCTACCAGTCCTTCGGCTTCCGGTGCCCGGAGTTCAGCTCCCCTCCGGCAGATTCAGCCGGAATCGACCTCACAGCAGCCCTCCAGACGCTTCGCGTGGCGTTGGCCGACCACGGCCTGCCCTTCCACGTAGAGGAGAGCGCATCGGTATCTATCCTCCAGTTCGCCAAGTTCCGGCTGTGGAAGGACCTGGACGAGTCATGGCAGGAAGCGCTGCGCCAGCCCTTGGTGCACCATCTGGCCCTGAGTCCGACCGAGCAGTTCGTCGACCCTGTTCAGCGGGACACGATCGACCTCGAAGCGCTCGCAGAGTCGTGCCCGATTCCAGCTGACGGGTCGCAGCTGACCGCCATCGGCGCGGCGCTCCAAGGGCGTTCCTTCGTCCTTGAAGGCCCGCCCGGTACGGGCAAGTCACAGACCATCGCAAACCTGCTGTCCGTTGCCATGTCCCAGGGCAAGAAGGTGCTCTTCGTCGCCGAGAAGCGCGCCGCCCTCAACGTCGTTCGAGACAGGATCGACGCCGTTGGCATGGGAGAACTCGCCCTCGACCTGCACGACCGCGCCAGCAGCCCGCAGGCAGTCCGACGCCAGATCATGAAGGCCCTTGACCTGGCGGTTGCCTCCGACCGACAAGGCCTGCAGACCGAACTCGACATCGTCAGGAGTGCCACGGGAACACTGCGCCGATACTCAACCGAGGTCCATGCACACAACAATGCAGATCTGAGCCTGTACTCGGCTCGGACCGAGCTTCTGGCAGCGGGTGGCGGCATCGCGATGGAGATCTCGCCGGAGACGGTGGCGGCGATGTCGCCGGCCACGGTCGAAGACATCCTGCATCGCCTTCGAACCCTGCCGGACGTGGCCCAACCGGCCTTCCCGTCGCCAAACACGCCTTGGGGATTCGTCACTGCACTGACCATGACCGATGCCGCGTTGCGCAGCGTCGGACTCGCCACGTCCGTCTATGACCGATCCGTGCGCCAGTTGCGGGAAGGAACCCTGTGGGATCTGGTCGACTCCGCAGAATCCCCGGCAATCCTGAAGGTCCACGCATCGATCCTTGCCACTGCCGAGCCTGCCGAGATGGTGCAGAAGATCGTCGCCAGCAAGGACTGGCCGGCCACCGCTGCCCAGTTCGATGCCAGCGTCAAACGGCTGCGTCAGGCACTAGCTTCCGCGGGGGCGCAGGTCAATCCGATCGTGCGGGACGCTGACACTGCAGCCTTGAGTCAGCGAGCCCATGCCGCGGATGAGTCGGGCTGGTGGGGCCGCAAGAAGCGTCAGCTCGCCGTCGGCCAAGAGATTGGCGCCTACATCCCCGGGGGCGTGACCGACCACTCTCGCGTCAGCCAGGTCGCTGACCAACTCGCTTCCCTCCAGGAGATGGCAGTCGAAGTCGAGGAGCTCCACCGAGTCCTCCTCATGGGATCGAACGTTCCGCCCTGGAATTCGCTGGATTCGAGTGCCCTGACCGAGGCGCAGCGCAGGATTGCCGTCCTTGCGCGCTTCCGACAGGCCCTGACCGTCGATGATCCGCGGGCCCAGGTGGCTCGACGACATCTGGAGAACCACGGACCGCTGGCCGAAGGGGAGCAGGCAGCCCTCGTCGAGGTGGCGACGGCGTGGGAAACGATCCTCTCAGAGACCGGCGCGACAGAGACCAGCATCCAGCTGTGGCGTGGGGACAAGGGCTTTGCCAGCCGGTGGATGGAAACCGGCCTGCGGCGCCACCCCGACGACCCGGACTGCCGTTCCCTGCAGCGATGGCTGGCGCTCCGCGGACACATCGCGCCCCTGATGGCGGCGGGCCTGATGCAGCCTGCACTCGACCTGCTGGACGGCACACTCCACGCGGACGACGCGACGCTCGCTTTCCGGCGAGGCCTGGCTGCGGCCTCCATCGCGGAAAGGCTCCGCAGCACCAGTCTCGAGGCCTTCGACGGTCGTTCCCATGAGCAGGCGATTGCCCGCCACGGCGCTGCGTCGCGCAAGGTCAGGAAGTTCCTGACGAACGAGCTTGCCCGTCGCACCGCCGACCGGCGTGGCTACGCAGCGCAGACCACCAGCGGCCAGGTCGGGGAACTGCGGCGAGAACTCAGCCGTCAGCGGGGCGGCCTGAAGGTCCGCGAACTGATGGCCAAGCACGGAGACCTGATCATCTCGGCCATGCCGTGCGTCCTCGTCTCGCCCGACTCACTGGCTCGCTTCTTCCCGCTCCAGGCCGGCATGTTCGACCTCGTCGTCTTCGACGAGGCCTCGCAGATCCGCGTCGCCGATGCCATCGGGGCCATCGCCCGTGGCCAGTCGGTCGTCGTCGTTGGAGACAGCAAGCAGATGCCGCCCACCTCTGTTGCCGAATCCCAGCTGCAGCTGGACGAGGACGACGAGATCGCCGGCTTGGTCGCCGACGAGGAGTCGATCCTGACCGAATGCGTGCAGGCCAGGCTTGAAAGGCTCAGCCTCACCTGGCACTACCGTTCGCAGGACGAGTCCCTCATTGCCTTCAGCAACTCCCGCTACTACGACGGAAGGCTCGGCTCCTTCCCATCACCGCTGGTGCCTGAGCCCGAGTTGACCACCAACGGTCACGGCATCAGCCTCGTGCGCGTCGACGGGCAGTTCGACCGCAATTCCAGCAGCAAGTTGCGCCGCACCAACATGGTCGAGGCACGTGCCATCGTCGAGGACATCCGGCGTCGGTTCGCGGCCAGCCCAGAGGGGACAGTTCCGTCCATCGGTGTGGTGACCTTCAATCAGCCGCAGCGGGCACTGATCGAGAGTCTTATCCGCGAGACGGACGATTCCCGACTCATCGAAGCGCTGGACTCGACAAACGGCAATGGGCTGTTCATCAAGAATCTCGAGAACGTCCAGGGCGACGAACGCGATGTGGTGCTCTTCTCCACTGCCTTCAGCGCCAATGAGAAGGGCATCCTGCCGCTGAACTTCGGACCGCTGACGATGCCTGGTGGCGAAAGACGCCTCAACGTCGCCATCACGCGAGCACGGCGACAGGTCGTGCTGTTCAGCTCCTTCAACCCGGAGGACCTCCGAGTCCAGGAGACCAGCTCGTTGGGCATCAAGCACCTGCGGGCCTATCTGGAGCTGGCGCAGCGAGGAGCAGAGGTTCTCAGCGAGAGCGGGCACCGCAGGATCATCACGGACCGCCATCGCGACGAGGTGGCCGACGCCCTGTGCGCGACCGGGCTCGTCGTGACCACCGACGTCGGCCTGTCGGACTTCCGCGTCGACATCCAGGTGGCCAAGCCTGACAAGCCCGAGCGGCCACTCGTGGCCGTGCTGCTCGACGGTGAAGGGTGGGGTCAGCGGCTCACGGTCGGAGACCGGGATGCGATGCCGACGGTTGTACTGCGCGACATGATGCACTGGCCTGCCGTGGCCCGTGTGTGGCTGCCGGAATGGCTCCAAGACTCCGAGACGGTGGTGGCGCGCATCAAGGACCTGGCAGAGACGGCCCAGCCCTACGAAGCGGTGCAGGAGAACGTCGTGATCGTTCCCGAGGAGGCCGACGTCGAGAAGAGTGAGTCGTTGGAGCTTCCCGCTGTTCCTGCCTTGCAGACGATGGCGGCACCGCCTCGTGCGCAGGCTCCTTTTGCCGGTGATCGGAGTAACGACGACCTCAAGATCGCGGGGCAGGCTCGCGTGAGTCCGCTTGTCGCGACGCCCGCCGGTGACGCCCGCTTCGAAGCCTTCACCCCCTGGGAAGAGCACTACCGAGGATCCGTGGACGTCCTCGATGCGCTGCCCCACGCTCATGCTCGGCGGAAGGTCGCTGCTGTGATCGACGAAGTGGTCGCCGCCGAAGGGCCCATCCATGGAGAGCGGTTGGCGAAGCACGTGGCTGGCGCCTTCGGCCTGAGCGCAGTGCGTGCGGCCCGCAGCAAAGCGATCCTGCAAGCAGCGTCGCGCAAGCCCGATCCAGACGGCTTCTACTGGCCCGACGGAACGACCCCTGGGTCCTACCGAACTTTCCGGCCGTCCGAGACGGTCGAGCGCGAGCTGGCGCACATCTCGCCGATCGAGCTGGCCAATGCCATGCGAGTGATCGGTGAGTCGAGCGCCGGAATCCTCAAGGACGAGCTCTACAGCGAAACGCTCCACAAGTTCGGGCTGCAGCGCCGTACTTCCAAGGTCGTCACGATTCTTGATCACGCCCTCGAGCTCGCCATCAAGAGCGGCCGGCTGGTGTGGGGTGGGGACTACCTGAAGGCAGGGCCGACCGGGCTCGACTGAGGCCACAGTGGATCGGCGACATCGCCGAGGTGATCCACGGCACCTCCTTGTTCGGAATCGTGGGCAAGATCTGCCGGGACAACCCCGATGCCGACCCCGAGCAGATCGAACGCAATGTCAGTCGGCTGCAGGCCGTGAAGCACGCGCAGGTGGGCGTGATCACCTTGGCTGACGACCTCGACATCGAGACCGTCGCCGAGATATCAATCCGCATCAATTCGAAGGGCGTCCCGCTGAGCAGCGCCGACTTCGCCATGAGCAAGATCGACTCGTTCGGTGACGAGGGCTCAGCGCTTCGCAAGCTCATCGACTACTTCTGCCACCTGGCCACCGCACCTCACATCTACGACGACATCCTCGCCAATGACCCGGCCTTCGCCGATTCGGGCTACCTCGCCAAGATCGCGTGGCTTCGCAAGGATTCCGAAGATCTCTACGATCCCGCCTATGGCGACATCATTCGCGTCGTCGGCCTGGCCGGGGTTCAAGCGCGGACGACCTGCGACACTCGTCGGATACCTGTCTGGCCGCGACTTCGAGACTCGCACCAATGATCCTGCGCTGGTCGCCCCGGCCTTTGAGAAGTTGCGAGACGTGCTGCTGCGGATCACCAGCGAGTACAACTTCAAGCAGTTCATAATCATCATTTGGTCGACGGGATTCATCTCCCCGTCGATGATCGTGGCGAAGAACACCCTCAACTTTGCGTATGCCCTGTAGCTGCTCTTGCTGGAGGACTCCTCGCTGACGCATGGGGATCGGCAGCGCATCGTCCGTCGCTGGTTCGTCATGTCGATGCTCGTTGGACGCCACTCGGGGAGTTTCGAGAGCCGTTGGGAGCAGGACATCCGCCGCATCGGCGAAGTTGGCGCCGCAGCCCTCCTGCAGAACATCGAGGAGACCGAAATCACGGATTCATTCTGGGAGGTTGCGCTGCCTGACCGACTCAACACGAGCTCGTCGGAGAACCCGATCTTCAAGACCTTCTTGGCTGCCCAGGTGTTCAACCACGCCAAGGGATTCCTCAGATCGCAGACGGAAGGCTCAGGCTGGACGGGATCACCTCAGGCGACGTGCTTGCTGAGAACATGCGTCAGAACGCGATCCCCGAGAACCTGGCCGACGTCACCGCCGGGGGCTACGGGGCCTCCTCGTCGAGCGACGCAAGCTCATGGCCGCCCTGCTCAAGGACTATTGCCGGGCATTGTGACCCGACGATCGTTTCCAGTATCCTGAAAGTGGCGGTGACTACGCTATTTGTCTGGTGTCATCACCATGGAACCGTGACTCGTCATGCACGGCACCCGCAGGGCGGTTCCATGGTGATGACACCATCGAGTTGGCGTGGCGTTCTCGCTGAACTATGATGAGTGCCAACACGACCGGTTCCGCCTCTTCGAGGTCCAGGGCCGGTCTTCTCTTTCACCGACGAAAGACCTGCATGCCACCGGCCAAGCCCTTCAAGACCTACCAGCAGCAGCTCGCCCTGTTGGAATCGCGTGGGTTGACCATCGGTTCCCCAGAGGCGGCGCAGCAGGCACTCGCCAACATCAACTACTACCGGCTGAGCGGCTACTGGTACCCGTTCAGGCAATCTGACGAGGATGCACGGGCGGACGACTTCTATCCTGGGACAACTTTCGAGGCTGTAGTCAGCCTGTACGAATTCGATGTCCACCTGCGCCAGGCCACGTTCGCCGGTCTCTGTCAGGTCGAGGTGATGATGAGAGCCAGGCTGGGCCACGCTCTGGGCGCCGTCGATCCGCTCATGCACCTACTTCCAGAGCGTTTGGGGCCTGTCGCCCGTGAGGAGCGCAGCAGCGCGCCCAGCCCCGCCTATCGCAAATGGCTCCGGTTGTACGAAAGGGCTCTTCAGGACTCTCGCGAAGACTTCGTGGCCCACCATCAGACACGGTACGGCGGAACACTGCCAGTGTGGGCAGCAGTTGAGGTGCTTGATTGGGGCGCTCTCACGTGGCTGTTCATCCTGTCGCCTCTCGCGGTGCAAGCCACCGTGGCTGGCTGCTTTGGCCTGACGGGGCCGCAGCTGTCGTCCTGGATGAAGTCCCTCAATGTCGTGCGAAATGCTTGCGCCCATCAAGGGCGTCTGTTCAACAAGGTGCACGCCATCAAGCCGAAAATGCCCCGCGCTGGGATGTGCCCCCGGCTGGACGCCGTCCGAATGGCAGCTGAAGGAATTCGGCCCGCTGGTTCCAGCGAGACGGTGACGGGCCAGCACTGGTTCGGGGATCGCACCTTTGGTCAGCTCACACTGGTGCAACACCTTTTGGATCAAGGGGGAGTGGGTGACCTGAGCCTCATTCCCCGTGCTGTGAACACCTACCCGAGTATTCAGCGCATTCCCCTCAGCCACATGGGCGCCCCGGCGGAGTGGCGGCGACTGCCGCTGTGGAAATCTGAGGATCGGCATGGGCATGGAGATCGGTGAATTCTGGTCATACAGGGAGAGCGATCGCTACGGCGTTCCACAGCGTGTGGCGATCCTTGGGAAGGTCCGCAAGGGCAAAACATCCGTTCATTACGAGATAGAGCTAGCGTCTGGCAAGCGAAAGGTGGTGCCTGGTGCACGTCTTGTCTGTCCCTGGTCCGAGGCGGACGATTATGAGCAGGACTGGCGGGAGCTGCGTCGTGTCGAGAGTCAGCCAGTCGACGAGGTCGAGGGCTACTGTGCCCTCGTCATCTGTGAGGAGCTCATCGGATTCGAAAAGGTGGACTTGTCGCACCCTGACTACGTGGCTCTGATTGATGACCCTTCCGCTGTTGAGGAACTGCTCGGACAGCCGCTGAACTCACTGCTGGAGGGGACGGAAATCTACCAGCGGGGCCCTGTACTGCATGTCTCCGCCGAAGGAACGGTCCGGATCGCCCGCTCCTATTGCGAAGCGCACCCAGACCAGGCCGCGTTGTTGGTTCGTGAGCGAGAGGTCAAGGCGGCGACTCGCTGCAAAGAGGGCACCGCGGATACCACTCCGCAACGCTGCTACGAGTGGTATCTGGAATACGACCGCCCGCGGATTGACGTCCTCCGGGAATGGGTTGGTTACCGGGCAATGTCCCAAGTCGAACGCTTGATCGCTGCTGAGGCGGAGGTTGGGCGCCTACGCGAACTGTTGCGGCGGGCCATCGACGAGCTTGCCCATGACCACCCTCCCCTTGCTGAATCGCTCACGCGCCAAGTCTGGGAAGACGAGATCACGGCTGCCAACGTGCGGCCGTACCCTCAAGCTCCCCACAAGTGCCCTCCTCCGCCTCCAGCGCGCAGATGGGGTTGGCGCTGACAAAGCTCCTTCTGCAGTAGGGGACTGCACCGGGTTTGTTGACTCTGACCTCTCAGGTCTGTGAGGGCCTGGTGCAAGGAGGGGCCACGGAGAGTTGTTGATCCGAACCGCTAGGCGGGCCCAGATTCTGACGAGCAGCTTAATTGTGCGGTGTTCTCGAGTGGTCGGGTGCTTGGGTCCGAGACGATTCGGCAATCACACCAAGGCGTGGGCAGTGGTTCCCGCGCCATGCAAGACAGGAACCCCAGTGCAGAAGCCCCTACTCGTATCCGTCATCTCGCTCGCGTGCCTCGTGGGTTGTTCTTCCGGTGGATCAGAACAAGCAACAGAGAAGGCTGCTGCACCTGCTGCGGCCACCACTGCAGCTCCGAAGCAGATAGGCCATCTGGTGAAGGCCGGATTTGGGCAGGAGCGCGAGTACGCATGGGCCTCCGCCATCGTCCACAACAACACCGACCAAGTGGGGCAGACCGTCACCGTCAACTTCAATGTGCTGGATGCTGCCGGCGAGATCCTTGCTTCGCAGAGTCAGGTGGAGGCCTTCTCCCAGCCCAAGGCCGACCACATTCTGGGGGCACAGGTCGAGATTCCCAAGGGCGGGAAGGCAGCCAAGGTAGAAGCCACCGTCGACGTCTCTGCCGATGGCACCTTCAGCGACAAGCCCTTCGTGATGGAGACCATCAAGCCCACCTTCGCCAAGGACGAGTTCGGTTCTGGGCAGGTGACGTTCACGCTCAGCAACCCCTACTCGACGCCCATCAAGTCGCCTCGCATCGGCGTCGCCTGCTTCGACAGTGCCGGAAAGATCATCGGCGGCGGCAGCGACTTCCCGGAGCTGGTGCCCGCCAATGGTCGAGTCAAGGTATCTGTGCGGACAATGGTGACTGGCACTCCAGCGGCATGTGATGCGCACGTCGGCAATCCGCTCGATGGTGACATCCGCGAAGGCGAGACCAGCGCCAGCGCCACGCCCGGTGGAGAGACTTCCTCAGCGGCGTCCACCGTCGACGGACAGCAGGCTGACCAGTTCTTCAAGGGATGGATCGGCCAGTTTGGATCGGGGGACTGGAAGGGACAGTACGCCTCGCTCGTGAACGCCCAGAAGGACGCGATCAGCGAGCAGGCCTTCCAGGCCTGCCGCGCCAACAGCAACGAGAAGATCACGTGGAAGCGAACCTTGAGCGTCACCGATGGCGGGGTGACCAAGATCCCCGGCACCAGCGCGTCGTTGCCGTCCACCAAGGTGGTGGCCGAACTCGAGACGGGAGGCGTCAAGGTTCCGCTCGATGTGCACCTGGTCACCGAAGACGGCCAGTGGAAATGGATGCTGGAGGCCGAAGGCTTCAACGAGTGCAAGGGATGATCTGATGACTAGCGAATGGTGGACACCAAACGATGCCGTGAACGCACGGGCTGTGGAGCGCGCCCGTCGGGCCGTGAACTCCGCGGACGCGGTGGAGGACTTGGCGCGGTACTACGCGGTTGAGGGGAACTATGCCGGGGCTACCTTCACTGGTTTGGAGGGCAATGACCCGCTCCGGATCACGCCAGCAGACCTGCTCGCCATCACCACCTTGTCGGTGAGCGTCTCGCCGCGGGGAATCCGTCGCTTCGAAGCCAATGCTGGAGCTGAGTTCCTGCGAGACCTTGACAACAAGTGGGAACTTGGCGGCCGGGACGCCGAAGCTCATGCGGACGCGACGGGCGCCTTCTATACCTTCGTGAAGGAGCAGCTCGAAGGCAACAAGTGGGTCACGGCCTCCAAAATCTGTGCGCGCAAGCGACCCAAGCTCTTTCCCGTGCGTGACAACGTCGTCTGCAACTACCTGGAGCTGACCATGCAGGCCAACGAGGACTGGCCTGCATTCGCGGCCATCATGCGGGACAACGAGACTGTCGACGCTCTTGCCCAGGCCGTCGCGGCCGCCCAGCGTCCCGGCGTGGACATGGGCGATGGCATTCCAATGCTGCGCCACCTCGACGTCGTGCTCTGGATGGCAGGCCTCCGCGAAGGACGCCAGTCCTGAAACTGTCAGACCCGTCCGCCAGGCTGTCCCCATGGAGCAACCACGGGGGTTCGGCCTGCTGCGCCCAGCCGAGACCGAGGGCGATCTCGCCTGGGCGTGGCACTTGCTGGAACGCGATCTGGACCGGGGCTTCTGGGCGCAATCGCCATCCGGCGCCGACGGAGTGCGGGAAGGGGTCTTCCTGGAGCATTGGCTAGTCGAGATGGCCAGCGGCGACCCCTTCCAGCGCATCGCCGACGGTCGGCCTCCGCTCCGCGCCGAGGAACACGCCTACCTGCTGGAGGCGCTCCACGCGGATGCTCTCGCCTACCAGCAGCTCGTCCGTGACGGGCTTCCCGCCCAGATGCCCGTCGCCGAGAACAGCTCGCTGGTGCCCCTGGTCATCCATCTGAGTCGCGGTTGGTACCCCACCGAGGACGTGCTGGAGTCCTTCCGTATCCTCGCAGCGTGGGAGGCAGATGCCACCCAGGAGGATGCTCTCGATGTGCTGGAATCCCTTCCACATCTGGAACTGCCGACACACTCCGTGCTGACGCGAATCAGGTCGGGCGAGCGCCCACCGATCAAACCAAATCGCATCGGAACCGGTGATCTGGTCGCGCTCGACCAGGTCCTGTGGCCAACTCTTGAGGCGATCGCTGACGAGAGCTGAGTTGCCTGCGGGGTTCTCACTCCGCCCGTCGCCACCAGGAGTCAGCGGCATCCCGCGGATAGGGCTCCATTGGGTCGCCTGGGCGCCAGTTCGTCGTCGCCATATCCGGCGGGAAGTGCAGGGCGCACTCCTCGAATTGCACCCCGAGGCGCGTCAGCACCCGTCGACGCAGACCGAAGAACTCCCCGCTGACACGTTCTCCGTCCTCCGCTGATTCACAGACGACCCGGGTGTTGTGCAACCGGTCCCCACGCCAGACGTAGTGCACGGTGGTGGGGCCAAGGAGCATTGCGCACAGCTGGTCCACGTAGTCCGTGAAGACCTCCAGCACCTCCTCGGGGCCCATCTCGGCGAAGTCCGGGCCGGTTGACGCGCCGGCCGCGGCTCCGAAGAAGACCGATGCCGTCGGCAACACCTCCAGCAACGCCACCCGACGGGGATCTCCGGGCACTCGCAGGTGCAACTGCAAGGATTGGTCCTCGTCGCCCGGCTCCACGATCCACTGCACCAAGATCCGTCTGCTGAACCAGTCGGTACCACGCGGTGGAGAGCAACTAGTCCGAGGCGATCTGCGACCATGAGCCAGCTTCGCCGCACTCGAACGAGAGGATCAGGTAGACAATGACCAACGTGTATACCGCCAAGAAGCGGGAATTCACCTGTCGCAAGTGCCGTTGGCGAGGTCTGGGGGCAACGCTCGTCCTGCTGGACTACTACGACAGTGGTGTGGCGGAGATGGGGTGCCCTTCCTGTCAGCAGAAGGTCGCGCTGTTCAGCAGCCCAGCCCTGATCGACGTCCAGCAGGCCGCCGCCGGTGGCGACGAGGAGGCCATCAAGGCGCTGCCGAGCTATGCGGCACACGCCAACCGACTGGAGCGGTGGCGGGCGATGGCCGCTGTGCCCCTCGCCGATCCGGAGGAACTTTCCAGTGGTCCCGTCATGGCCCGAATGCGCTTGGCTGACGCCGATGGTGAGACCTGGTGCGTGCTGGAGGCGAACGGTCACGAGCTGCACCGGGAGCTGGCCATCTACGACAGCACGGAGCCGGCGACCAGGCTCTTCGGCCAACTCCTTGATCGTTATGGCGAGCGACTTCGGGGCTTCGACTACTCCGCTGCCTCCGGCTACCTGTGTGGCGACACCCTGTCGGCGAGCCGGGTTCTGGAGGACTTGGTGGCGAGGCTCCCGAAAGGCTGAGGCCGCTGGGTAGAACACCCACACCAATGCATCTAGTATTAGATTCATTGACCGGCTCTTTGGTTGGTCAATGCATCTAGAACAAGGGGCATTCATGGTTGAGATCTACCGCCCTCCGATGCTGGACGATCATGACCGGAACGTCGCGGCCGAGGTCAACGGGATGAAGCGCGAACTGAGTTCCAGGCTGCGAACGCCACGGCGTTGGCACGGCGGACTGCGTCGCAGCGCCCAAGCGCGTGCCGTGCAGGGTTCGAACACCATCGAGGGATACACCATCACGCCCGAGGATGCGCTGGCCGCCATGGACGACGAGGAGCCCCTGTCCGCGGACCAGAAGACATGGGCTGAGATCACCGGATACCGACGGGTCCTGACCTATGTGATCAACCTCGCCACGGCCCCGGGCTTCACCATCGATGCGCAGACCCTGCGCACCATGCACTTCATGCTGCTGGAGCACGACTTCTCCAAGGCGCCGGGCACCTATCGCACCAGCGAGATCTATGTCCGGGATGACAGGGGAGATCGCACCGTCTACCAAGGGCCCGACCCGGAGCTCGTTCCCGACCTGATGGACTCCTTGGTTGCTTCGCTGGCAAGCCCAGCGCCGGTCGATCCCATGGTTCGCGCTGCCATGGCCCATCTGAACCTGGTGATGATCCATCCCTTCCGCGATGGCAATGGCCGCATGGCTCGGGCGCTCCAGACCATGGTCATGGCGCGCGACAAGGTGATCACCCCCGAGTTCTCCAGTATCGAGGAGTGGTTGGGCAGCAATACCGACGACTACTACCGGGTCCTTGCGGCGACGGGTCACGGGGCTTGGCACCCGGAGAATGACACGACGCTCTGGATCCAGTTCAACCTGCGGGCTCATCACATGCAGGCCCAGACCTTGCGCCGTCGATTCCGTGAGGCCGAAGTGTTGTGGGGAGAGCTGGACCAGCTGGTCGCCACGTTCGGGCTGCCGGATCGCGCGGCCGACGTGCTCTTCGACGCCTATCAAGGCCGACGCGTCACACGCGCCAGCCACATGGAACGATCAGGCGGCATCGATCCTCGGACGGCCACCAAGGACCTGCAGCGCATGGCCGACGTTGGGCTGCTCACCGCCCGCGGTGAAACTCGTGCCCGGCACTACGTCAGCGGGCCGGCGCTGGTTGAACTGATCGACCAGATCCGCGGCGCACGGCAGCCCCTCAGCGACCCCTATCCCGACCTCGAGGCGCGGCTCCGGTTGCCGGGGGCGGTGGAGGCCTCCTCGGAGGCCACGCTGTTCTAGAGCGCCCTGACATCGGGGATTCCCTGCTGAACCTTCGGATGGGTAGCGTTTCGGCATGGACACCGCGACGACGGTCCTGTTCACCCCTATCGGCCTGAACCTGGCCGAGGTCACCCGCATGGTCGAGGTGGCCAAGGCCCTGCGCGCCCACCCCGGAGTGCGGCCCGTCTTCCTGGTGCATGACAAGGGCTTCGACCACCTCATCACCCAAACGGGTTTTCCGCGTCTGCCGGGCGCCACACCGTTCACCGACGAGCAGGCGGCCCAGGTGATCGCCTTCGACCAGGGACGGACCCTGCGCCATCCCTTCACCGTCGACAGGGTTCGGGAGCGGGTCGACGTGGAACGTGCCGCCATTCGTGATCTCGGCGCCGTCGCCGTGGTTCACGGCACCAACCCCACCACGCCGATCTCAACCCGCGCCGAGTCTGTCCCGCTCTTCTATCCCGTCCCCTATGCCTTCAGTGCCGCCCACCTCGCCTCGGGGCGCGGGCTGCCAATCCTCCCGTCCCGGGGTGCCGGACGGCTGCTGAACAAGGGCGTCGCCAGCCTTGCCGCTCGCCTCGTCGACAGCCTTCCGCTGCTGCCGCGCTCCTTCCAGCGCATCGGACGAGAGAACGGCGTGCCGATGCGCACCCTCACAGACCTGCTCGGCGCCGACCACGTGTTGCTCACCGCGATGCTCGACGAGGTGGGAAGTTCCCCGCTCCCGCAGGGGCATCACGTCGTCGGCCCCGTCTTCGCCAAACTGGACGCCCCGATGCCGGCCATCGTCGAGGAGCTGGCTGCCGCAGAGCGTCCCGTCGTCTACTGCGCCTTCGGTTCCTCGGGCACTCCGGGCTTGGTGCGCAATGCCCTGCGCGCCCTGGCCAAGGCGCCCGTGGAGGTGGTCGCACCGCTTCGCCAATACCTGTCACCCAGTGACGAGGCGGCGCTGCCCGGCAACATCCACCTCACGGATCTGGTGCCCGCCCACCGGCTGGGCGGCCTGGTGGATGCCGCCGTCCTGCACGGGGGACAGGGGACCGTGCAGACCGCCTGCGCCACGGGCATTCCCTTCATCGGGATGGGCCTCAGCGCCGAACAACGCTGGAATGTCGACGTCTGGGCGCACCGCGGCAACGCGATCGCACTGTCTCCGCGCGACCTGCGCGGTGATGCCCGGTCTTTCCACGGCGCCCTGGATCGGCTGCTGGAAGACCCTGGGATTCGGCAGGTCGCACAGCGGGTCTCCCGGGAGCATGAGGGTGTCGACGGCGCCGCCGAGTGCGCGCGCATCATCGCCGCGGAGCTCGGTGGCAGGGCGGCGGTGTCAGAGGCCCGGTAGCCGCTGCGACTGCCCGACTAGGGGACGGCGCCTCGCGGTGGTCCACAAATGGCCTGATCAGCGGGTGACCACCGACTCCAGCTCACCGACCTCCACGGAGCGGCTCGCGCTGCGAGACATGGTGACCATTCCGGCTTGCCCGAGGGCTTGCCATTCGACGGCCCAGGTGGTGTTGGCGGTGACGTCGTAGGTGCCGGCCTTCATCCACGTGTGGCCACAGTCGGGCGAGGCGGCCATCGGCTCGGCGCTGGTGGGCCGCGGTGTCGCGGTCTTGCACGACAGGGTGGTGCCGTCACCGGTGGTGACCTCGGTGCGCACCCGGTGGGCGATCAATGTGACCGGGATGCCCTGCTGCGTGACCGATGCGTTGATGACCGGCGGTTCGTCGGTCCACAGCCACACGGGCAGACCGACGGCCAACATGTTCCACTCGTTGATGCCGGGCTCGGGGCCCAAGTGGGGTTCGGGCAGCGGCAGGTCAACCTGGCCGACGGCCTGGTTGACGATGCTGACGACGTCGATGACCGGTTCGGGTTCTGGGGCCGGCTCAGGGGCGGGTGCTGCGGCTGCGGCCGGTTCCTGCTGCGCCGGCGGGCCGCTGGTGGGTGCCGGTTTCGGCGCCGCTGCTGGTGCGGAGACGAAGTAGTCCTCGAACCCGCACACCTGCGTGGGGCTCGCGACACAGACAGGGTTGACGTATTGCCGCTTGGGAGCCGCTGCGGCAGCTGCCCGCGGCAGGGACGAACCTCCGCCGCTCGTTCGGGCAGGGGCTCCGGTGCGCAGCAGGTAGCCGACGCTGCTCACCCTGCGTGGTGCCGGCACAGAGGCCGAGACCGGGGCCTGGTGTCTTGCTTGGGTGCGCGCCTGTTGGATGGGAACCGAACGCGTCTGGCGTTGGGTGACCTTCTTGGCTCGGACTTGGACCTGCCCGGGTGAAGTACTGACGGATGTGCGATAGGAGGATTCGTGGTTGCTGCGGGGCGGGTTTAGGCCTTGGAGCGGCATGACTGTGATGGAGAGTGCCATGGACACGGCGAAAGGCATCACATGGGGCATCGATTCACCACTTCACTATCCTGGATGAATGCTTTGAGCTGAGCTTTCTCCCGCTTGAAGTAGACCTCGTTGTAGGTCTTGCGTCCTGTTCCGACGTCCTGTCCAGAGGCCTTGTCCACCATTGTCACGTGACTCGCGTCCACGCAGACACGAAGCGATGTGATCGACCCTTCGCGCGCTATTCCGGGGTTCGGCGCCATTGACGTGATCTTTGCCCCAGACTCCGCCTTCGGACGGAAACCCAACTCGCGATCTCCTTGATAGGCGGATTCCACCAGTCCCTTGAGTGGCTCTGCCAGATAGGGATCGATCGCATCAGCGACGGATTCTGGTTCGAAGCCACTCATTTCAGCTTTGTCTACCTCGGCGAAATACGCCTTGTACACCTCGACCGCCTCGAGATACATCGGGTCCGTGCTCGGGTTCGACGCAGCCGCGCTGGGGGTCGTGCTGCTTGCGGTGGCCGCAGGTGTGGTGGCAGGTGGCGGTCCCGGGTCGGGGTCCGGTGAGCAGGCTGCGAGCAGGCAGGCGAGTACCAGCAGGCTGGTGAGCTTCCGCATCGGGGCTCCTGGGGGTCGACGATGTGGTCAATCTGCCAGTCCGGGTGCACTGTGCCAAGGGTCATAATCGGGCCATTCGCCCCGACGCCCACTGCACAAGGAAAAGGCGCAGATGGGGCTTTCCGGCGCAAGCCCGGCAATCTCGGATCCTGGGCGAAACCCAGCAGGGTGGTCCCCGACGCGAAGGTCGAGGACCACCCTGCTGCGAAAATAGCACTACCCAGATGGGCAGCGTCCGTCGTGTGGTCAGTGCTCCCGGCAGCACTGCCGGCGGGCCTCGGCCAGCTCCTGCGGGCTGTTCCACCACTGGTCCTGCGCGCTGCCGTGCTTCGGTACCCGGGGGCGCACCTGCTGGTCGCCCTGCTTCGCCGTGACCCGGCTCGTCTTGGCACCCGAGGCCGCCGCGACGCTGGTGCCCTTCACCGGTTGCCTCCTGTCGGTGGCAGTCGGGCTGGGGAAGGGCGCCATGATCTCCGCGCGCGTCAGGTGCCGGCCGGCCGTGACCACTGCGTTGACATTGGCCAGGTCGTCGATGTTCTCCAGCGGATTGCCGTCGACGATGAGCAGATCGGCGTACATGCCCTTGGCGACTCGGCCGATCGGTTGGCGCAAGACCTTGCCGGTGACGCTGGTCACCGAACGCAGCGCATCCAGCGTGGAGACACCGAACTTCACCATGGCTCGCAGGTTCATGTGCAGGCTGATGGCCAGGTGGTCGATCGGTGCATCGGTGCCGCTGGTCACCACCCCTCCGGCGCGGATCATGGCCTTCACCTGGGCCACCTGGTTCTCCAGCTTGGTGAGGGTCGGCGTCGGGTCACCGGCGCGTGCCTCCTCGACCGTCCTGTCCAGCGCAGCCTTGCGCCAGACCGGATTCAGACGGGTGATGCGCTCGTCGCTGACCAGACTGTCGTCCTCGCGGTACAGGATGCTCGAGTCGAACAGGGTCGGGGTGCGCGCCATCTGGGCGTCGACGAAGGGCTTGATGACGTCCTCGTAGCCGGTGCCCACATTGGTGATGGTGCGCGAGTAGCCAAAACGGTTGGTGGCACCGATGTGCTCGGTCCAGTCGCCACCAAAGGCCAGCGCGGGGTAGTGGTAGTGCGAGGTGACGTGCATGCCGGCGCGATGGGCGTCGGCGATCACCCGACGATGGTCCTCGGTGCGCAGGCGGACGTAGCACTTGATGAGGTCGTAGTCGAGCTCCCGGGCACGTCGCATCTCCTCGCGCACCTGGCCCGTGGACGTGGTGGGCCGCATGAAGTTGTAGTAGATGCGTGAGCCGTCGATCGCCTCGCCGGTGGCAAGGTAGCGCGGCGCCAGCCGACGACCGGACTGCACCGCCTCCCGTTCGTGGACCATGTGGAAGGCGGGCGAACCGGGCGAACGGGTCATGGTGACACCCATCGAGAGCCACAGCGCGCCCTGCCGGCTGCCGTACTCATAGCCCTGCATCTCACGGTGATGGTGGGCATCGATCAGGCCGGGCATCACGAAGCGCTTGCTGGCGTCCACCACGGTCATGCCGGGGCGCTTGCGATGCGGCTCCACGGCGACGATCCGCTGCCCGCGCACCACGACGTCGACATTGCGGCGCACGGTCTTGGACTCGCCGTCCCACAGCTGGCCGGCATGGATGACGTAGGCCTTCTCGGTGCCGCGGTGGTTGCTCCAGGTCAGAGCGGTGGACAGGGTGCGGACCCGACCCCGACGGCTGAGCCGCAGTCGCTCGCCGGACAGGTACAGGAAGGTCTGCGAGTCGGCTCCCCAGCTCAGCGCATCGGTCAGCTCGTCATTGACGCGTCGTGGCTTGCCGGTGGGCTTGCCGGCCTCGTCGACGGGCAGGGTCCATGCCCGGTTGGCCATCGCGAACAGCATGCTCGATCCGTCGGGTGCCCAGATCGGCCCGTCGTCGCCGCGGGTCTGCAGCGAACGGTGCGGCGCCACCTCGTGGTAGCTGCCCTCGCCGGTGGCGCGGTCGACCACCAGGATGGTGCTCAGGCCCTCGCGGAAGCGCTTGGTGTACGGCTTCACCGCCGCCAGGGCAATCAGCTTCCCGTCGGGCGACCAGGTGGGCCGGCCGGGCTCGAAGGTGGCGTCGAAGACCAGCTGCGAACTGCCGGTGGTCGCATCGGCAACCCACAGCCCGCCGTCCTGGTCGAGGAAGGCGATCTCCTTGCCGTCCGGCGACCAACGGCAGGACACCGCAGCCATGTCTGTGAAGGCCGTGAGCTGGCGATCGGCGCCGCTGGCAAGATCACGGATCCACAGGTTCATGGTGCCGCTGCGGTCGCTGGCGTAGACCAGCTCCTTGCCGGAGGGGGAGAAGTCGGGATGGCTGAACCACCACGGCTCCTGGAACAGCGGCTTGGCCTTGCCGTCGACGGGCATCAGGTAGACGTCGTTGAGGGCGCAGAAGGCGATCTGCTTGCCGTCACGGGAGAGCACCGGGCTGCCGATGCCCACCACGGGGAAACGGCCGGGCGCATCGAAACGACGCACCGAGCGACGGTAGTTGGGCTGCACCGGCTTGACCGCCGCAGTGAAACCGATCGTGGCGGCGTCGCTGCCCGACAGGCGACGGCGACGGATCCGACCGCCGGCGGCGTAGTAGAAGGTCCCGTCGGGCAGGAAGCTGGCCGGCAGCGGGAAGACCTCCTCGCCCGAGACCAGGGCGGCCCCGTCGGTGAGCTGCAGGGAGTTCTTCCCGTCGGCGAACAGGTGGAAGGCCACCTCCTTGCCGTCGGGCAGGTAGGCCGGGTGGTGCGCCACCTGCTCCGGCTCCAGCGTGGCCAAGGTGCGTCGCTGACCGGAGTGCACCGTGACCTCGTGCACCTGGGTGTTCTCGACGACGTAGGCGATGCGCTTGCCGTCGGGCGACCAGGCCGGCTCGTAGGCATCCTGCGCGTCCATCACGAGCAGTCGGGTCTTGCCCGAGGCGACGTCGAGCAGGCCGATGTTGTAACTGCCGCCCTGGTCGGTGGAGTAGGCGATGGTCTTGCCGTCGGGCGAGAAACGGGGCTCGCGATGGTCGAAGGGGCCTTGGGTGTGCTGGCGCAGGTCGGTGCCGTCGGGCGTGCAGGACCAGATGTGGAAGTTGCCGTCGCGGTAGGACTGGAAGGCGATGCGCTTGCCGTCGGGCGACCAGTTGGGCTGGGCGATGTCGCTGAAGTCACTGGTGAGGCGTCGCGCGATGCCGCCGGAGGCGGGGACGATCCACAACACCCCCAGATGGTCGACGGCCAACTGCTTGCCGTCCGGGGAGACGGCCACCGCGAAGTCGGTGGCCGAGGCGAAACGTGTGCTGGCTGCGGGAGGAGCCGCGCTGGCCTGCGGTGAATTCCCGACGACGGCGGCGGTTCCGGTGACGGCCGCGGCACCCAGCAGGGTGCGACGCGACAGGGTGAGGGATTGCGTTGTGTGCATGGTCAGAACTCCTGGAGTGGGGTGGGCCAGGCTGGCCGCGACGCACCGCCGTTGGTGCGTCGTAGCCGCTACTTTGCCTCACACAACGATGAAATTGTGCTGAATATCACACAAAGTTCTACGAGGTGGCTTGTTTCCTGGCCGCCACTGCGGCCAGCAGGGCACCCACACCCAGCAAAGGCAGCCCCAGCCGCCAGGTCTCGGCCTCCACCCGGGTGGCCAGGAGCAGGCAGGAGGCAAAGCCCAGCACCGGCAGCACCGCCGGCACCCGGAAGTGTGGTCGCTGCACCACGTCCTTGCGCAGCACCAGCACCGCCAGGTTGACGCTGCCGAAGACCACCAGGAGCAGCAGCACCAGGGTGCTGGCCAGCGTCGCCACCTCGCCGGTCAGGGCCAGCAGTATCGACAGGGCGGTGGTGGCCAGGATCGCCACCCAAGGGGTGCGACGGCCGGGCAAGACCCGCTGCAGCACGCGAGGCAGCAGGCCGTCGCGTGCCATGCCATAGGCCAGCCGCGACGACATGATGCCGGTCAGCAGCGCACCGTTGGCCACCGCGACCAGCGCGATGACGCTGAACAGCACGGTGGGCACCCCGCCGGCTGCGCGCACCACCTCCAACAGCGGACCCGATGAGGCGGCCAGCTCGTCGGTAGGGAGGATGGCGGAGGCCGCGACCCCGACGCCGACGTAGATGAAGCCCGCCACCAGCAGCGCACCGAACAGCGCCCGGGGATAGGAGCGGCTGGGATCGCTGGCCTCCTCGGCGATGTTCACCGAGGTCTCGAAACCGACGTAGGAGTAGAAGGCCAGCACGGAGGCGGCCAGCACCGCCCCCGCCACCCCGTGCTCGGGTGTGCCCAGTTGCGTCAGCCGCGACAGGTCGGCATCGCCGCGGCCGATCACCACCAGCCCGAGGGCCAGCACCAAGAGCAGGCCGGAGACCTCCACCACCGTGGCGACCGCATTGGTGGCCATCGACTCCTTGATGCCGCGCAGGTTCAAGGCCGCCAACAGCCCCAGGAAGACCACCACGACCAGGGCCGTCGGCAACTGGACGAATTCGGCCAGGTAGTCGCCGGCGAAACCCAGCGCCAGGGCTCCCACCGAGACGATGCCCGCGGCCAGCATGCAGAAGCCGACGAGGAATCCGACGAAGGGGCCGAAGGCGCGCTGCGTGTAGTGCGCCGATCCGCCCGCCCACGGGTACTTGGTGGCCAGCTCCGCATAGGACCCGGCGGTCAGCAGGGCCAGCAGCAGGGCCACCAGCAGCGGCACCCAGACCGCACCACCGGCGGTGCCGGCCACCTCGCCGACCAGCACGTAGACGCCGGCGCCCAGCACGTCGCCCAGGATGAACAGGAACAGACCCCAGGTGCCGACGGCACGCTTCAGCGGGGCAGGGGAGGCCTCTGGAGAAGACATGGCAGGCAGGCTAACCAGCCCGTCCCCGCCGCCGCACCACCCTTGGGGACCAAATGAGACCGCTCAGGCCCCGAGTCGGCTCAGGCCCGACGTATCTCAAGCCTCGCCTTCGGGGGCTGGGGCCGGTTCCTCCTCGGCCAGCTGCTCCTCGACGGTCTTGCCGGGCAGCCGCACGACGAACTCGGCGCCACCCTCGGCGGAGCGACGAGCGGTCACCTGCCCGCCGTGCGAGGTGATGGTGTGCGCGACGATCGACAGGCCCAGGCCGGTGCCGGGGGTGTTGCGCGCCCGGTCGGAACGGTAGAAGCGGTCGAAGACGTGCGGCAGGTCCTCGTCGGCGATGCCCGGGCCCTGGTCGGCGATGCGCAGCGTGTCGCCCTCCAGGTGCACGTGGATGGTGCCGCCGGGCGGGCTGAATTTGACGGCATTGTCGAGCAGGTTGGTGACGGCACGCTCCAGGGTGTCGGGTTCACCCACCAGGAAGAGCGGGTTGAGCTCGACGTCGAAGTTGAGGCCGGGGCCGCGTCGCTTGGCGCGCACGATGGCCGACTCCACCACGTCGCGCAGGTCGAGCGGCTCGGGATTGGCGGTCACCTTGTCCTCGCGGGACAGCTGCACCAGGTCACCCACCAGCGAGGTGAACTCGCCCAGCTGGGCGGCGATGTCGTGCAGGATCTCGCCGCGGGCACCCTCGGGCAGCATGCCGGTCTTCTCGTCGGCCACCAGCAGCTCGATGTTGGTGCGCATGGAGGTCAGCGGCGTGCGCAGCTCGTGCCCGGCGTCGGCGATCAGGCGCTTCTGGCGTTCTCGCGACGAACTCAGCGAGTTCAGCATGGTGTTGAAGGATCGGGTCAGGTCGCCCAGTTCGTCCTCGGAGTGGATCTCGATGGGTGCCAGCTCGTCGGTCTCGGTGACGTGGGTCACGGCCCCCGACAGGTTGCGCAGCGGGCTGAGCGCCTCCCGGGCAGTCCACCAACCCAGGCCGACGGCCATCACCACGCCGATGCCGCCGGTCAAGATCATGGTGATCCACAGCGAGTCCAGCGTCGACTCGGTGGGCGACAGGGGCCGGGCCAGCACCAGGGCGTAGCGCTTGTCCTGCACCACCTGGGGCACCGCCACCATGCGGTAGCGGGTGCCGTCGATGTCGGTCAGCGTACGAGCCGAGGTGCCGGTCTGGGTGCGGGCGACCGCCAGCTCCTCGGCGCCCCACTCGATGGTGACGGCAGTGCCGGGCACCTCCGTCGCCTTGTTGTCGCTGCCCAGCAGCAGGAGCGCGACGTTGGCGGCGCGTAGGGCGTCGGAGTTGAGGCCACCCATCCCCTCGATGTCGGACTCGATCGGGGTGCTGATGTAGGAGGCAACCTCGATCAGCTCATTGTCGAGCTGCTCGTACAGGCTCACCCGGGCGGTGACGTAGGCGGCGACCGAGATCAGCACCACGGCCAGCGACACCGACATGGTGGACAGCCACACCAGCCGTCGGCTCAGCGAGGCACGACGTTGCCGCCAACCGCCCCGCAGGAGGGAGCGCGCTGAGCGGATCAAGGAGTTCACGTGTGGTGCCTGTCATGGGTCAGAGGGGCGTTCTTGGGGCGGGACCCCGGTGGATCACGGGGGAGTCTCGCGCAGCACGTAGCCGATGCCACGCACGGTGTGGATCAGCCGAGATTCGCCCTCTGCCTCGGTCTTGCGGCGCAGGTAGCCGATGTAGACCTCCAGCGAGTTCGCCGTGGTGGGGAAGTCGAAGCCCCACACCTCGTTGAGCAGCCAACCGCGTTCCAGCACGCGTCGCGGGTGCTCCATGAAGACCTGCAGCAGCGCGAACTCGGTGCGGGTGAGGCTGATCTTGCGCCCACCGCGGGAGACCTCGCGGGTCTGGGTGTCCAGGATCATGTCCTCGAAGACGAGGGTCTCGTTGCCCTTCTCCGTCTCGGGGCGCGAACGCCGGGTCAGGGCCCGCACCCGGGCCAGCAGCTCGTCGAGCGCGAAGGGCTTGACCATGTAGTCGTCGGCGCCGGCATCCAGGCCGTCGACGCGGTCACCGACGGCGTCACGGGCGGTCAGGATGAGGATCGGCACGTCATTGCCGGTCTGGCGCAGCATCCGGGTGGTCTCCAGCCCGTCGAGCCGCGGCATCATCACGTCCATGATGACCGCCTCGGCCTTCACGGCGGAGAGCTTCGCGAGGGCCTCCAGCCCGTCGGCCGCGGTGCTCACCTCATACCCGCTGTACTGCATGGAGCGGGCCAAGGAGTCGCGGACGGCCTGGTCGTCGTCAACCACGAGGATGTGCATGCGCCTAGCTTGCCACTTGCGGCGCCGGATTGCCTGTCAGGCGTCGGTGACCTGCTCCAGCGCCCGCATGATCCGCTCCAGCAGATCGGTCAACGATTCACCACTGCGAGTGTGGGCCAGGCCCAGCAGGTAGGTGGCGACCGGCGCCATCGGACGCACGCTGGCATGGGCGATGTGGCGGCCGATGCCGGGCAGCTCGTCCACCGGGACGTCGTCGACGTCGAGCCCGAGGGCGTCGCAGGCGCGTTGGGTGAAGGCGTGCCACTGGGCGGGGTCCTCGGCCTGTTCCGAATCGAGCGGTGTGCTGGGCACCACGTCGAGGAGCGCTTGCTGCAACTCGGCCCGGTCCGCCTCCGGGCGCTGCCCGATCGCCGCACCCCACAGGTAGCCGCCCACCGGCGCCATGGGTCGCAGGCCTGCCCGGGCGATGGCTCCCGCCACGTCGTGGATGGCGTCGACGTCCACGTCGTGGGCCGTCAGGCCGACACTGTCGTAGGCCCGGTGCAGGTGGGGTTCGAGGTTGAACTTGCTGGTCACGGGAAGACTCCTGTCATCCGGGGCTGGTGCTGGCGACACAGGGCGGTGCCACCTCGATCGAATCACAACCGACGGCCGTCGGGGCCACGGCCCAGCCGGTCGAGCACCTCGGGCGGCAGGTGCACCCCGAAGGGATCGGCGTTGCGTGCGCGGCAGTGCGGGCAGGTCTGGTCACCGTCGTCGGGAAAACGGCTGCGGCACCGCCGGCAGGTGGTGGTGTTCACCGTCGTCAGGGTGGTGGCGTCGGCCTCCAGGGCCGCCTGCCACGGCAGCGGGGCGGGGCTGCTGAGGGCCTGGGCGGGGCAGTGGGTGATGCAGGCGCGTTCCCCGTGGCACCGCGACGGGTCGTGCCTCAGGCTTGACAGACCACCGGCATGGGTGAGGCTGAGGGCATCGTGCGGGCAGGCCTGCACGCAGACCCCGCAGGCGATGCAGCCGGTGGCCTCCAGCGCCAGGGCCGGCGAGCTGACGGACGCGTCGTCCACCCCGGCCACGGCCAAGGACTCCAGCAGACGCTGGTGCGCGTCGCTTCCGGCCGGGTGCAGGGCGGGTTCGGCGCGGCGCAACCCGAGCGCGGAGCGGCGGCTCACCGGCGGACGCGCCACGTCGGCCAATGGTCCGGCGGGCAGGCCCTCGGGCACCTCCAGGCCGAGGCGCCCCTCACCCATCAGGCGCGCCAGGGCGGCCAGTTCGGGGCGTGCCCGGCCCGCACGGCAGTCGCCCAGGTCCAGGTGCAGGCCGCCCGCGGCCCGGGCCAGGTCGACGAGGCGATAGGCCTCGACGTGGGCCAGGCACTCGTCCAGCCGCACCGTGCGGGCCGGGTGCTGGCGTGGTGTGTGGTCGCACAGCACGACGGCGGGGCCGGGGTCGCGACGCAGCCAGGCCAGGACAGTGGCGTGGCGTGCGTCGGCCTGCCGCAGGAGCTCCGCCGGGTCTGTCATCAACCTTCCTCCGGGCCTCGTCGCGACGGTGGTGACAGGGACCCCTGTCACCCCGCAAATACTGCTTCACTAGGCTGGAAGCGTATCTTGCCGCCCCATCATGTTCGGGAGGAACCGCATGACCATCACTGACCAGCAGCTTGGCCCGGGATCGACGCGGCTCTCCCGTCGGCGTTTGATGCAGTGGACCGGAGCAGCCGCCGGAGCGGGCGCCTTGGTCTCCGCCCTGCCCGAGCAGGCCGCCAGCGACCCGGTGCACCTGAAGCAGGCCGATGGCATGCCCGACGCCGACCGCACCGTGTGGAGCGCCTGCATCGTCAACTGCGGCTCACGCTGCCCGCTGCGGCTGCAGGTCAAGGACGGCGTCGTGGTGCGGGTGCTGCCCGACAACACCGGCGACGACACCTTGGAGAACCGCCAGATCCGTGCCTGCGTGCGTGGCCGCAACATGCGCCAGCGCATCTACAACCCCGACCGCATCAAGAAGCCCCTCAAGCGCAAGGAGGGCACCAAGCGCGGCGAGGGACAGTGGGAGGAGATCAGTTGGGACGAGGCCTTCGACCTGTTCGCCGAGAAGCTCAAGCACACCTACGACAAGTACGGCCCCGAAGCCGTCTTCAAGGTCTACGGCTCCGGCGTGTGGAATGCCCATCTGGCCTACGGCGCCGGCTGGCAGCGGCTGTTCAATGCCATGGGCGGCCACCTGGGCTACTACAACAACTACTCCTACAGCCAGATCGGCGGCATCACCCGCTTCCACTACGGCAATCCCGACGAACAGGTCTCCAACTCCTTCGAGGACTCCATCAAGCACGGCCGGATGCTGGTGCTGTGGGGCAACAACCCGCAGGAGACCCGCATGTCGGGCGGCGGGCTCACCTATGTCTCGCTGGAGGCGGCCCGCAAGGCCGGCCTGAAGATCGTCGTGGTGGATCCGCGCCACTCCGATTCCGTCGCGGTGCTGGCCGACCAGTGGATCAGCCCCCGGCCCGGCACCGACGCGGCGCTGGTCAACGGCATCGTTCACCACCTGGTGAAGAACAACCTGCACGACCAGGCCTTCCTCGACAAGTACTGCGTCGGGTTCGACGAGGACCACATGCCCAAGGGCATCCCGGCCAACAACTCCTACCTGAGCTACATCATGGGCAAGGGCGAGGACGGCATCGAGAAGACCCCGGCCTGGGCGTCGAAGATCACCGGCGTGCCGGAGAAGACCATCATCGAGTTCGCGCTGGAACTGGGCCGCACCAAGCCGGTGAACATCACCCAGGGTTGGGGCCCGCAGCGCCACGCCAATGGTGAGAACCAGGCCCGCGCCATCTACACCCTGGCCAATGTGCTCGGTCAGGTGGGCATCCCCGGCGGCGGCACCGGGGGCCGCGAGGGCAACTACTGGCCGCTGACGGCCTGGCTGCCCGACGGTGACAACCCGTGCAAGGCCTCGATCAGCAACTTCGCGTGGAGCGAGGCGATCGTGCGCGGCGAGGAGATGACCGACGTCAAGGACGGCGTGCGCGGCGTCAAGAAGCTCAGCACCGGCATCAAGTTCCTGCTGGAGTACGGCGGCAACATGCTGGGCAGCCAGCATGCCGACCTGAACAAGCTGCGTGAGATCCTGCAGGACGAGTCCAAGTGCGAGTTCATCGTCACCGTCGACAACCAGATGTCCACCTCGGCGGATCTCTCCGACCTGGTGCTGCCCGACACCACCACCGCCGAGCGCTGGGACCTGGTGCCCAGCGAGTACTGCGGTGACACCGCCTACCTGATCGCCTGCGAGAAGGCCATCGAACCACTGCACGACTCCAAGCCGGCCTACGAGATGGTCACCGAGATCGCCAAGCGGCTGGGCGTGGAGCAGAAGGTCACCGAGGGCCGCGACCTGCGGGGCTGGGCGCAGTACCTGCAGGACGAGGTGAACGTGAAGGCCGTGCCCGGCATGCCCAAGTTCGAGGAGATGCTCAAGAAGGGCGTGCACCGCTACCGCAACCCCGAGGGCACCACCGTCGCGCTGAAGGACTTTCGCGCCGATCCCGAGAAGAACCCGCTCGAGACGCCCACCGGCAAGATCGAGATCTTCTCCGAGGAGTTGTGGAACATGGCCAAGACCTGGGAGTTCCCCGACGCGAAGAAGGGCGACGTGATCACCGCACTGCCGGTGCACGTCGACACCTGGGAGGGCGCCATGGAGGCGCTGTCCAATGACAAGTACCCGCTGCAGCTGATCGGCCACCACTACAAGCAGCGCGTCCACTCCACCTACGGCAACCTGTCCAACCTGCAGGAGGCCCACCCGCAGGCGGTGTGGATCAGCATCCCCGATGCCGAGAGGCGCGGCATCAAGAACGGCGACATGGTGGAGATCTTCAACGACCGTGGCCGGGTGCAGATCCCGGCCAAGGTGACGGCACGCATCATGCCCGGCGTCGCCTCACTGCCGCAGGGCGCCTGGACCGACTTCGATGCCGACGGCGTCGACCACGGTGGCGCGGTCAATGTGCTCACCTCGCTGCACTGGACCCCGGTCTCCAAGGGCAACTGCCAGCACACCACCCTGGTGCAGATCGAGAAGGCCTGAGAGGACGGATCATGGAAGGCTTCTACTTCGACCAGTCGGCCTGCAATGGCTGCAAGGCCTGCGCCATCGCGTGCAAGGACAAGCACGACCTGCCCATCGGCGTGCAGTGGCGCCGGGTGATCGAATACACCGGCGGCAGCTGGGTGCAGCAGGGCGACACCTACGAACCCAAGGTGTTCAGCTACTACACCTCGATCTCGTGCAATCACTGCGAGGACCCGATCTGCGCGGAGGTGTGCCCCACCACCGCCATGACCATCCGCGACGACGGCACGGTCTACGTCGATCCCAAGAAGTGCATCGGCTGCAAGTACTGCGCGATGGCCTGCCCGTACAGCGCTCCGCAGTTCAACCCCGAGAAGGGGGTCATGACCAAGTGCGACGGCTGCAAGGACTACCGCGACGCCGGGCAGGAGCCCGCCTGCGTGGCCGCCTGCCCCTCGCGCGCGCTGGAGTGGGGTGACGTGGCCGAGCTGGCCAAGAAGCACAACAGTGACGTGCGGTCCGTGGAACCGCTGCCCGACCCCGAGATCACCCGCCCCAACCTGGTGATCACCCCGCACCGCGACGCCCAGCCCCCGGGCCAGGGCACCGGCGAGATCGCGAACCCCGAGGAGATCTGACATGTGGCACGAACTTCCGCTGGTGATCTTCACCATCTGCGCCCAGATGTCGGTGGGCTCCTTCATCGTGCTCGGCATCATCCACCTGGCCGGCCTGAAGGTGCCGCAGAAGACGATGGACAAGGTGACCGACCCGGCGCTGTATGCCATCGGTCCGCTGCTGGTGCTGGGCCTGGCCGCCTCGACGATGCACCTGGGCAAGCCGCTGCGCGCCCCCAATGCCCTGCTGCACCTGGGCTCCAGCTGGCTCTCGCGCGAGATCGTCGCCGGCATGGCCTTCGCCGCGCTGGGCGCCGCCTTTGCCATCTGCCAGTGGTTCAAGCTGCTCAACCACCGGCTGCGCCAGGTGCTGGCCGGGCTGACCGCGGTGGTGGGCATCTTCCTGGTCTTCGCCATCAGCAAGGTCTACTCGCTGCGCACCGTGCCCGCCTGGGCGACGGTGCACACCCCGATCGCCTTCTACATCACCACGCTCCTGTTGGGCGGCCTGGCGGTGGCCGCCGCGCTGCTGGTGGTCTACCGCATCCGTCGCGGCCGCTCCGAGCCCGATCCCGAGGCCGACGCCCTGCTCACCCAGACGGTGCGCGCCATCTCGCTGGCCGGCGTGGTGCTGATCGCGGTGCGCTTCTTCGAACGCGTCAGCTACTACGCCTTCCTGGGTGGGCACTCCTCGCCGGCGGCGCGTCGCTCGCTGGAGATCCTGGGCGGCGAGCTGGGTGGCTGGCGCACGGCGCAGGCCCTGCTACTGGCCGCCGCACTACTGTGCCTGGCCTACCTGCTGTTCAAGCTGGTGGCGCGGGTGGACAGCTACCAGTTCCTGCCCGCGCTGGGCGTGGTGGCCTTCGCCCTGGCCTTCGTCGGTGAGTTCATCGGCCGCCTGATGTTCTACGGCTCGATGGTGCGGGTGGGCACGTGAGGTCCCTCGACGAGCTGGCCTGCGCCGGTGCGGTGCTGCGCGTGCTGTCCGGCCTGATGGCCGGGCCGCCCGACGAGCAGAGACTTGCCACCCTGCGCGACCCGCAGTGGTTGGAGCAGTGGCCCATGGCCCGCACCGACGTCTGCCGCGCCGGCCTGCACCTGCTGGAACGCAGCGCGCAGGAAGGCGAGGACGCCACCCTGGTTGCCCAGGACCACGCCCGTCTGGTGGGAGGGCCAGGGCGGGTGGCGGTGCACCCCTACGAATCGGTGCACCGTTCGGTCGAGGGGCTGCTCTTCGAGCAGGAGACCCTGGAGGTTCGTGCCGCCTACGCCGAGTTCGGGCTGGCCGCGCCCGACAAGAACCGTTCCCCCGACGACCACATCAGCCTGGAGCTGGAGTTCGTCGCCACGCTCGCCGAGCGCGCCCTGGACGCCGAGGGCGAGGAGCTCGAGCGTCTGGTGGTTGGTTTCGACCGCTTCCTGGCCGAGCACCTGTTCCAGTGGGCCCCGAACTTCTTCGACACCCTGGGCCGCGCGGCGCAGACCCACTTCCACCACGGGGTGGCCCTGCTCGGGGTGGACACCCTGGTCCAGCTCGGGGCGGGCCGTACGGCTCCCGCACAGGGGGCGCCGCAGGGCTGAGGCAGCACGGGAGTGCCTTGTCGGGCGACGTTCCGGTGGGCGGACCGCACGTGCCAATCGATGGAACGGGGCGTTGAACGCTCGCTCAAACCAGAGGACTCTGGTGAATGTGACGAACAACACAGACAATGCTGTCGGTCGGTTGTTGACCGCCTCCCAGACCCGCGTCCCCTGCGCCCCCGTCCGTGACCTGATCGGCCGCGACGATGTCGAGGCCGCCTATGCGGTGCAGGAGAAGATCACCGAGGCCCGGGTGGCCGCCGGTGCCCGCATCGTCGGCCGCAAGATCGGCCTGACCTCCGTGGCCGTGCAGCAGCAGCTCGGCGTCGACCAGCCCGACTTCGGCGTGCTGTTCGACGACATGGTCTTCCAGGACGGCCAGACCATCCCCGCCGACACCTTCATGCAGCCCAAGGTGGAGGCCGAGGTGGCCTTCGTCCTTGGCAAGGATCTGGCCGAGGGCGAACTCGACATGGCCCAGATCCGCGACGCCGTCGCGGAGGTGCGCGCCGCCATCGAGATCTGCGACTCCCGCATCGAGAACTGGGACATCAGCTTCGGTGACACCGTCGCCGACAATGCCTCGGCCGGTGCCTACGTGCTGGGCACCACCAGCCTCACCCTGGACGAGGTGGAGCCGCGCGAGGTGACCATGACCATGACCGTCACCGGCCAGGAGGACTCGGTGGGCACTGGCGAGGCCTGCCTGGGCGATCCGTTGAACGCGCTGCAGTGGCTGGCCGTCAAGAGCCGTGAGCTGGGCAGCCCGCTCACCGCCGGTCAGGTCATTCTCTCCGGGGCCCTGGGCCCCATGCGTCCCGTGGCACCCGGTGCCCGGGCCGTCACCACCATCAGCAAGCTCGGCGAGGTCTCGCTGGGCTTCGGCGAGGAAGCAGGCAGTAATGACTGACGTGACCAATCCCGATCCGCACGGCCGCGGTGACGGCCCCCGCGTGAAGGTGGCCATCATCGGCTCGGGCAACATCGGCACCGACCTGATGATCAAGGTGCTGCGCAATTCCGAGTACCTCGAGATGGGTGCCATGGTTGGCATCGATCCCGCCTCCGACGGGCTGGCCCGCGCCGAGCGCATGGGCGTGCCGACCATCTCCAACGGCGTCGACGGCCTGGTGGAGATGGATGGCTTCGAGGACATCAAGATCGTCTTCGACGCCACGAGCGCCAAGGCCCACGAGTACAACTCCAGCAAGCTGGCCCCGCACGGCATCCACCAGATCGACCTGACCCCCGCCGCTCTCGGCCCCTACGTGGTGCCCGCGGTGAACCTGGACGAGAACCTGGACGCGATGGACGTCAACATGGTCACCTGCGGTGGCCAGGCCACCATCCCGGTGGTGGCCGCCATCAGCCGCGTCACCCCGGTGCTCTACGGCGAGATCGTCGCCTCGATCGCCAGCAAGTCGGCCGGCCCCGGCACCCGCGCCAACATCGACGAGTTCACCGAGACCACCTCGGCGGCCATCGAGGCGATCGGCGGCGCCAAGAAGGGCAAGGCCATCATCATCCTCAACCCGGCCGAGCCGCCGATGATGATGCGTGACACCGTCCTGGCCCTGGTGAAGGCCCCCGACCCGGCCACCCAGGACCAGATCCGCGAATCGGTCACCACCATGGTCGCCGAGGTTGCCAAGTACGTCCCCGGCTACCGCCTCAAGCAGGACGTGCAGATCATGCCCGTCGACGACGACGCCCCGGTGCACACGCTCACCGGTGACGACAGCGAGCGTCCGACCCACCAGGTGTCGGTCTTCCTCGAGGTCGAGGGTGCCGCCCACTACCTGCCGGCCTACGCCGGAAACCTCGACATCATGACGTCGGCCGCCATGCGCGTCGGCGACCGGATGGCTGCCCGAAAGGTGATCCAGGCATGAGCAAGAAGATCTTCGTCCAGGACGTGACGCTGCGCGACGGCATGCACGCCGTGCGCCACCGCATGACTCCCGACAACATCAAGGCCATTGTCAAGGCCCTCGACGAGGCCGGAGTCGACGCCATCGAGGTGGCACACGGCGACGGCCTGGCCGGCGGTTCGCTGAACTACGGCCCCGGTTCCAACACCGACTGGGAGTGGATCGAGGCGGCGGCCGAGGTGCTGCAGAATGCCCGTCTCACCACCCTGCTGCTGCCCGGCGTCGGCACGCTGGAGGAGCTGCACAAGGCCTACGAGCTGGGTGTTCGTTCGGTGCGCGTGGCCACCCACTGCACCGAGGCCGACATCTCGGCGCAGCACATCGCCGCCGCTCGTGAGATCGGCATGGACGTCTCCGGCTTCCTGATGCTCAGCCACATGGCCGAGCCCGCGCAGCTGGCCGAGCAGGCCAAGCTGATGGAGAGCTACGGCGCCCACTGCGTCTACGTCACCGACTCGGGCGGCCGCATGACCATGACCGACGTCGTCGATCGGATCAAGGCCTACCGCGACGTGCTGGACGACAAGACCGAGATCGGCATCCACGCCCACGAGAACCTGTCGCTGTCGGTGGCCAACTCCGTCGTGGCCGTCGAGAACGGGGTCTACCGTGTCGACGCGTCGCTGGCCGGCCAGGGCGCCGGTGCCGGCAACTGCCCGATCGAGCCCTTCATCGCGGTGGCCAACCTGTACGGCTTCGAGCACGGCTGTGACCTGTTCAAGTTGCAGGATGCTGCTGACGACCTGGTTCGTCCGCTGCAGGACCGCCCGGTGCGCGTCGACCGCGAGACCCTCAGCCTGGGCTACGCCGGCGTGTACTCGTCCTTCCTGCGCCATGCGGAGATCGCCTCCAAGCGCTACGGCGTCGACGTGCGCGAGATCCTGCTGGAGTGCGGTGAGCGTCGTCTCGTTGGCGGCCAGGAGGACATGATCGTCGACGTGGCACTCGACCTGGTGAAGAAGAAGGGCCAGCAGGCCTGACAGTCCAACCGGTGCCCCGGGACCCAGCGCAGGGTTCCGGGGCGCAACCACACCGGCCTGGCGGCCGGACTCAGGAGGAAAACAATGCCCGCAGCACTCGTGGCGATGTCGCATTCGCCGCTGATCGGCTTCGTCGACGTCCCCGAAGAACTCAAGACCGAACTCGACGGCGTCTTCGACACCGCCCGCAGCTTCGTCAAGGACTTCGATCCGACGCTGATCATCAACTTTGCCCCCGACCACTACAACGGCTTCTTCTACGACACCATGCCGCCCTTCTGCGTCGGTCTGCGCGGCTTCGGGCTGGGTGACTACGACACCGCGGTGGGCGACCTGGACGTTCCCACCGAGAAGGCCGAGTCGCTGGTCAGCTTCGTCCAGGACCAGGACATCGACATGACGATGTCGCGCTACATGGGGCTGGACCACGGCGCCGTGCAGCCGATGGAGATCCTGTTCGGTGGCATCGACACCGTCCCCACCATCCCGGTCTTCGTCAATGGTGTGGCGGGCCCCTTCGTGCCGATGCGTCGCATCCGCGCCATGGGGCAGGCCATCGGCCGGTGGGCCGCCGACCAGGACGAGCGGGTGTTGCTGATCGCCTCGGGCGGTCTCTCGCACGATCCGCCGGTGCCGCAGTGGGCCACCGCCAGCGAGGACGTCCGCAAGTTCCTGCTGGACGGCCGCAATCCCACCCCGGAGGCCCGCCAGGCCCGCCAGGAGCGGGTCATCAATGCCGCCAAGGACTTCGTCGAGGGCAAGGCCACCATTCGCGACCTGAATCCTGAGTGGGACCAGAACTTCATGAAGATGTGCGCCGAGCACGACATCGCCGGGCTGGACGCGCTGACCGTCGACGAGATGGTGCGCGATGCCGGCAACTCCTCGCACGAGGTGCGCACCTGGGTGAGCGCCTTCAGCGCCTTTGGAGCCATCGGAGACTACAAGGTTGACTACCAGTACTACCGCGAGATCAAGCACTACATCGCCGGTTTCGGCGTGATGACTGCCACGCAGCAGGCCTGACCTCCAGAGCCCTGCAGAGTTTCTCAAGAAGGGAACGAATCGATGGAAATCACCTACGACTCCACCTCCAAGATGGTCAAGACCCGTCGTTGGAACATCCACATCAACGAGGCTGGCTCGGGTGACAAGGTCATCTTCATGCTGCACGGCTCCGGCCCCGGCGCCACCGGCTGGAGCAACTTCAGCAAGAACATCCCCGCCCTGGCCGAGCAGTACCGCGTCATCGCCGTCGACATGCCCGGTTGGGGCGAGTCCGATCCGGTGACCTACCAGGAGCGCGACCACTCGACCGCTCTGGCCGACCTGATGGACGAGCTGGGCGTCGACAAGGCCGCCGCCGTGATCGGCAACTCGATGGGCGGCGGCACCACCGTGCGCTTCGGCTACGAGCACCCCGAGCGCGTCGAGAAGCTCATCACCATGGGCTCCAGCTCCGGCAGCTCGTCGCTCTTCGGTGCGGCCGGCTTCACCGAGGGCCTGAAGATCCTGCAGAAGGGTTACCGTGAGCCCTCCTTCGAGACCATGCGCGAGCTGGTCGACATCATGACCTTCGACAGCTCCTTCGCCACCGACGAGCTGATCCAGGGCCGTGCAGACATGGTGAAGGCCCACCCCGAGCACAACCAGAACTTCATCGACGGCACCGGCAAGCGCGCCGTCGTGGAGCTGGACTTTGCCAAGGTGCGCACCATCAAGGCCCCGGCGCTGCTCTTCCACGGCCGCGACGACCGCGTCGTGCCCTTCGAGCACTCGCTGCGCCTCACCTCGCTGATCCCCGATTCGCGTCTGGTGCTCATCAACCGCTGCGGCCACTGGCTGCAGATCGAGCACACCGAGGAGTTCAACCGCCAGGTGCTCAGCTTCCTGGCCAACTGATCACGGCCCCGCCAGGGGCGGGTCTGAATCCCACCAAGTGAGGGTGTTTCGCACTGATGATCGGTGCGAGACACCCTCACTTCGTGTTGGACCGACGGGTTGTGCGGCCGGCGAGCAGCACCAGCGCCAGGGCGGTGAGGACCAGGCCGCCCGTGAGCACCGTCACCCCGGGCCAGGCCCAACCGCTCCACGCCCAGCCGGCGGCGGTGCCGGCCGTGGAACTGCCCAGGTAGTAGGCGAAGAGGTAGAGCGAGGCGGCCTGCCCGGTGCCCAACCCGTTGTGCACGGCATTGGCCGAGACCCAGCCGCTGGCCACCCCGTGCGCCGCGAAGAAACCCACCGAGACCAGCGAGAGCCCCAGCACCACCAACGGCAGCGGGCCCGCGGCGGTCAGTGCGATCCCGGCCAGGTGCAGCGTCAGGCCGCCCAGCAGGACGGTGCGCGAGCCGTGCTCCTCGGTGGCCCGTCCGGCGCGGGCCGAACTCCACGAGCCCAGCGCGTAGACCAGGAAGACCAGTCCGGCCACGCCCACCGAGAGGTCATAGGGCGGAGCCGCCAGCCGGAAGCCCATCGCGTTGAAGCCGGCGACGAAGGCCCCCATTCCCAGGAAGGCAACGGCCATCAGCGCCAGCTGCACCCGATTGCCCAGCAGGGCCAGGGTCTTGCTGGTGAGGACCCTGGGCGAGAGGGGCTGGGGGACGAAGTGTTGGGAACGGGGCAGCAGACGCCACACCGCCAGCGCGCAGGCGAGCGCCAGCAGGCCGATGCCCGCGATGGCGGCTCGCCACCCGAACAGGTCGGCCAGTGCCCCGGTGACCAGCCGGCCCGACATGCCGCCCAGCGCCGTGCCACCGATGTAGAGGCCGGTGGCGCGGCTGGCCGCCGCGGCGTGGATCTCCTCACGCAGGTAGGCGACGGCGACGGCCGGCAGGCCCGCCACGCACACCCCCAGCAGAGCACGAGCCGCCAGCAGCATCGTCCAGGTGGGGCTGAAGGCACTCAGCAGGGTGAGCAGCGCCGTCGCGAACAGGCTTGCCAGCATGACATTGGTGCGTCCGATCGCATCCGAGATCGGCCCCAGGAAGAGCAGTGCGATGCCGAGCGTGAGCGTGGTGGCCGAGACCGACAGCGCCGTTTGTGTGGGGGACAGGGAGAAGACCTGCGCCAGCAGCGGCAGCAGTGGCTGGGTGCAGTAGAGGGTGGCGAAGGTGACCAGCCCGGCCAGGAAGAGCGCCACCGTCGTGTTGCGGTAGGCGCGCTGTCCTGGTTGGTGACCGGGGCCGGGGCTGGCGGTCTGGATCACTCCCGTGGCTGATCGTCTTCCGTGGCGGCAGGCTCGTCGAGGACCGGCTTGGTCTGCATCACGACCGGCTCGTCGTCGGAGGTGGGCTCGTCATCGGAGGCGGGCTCGTCCGGCAGCTCCTGCTGTGCGGCCTCGATCTGGCCCTGCGGGACGCCCGCCTCGATCTGCGAGGGAGCCTTGGTGGGCTCGATCTCACGCGGGGTAACCGGCTCGGCCTGCTCCTGCGGCTTCTCCTGCACGGGGGCTGCTTCGGGAGCATCCTCCTCGGGTTCCGGCTGTTCCGGCTCGGACTGGGTCTGGACTTCTTCGGGAGCGTCCTCTTGCGACTCGTCCTGTTCCGATTCCGACTGGGCCTGGGCCTCGGCCTTCTCGGCGGCGATCCTGGCCCGTTCGGCCTCGCGGGCCTGCCGTTCGGCCTCCTCCGCCTCCAACCTCTCGCGTTCCAGGCGCACCTGCTCGGCGCGGCGCTCCGCTTCGGCCTGCTGCCGGGCGGCGCGTTCCTGGGCTGCGATGCGTTCCTGCACGGCCTTCTCGGCAGCGGCCTTCTCGGCGGCCTCGCGACGGGCCGCCTCCTCGCGTGCGGCGGCCTCCTTCTCGGCCGCGATGAAGCCCTCGTGCCGCTCCAGCTCCGCAGCGCTCGACTCGTGGCGCACGACGCAGACACCGGATTCGCGGGTCAGCCAGTGCACTCGCTGGCTGCCCTCGACGGTGGTGCGGCCGCTCACCGGATCCACCACCAGGCAGGTGCCCTCGTCGATGCTGACGACGGTGCCCACCTCGCCCTTCTCCAGCGCGGCCAGCCCGGGTCCCAGACCGGCGACGTCGCCGTGGACCTCCACCGACGGGCCGATCAGGGCCAACCCCTCGCGCAGCTCGAGCTCCTCGAGTCCCTCGCCCCAGATCTCCGGGGCAATCTGGCGGCCACGGAACTTCCAGCCGCCCACCAGGGTGCGCTTGCCCACCACCGCGGCTCCGGCGGAATACCCCAGGTAGGGAACCCCGCGGCGCACCAGCTTGGCGATCAGGTCGCGATGGGGACGCAGGGCGTCCAGGTAACCGGGGGTCCAGCCACCGGCCACCACCACACCGGCCAGCTCGTGGGGTTGCTCGGGCCAGGCCGTGGTGTTCTGTGCCGGCTCGGGCTCGTCGTCCAGCCAGACGGGGACGATCTGCGCCTCGGGCCAGCGCGAGGTGATCGCCTCGGCATAGGTCGCCAGGTGTTGGCCAGCCTCTTCCTCGGTGCCCAGCAGGGCCACCGCGACGCGAGTGCCCCGCTTCTTTGCGGACTCGACGAATTGGTCGTGGACGCTGTCGAGGGTGTCGGACGGGCCGCTTCCCACCAGGAACATGGTCATGGGGCCAGCCTAGCCAGCCACGCGGCAGATCAGCAGGCCACCGGGCCCCTGCCGCCATGATCAGTGGCAGCGGGCCAGCCGTGCGGGGCGAACAGGGTGGAGCGTTCCCGACGCAGCAGCTGCACCGTCCACCGGGCATCGGCTTGCACCCTTGGGTTGGTGGGATCGGCGGTGCCCTCGCTGACCTTGCGCAGCAGCGGGATGGCGCATTCGGTGACCAAGGCGCTCCAGTGCTGCTGCACACCGGAGCTCATCTGCAGGCGGGTGGCAGCCTCGCGCAGCTGGCTGGCGGTGCGGGCCGCGTCGGCCTCCTGGGTGGCCGACGAGCGCGCCACCCACAAGACCAACAGGGTGATGATCACGTCACCGGCGCCGGTGATGACCAGGAAGGAGTGGTCCCACAGCGTCATCAGGCCGTCGTAGCGCACGGCGATGCCGAGGAGTTGGATCGCCGCCCAGACGGTGGTGATGAGGGTGCCGACGCTGAGCCGGGTGGACAGCACCACCAGGTGAACCAGGGCGGAGGCTCCCCAGGCGGTCCACAGCGGTGAGTCGTAGTAGGGGCTCTGGGGCGCCATCCACAGGTTTGTCAGCCAGACCAGCACGGCCAGTCCCACCAGGGTCAGCAGGGCGGGCAGCGGCAGCGCCCGCCGGCGCAGCACGACGGCGGTGGCCACGCCCACCACCAGCAGCACCAGGCCGCAGACCAGCGCGGCGAGGGGATTGGAGACCCGGGCCATCGCAAAGGGGGTCATCAGGGCCCCGGTGGTCAGGGTGGGCCACGCGGTGCGGGTGAGCTTGCGGCGCACCAGCTGGTTGGGGGCTGCCGCCCAGGCCGCGGGGCCGCTGCGCTCCACACGGGGCCAGCGCAGGGTCAGCTCGGAGCCGCCGTCGGCGTGGGCGGTGACGCTGGCCTGGCCACCGACGTCGTCCATCCGCTGGAAGATCTCGTGTCCGTGGCCCAGACGTTCCAGCATCTGGCGCGGGTCGGCGTCGGGATTGACCACCACGACGCTGTTGCGGTCGCCCTGCTGTCGCACGGTGACGTGGGCGCTGCCGGCCGGTTGACCGAGCCCCACCAGGTAGGTCTCGGTGGCGTCGGCCATCGCCTCGGCCAGGGCGGTGGGAACCGGGCTGGTGGCGCCGCTGACCCGCAGATCCACCCTGTGCAGCGCCGGGTTGGTCTGGATCATCGTCTCGATCTGCGCGGTGCGTCGGCGGTTCACGGCCTGCTGGACCCGGTGCCAGGCCACCCGTGCCGCCTCCTGGGCCCCCTGCGGGTCGTCACCCTCGCCCAGCCGGCGCAGCGCGGGCAGCAGCTGCCCGTCGAGCAGCTGGTCGGCGGCCTGCTGGCCCAGGTCCTCGGTCTCCAGTCGGCGCTTGTCCTGGGCCGCGCTGTGGCTGCGTTCGACGGCCAGGCTGCGGGCCCGGTCGATGGCGATGATCGCGTCGCCGAACAGCAGCACCAGCAGCACCGGGTGGATGATCCACAGGTGGTCGGCCAGGTCTGCCAAGTGGTTGGTCCCGACGAAGCGGTACTGCACCAGCATCATCGCCACGGCGGCGAAGCCGGCGAAGGTGCAGTAGTCGCGGCGGCGGCGCGAGCGCATCGACAGCGCCACCAGGGGGAAGATCCAGTAGCCGGGCACCAGCAGGCGAGCCGCGTCGAAGCCATTGGTGTGGCGCATCATCAGGGCCACGCCGCCGCACAGCGCGACCAGCAGGACCCACGGGCTGGCCCGGTGGTGGCGGGGCAGCAGCAGCGCCACGGCGGCCAGCAACTGCGAGGCCAGCAGCAGGCCCAGCCCCGGGCCGGCCGCCGCGCTGGCCTGGTGGAAGGCGAGCGCGAAGGGCACGGTCTCGGTGGAAAGGCTCAGCACCAGCGAGGCCACGCCGAGCACGCGCAGCGCCGTCGTGGTGGCGCGCCCCTGGTCAGCCGCGCGGGCGTGGCGCAGCGACTCGTCGGTGGCGTGACGGGGGATCACCGACGCGGGTGGGGCGGCAGGGCTGGTCATGCGAGGTGGCGCACCTCGTCGAGGATCGCGGGGACGGCCCGCTCGATGGCGGCCAGGGTGTCGTGGAAACCATCCATGCCGCCGTACCAGGGGTCGGGCAGCGGATCGCCGGGCGTGGCCTGCGGATCGAAGTCACTGAACAGTCGAATGTTCTGGGCCTCGGGCGCCAGGCGACGCATCCGTTCCAGGTGGCGCTGCTCCGCGGCGATCACCAGGTCTGCCTCGCGGATCTCGGCCGCGGTGATCTGGTGCGCGCTGTGGTTGGCGGTCTCGTAACCGGCCTCGCGCAGCACCTCGACGGCGCGGGGGTCGATCGGATTGCCCAACTCCTCGGTGCTGACCCCGGCCGAGGTGATCTCGACGTCGATGCCCGCCTCGGCGGCCTCGGCCCGGGCGACGCGCTCGAGCATGGGCGAGCGGCAGATGTTGCCGTGGCAGACCATCACGACCTTCACCGTCGGGCCTCCTTGTCCTGCAGCAGACCTGCCACCGCGCCACTGACCAGGCTGATCAGCAGCGATCCGATGAAGGCCGCGCCCCAACCGGTCACCTGCCAGGGCTGGTCGAACAGCCCCGCCGCCCAACTGGTGAGCATCAGCATGCAGGCGTTGACCACCCACAGGAAGAGCCCCAGGGTGAGCACCACCAAGGGGAAGGAGAAGAACTTCAGGACGGGCTTGACCAGGGCATTCAGCAGGCCGAACAAGGCGGCGACGACGATGATGGTCAGCACGCGCTGCGGCAGCGGACCTGCTTCGATCAGGATCCCGGGAACCAGCGCGGTGGCCAGTGCCAGCGCGATCGCATTGGCAACCAGACGAATCAGCATGGGTCCAGATTGCCATGCGGTGGTGCCTGTCCCGTCCCCTGACCGAGGCAGCATCGTCGTCTTGATGCGCGAGGGGCTCCCCACCTCGGCCCTGCGGCTGGAAGAATGTCGTTCTCACACCGCCCGAGCACAGGAGCAGAGATGACGCTGAAGGGCCGCCACTTCCTCAAGGAAGCCGACTTCACCCCCGCCGAGTGGCTGGAGCTGCTCGACCTGGCCGCCGAGCTGAAGCAGCAGAAGAAGGCCGGACGCGAGACCCAACGGCTGGCCGGCAAGAACATCGCGCTGATCTTCGAGAAGACCTCCACCCGCACCCGGTGCTCCTTCGAGGTGGCCGCCGCCGACCAGGGCGCCCACACCACCTACCTGGAGCCCACGGGCAGCCAGATCGGGCACAAGGAGTCGATGGCCGACACGGCACGCGTGCTGGGGCGTATGTTCGACGGCATCGAGTACCGCGGTTTCGGGCAGGAGGGCGTCGAGGTGCTGGCGGCGAAGGCCGGCGTGCCCGTCTGGAATGGGCTGACCAATGAATGGCACCCCACCCAGATGCTGGCCGACCAGCTCACCATGCGGGAGCACTGCGCCAAGCCCTTGCACGAGGTGACGCACGCCTACCTGGGCGATGCGCGTTACAACATGGGCAATTCCTGCCTGGTCTCGGGGGCGATCGCGGGCATGGACATCCGCATCGTCGCCCCCGCCGCCTTCCAGCCCGAGCCGTGGGTGGTGGAGATCGCCCAGACCATCGCGAAGTCCACCGGGGCACGCATCACGATCACCGACGACGTCGCTGCCGGGGTCAAGGGATGCGACTTCGTCAGCACCGACGTGTGGGTGAGCATGGGGGAGGTCAAGGAGGTCTGGCAGGAGCGGATCGACGCGCTCAAGGCCTACCAGGTCAATGCCGACGTGATGGCCGCCACCGGAAATCCCGACGCGAGGTTCCTGCACTGCCTGCCGGCCTTCCACGACCGCAACACCACCGTCGGCGAAGAGATCTTCCAGGCCACCGGGATGGAGGCGCTGGAGGTGAGCGACGAGGTCTTCGAGGGGCCGCAGTCGGTGGTCTTCGACCAGGCCGAGAACCGGATGCACACCATCAAGGCCGTGATGGTGGCGACCCTGGGGGAGTGATCACCCAAAACTCCAAGTCGGCCCCGGCACCACAGTGTGCCGGGGCCGTCCCTTCGCGAGCGGGGATCAGTCGAACAGACCACCCAGGGCGCCGCCCCCTCCGCCACCGGAATTGGGGGTGGCCACCACGTTCTCGCAGGGCTGCACCACCACATGGCCCTGGCCGCGGAAGGCCATCTGCAGCATCTCGCCAGTGCCACCGCGCACCATCGACTTCAGACCACCGGTGTCCACCTTGATGTCCATCTGCACGCCGCCGGTCCACAGCACCACGGCCTGGGCATCGGCGAAGGTGGGGGCCTGCGCGACGTCGAGTGCCACCGGCTCGCCCTTGGTGGTGATGGCGACGAATCCCGTACCGCGCAGCTCGACGTTGTACAGCCCGCCGGTCATGGCCGCGCCGCGCGCCTGGATGCGACGCACGTCCCACTGGATCGACTGGCTGAAGGCCAGCACATTGCCGCCGTTGACGCTGATCGTGTCGTTCTCCAGGTAGATCACCTGGATCTCGGCGGCCTCGTCGGCCAGGAAGAGCTCACCCTGGCCGGTGCACTCCATCAGCGGGACGCCCTCGCCGGTGGCGGCCTGCTTCAGCAGCTTGCCCAGGCCCCCCGAGCCGCGGTTGGCGAAGTTGATCTGGCCCTGGTAGGCCACCATCGATCCGGTGCGGGCCCAGACCGGGCCAAAGCCCATGTTCACCTTGAGCAGCTTCTTGTTCTGCAGGCTGAACTGGTGCTCGGAATTCTTCTCGGCGTAGTCGTTGAACAGCGGTCCGTACAGGGGCATGGCTCACCTCGGGTTGTGTGGTGTGGGGTACTGCTGCTCACGAGCGTAGGGGGCGGCGGGGTCGCTCCGCCCGGTGCAGGGGGAGGGTTCAGGGCAGACTCCGGGAGGGGGTGGAGGCGCCCTCAGTCGTCGCCCAGGCCCCGCGCCATCAGGGCGTCACCGGTGCGCTGGGCATAGGCCACCGCACCCACCACGGCCGGGGTGATCAGCGCGAACCAGTTGCGCTCCAGTCCGCGTGCCCGGGCGCTCGTGCGCACGTCGTCGAACAGGCCCACCAGGTAGGGCAGGGAGCGCAGCATCAGGGCCACCGCCAGTCCGAAGCGCTCCGAGGGGAAACCGATCCGTTCCAGCGGCCGCGTCGCGGTGACCAGGGCGTCCACCAGCACCGGCGCGGGCGTGGTCATGGTCAGCGCACGGCTCAGGTAGATGCAGCCCAACAGGTTGCCGCTGATCATCACACCGGTGAGCAGTCCGGTGCCGAAGAGCACGTGGTAGCCGATCAGGAAGGCCAACAGCACCAGCAGTCCAAGCCCCAGGCGCAGGGTGAATCGCACCGGCAGGCGGGTGGCCAGCAACACGACGACCGAGAAGGCCAACAGGGCCAGGGCCAGCCACCACTGCCGCGCGATCAAGGCGGGCAGCGTCCCCGCGAAGAGCATCGCGTACTTTGCGCCCACCGGCAGCCGGTGGATCACCGAATCCCCCGGCAGGTAGGCGCCGAAGAGTTGGTCCTGGGGCCTCACAGCCCGGCCCTCGTGGCGGGCGCACCCATCAGGTGGCGATAGTGCTCGATGGCCTCGTCGGGGGCACCGTCGAAGACGCATCGGCCGGCGTCGATCACCAGGGCGCGGTCAGCTCGCGCGGCCAGCTCGAGGTCATGGGTGGCCACCACCAGTTGCTGTTCCAGACCCATCAGGGCCTCTGCCACCAGGATCCGGTTGCGCAGGTCCAGCAGGGTGGTGGGCTCGTCGGCCACGACGATGCCCGGCTCGACGGCCAGGACGGTGGCCATGCTCACCAGTTGCCGCTCGCCGCCGGAAAGGTCGTAGATGCTCTGGTCTGCAACGTGCCCCAGGCCCCGCTGCTGCAGGATCTGCACGGCGCGCTTCCGCCGTGCGCGGCGGTCCTTGATGCGCTTTCGCAGGCTGAGTTCCAGGTCGTCGGCGGGGGTGGACATCACCAGCTGGCTCAACGGGTCGGTGAAGATGAAGCCCACCTTCTGGCGCACCGCCTTGGCCTCGCGCGCCGGATCCAGCCCGTCCACCAGCACCTGGCCAGAGCTTGCGCCGACTAGGCCGTTGAGCAGTCGCAGCAGGGTGGACTTGCCCGAGCCGTTGGCTCCGATGATCGCGACGCGTCGTTCGGTGAGCTCTGCGGTGATCCCGCCGAGCAACTGCTTGTGCTGCTGCCTGCCGCGCTCACCCCAGACCGGGACGCTGACCCCGACGTCGCGGAACTCGATGCGGCTCATGCGTGGGCGGCGACGCTGCTGGGCGCTGCCTCGCGGGCCGAGCCCAGGGCCAGCATCGGGAAGGCCTTGTGCACCGCGACGGAGATCACCGCGGCCAGCACGGTCTTGATGACGTCGCCGGGCCAGTAGGCCATGTCGAACTTGAAGGCCTTGCCCAGTGGGATGCCCCCGTTGTAGGCCATGCCGGCGATGCCCAGTGGATGGGTGATCAGGATGCTGCACAGCAGGCCGGCCAGCACCAGCCCGAGCGTGGCGCCCGCGATGCCCTTGCTGCTGCCCAGGCTGCGGCGCAGCACCGCGTAGGCCAGCAGGCCGCAGAAGAAGGCGTAGATCGGGAAGGCGATGATGAAGCCCGCCGACGGGCGCCCCAGCACGCCCAGGCCGGCCGAACCACCGGCGAAGACCGGGATGCCCGCCAGCCCCACCACGATGTAGAGCAGCGTGGCGAGCATGCCGCGCCACGGCCCCAGCACCATGGCCGCCAGGCCGATCGCCAGGGTCTGCAGGGTGATCGGGACGGAGCTGCCCGCCACGTTGATGCCGGGCATCCACACCGTCACGGCGGCGATGAGGGCGGCGAAGACTGACACCAGTGCCAGATCGGTCATGGGGTTGCTGCGCTTCACGGGAGGGCTCCTGTTGAACGGTGTTCAATGACCTTCGAAGGATAGCTGCTGCGCGGTCTCCGTGCAGCCCCAGCCCTGGGGCGGTGGCAGGCTGGGGCCATGGCCTTCACCCAGCGCGACCTGCAGAGCTTTGCCGGGGCAGTGGTCGACGACCTGCTGCCCACCCCGCTGCGGCTGCTGGTGGTGGGCATCAACCCCTCCTTGTGGACTGCCGCGACCGGCGCGCATTTCGCCCGACCCGGCAATCGCTACTACCCGGCGCTGGCTCGGGCCGGCATCATCAGCCACCCCTTCGATGCCTCCGAGGGCTACCGGCCACAGGACCTGGCCGAACTGCACCGGCTGGGCATCGGCAACACCAACCTGGTGGCCCGCGCCACGGCCCGGGCCGACGAGCTCAGCCGCGACGAGCTGCGCGCCGGGGCCGATCGGTTGCGAGCCCTGGTGGCGCAACTTCGTCCTCCGGTGGTCGCGGTGCTGGGCATCACTGCCTACCGCCAGGCCTTCGGTCAGCCGCGCGCCCAGCTGGGGGAGCAGCCCGAGGGCCTGGCCGGGGCTCGCCTGTTCGTGCTGCCCAACCCGTCGGGGCTCAATGCCCACGAAAGCGTCGACAGCTTGGCCGAGGCCTATGCCCGGGCGGCCAGCGCGGCGGGCATCCCCACCGCGCTGACCTGACCCCGAAGCCTCACCCCGGCCCTTGACTCGTGAGGTTCGACGCGTCGGGAGAGCCGACGCCCGGGCTCAGAGCTGCGCCATCGCCGTCTCGATGCGGCGCAGGCCCTCGTCGAGGATCTCGGGGGTGGTCGCCAGGTTCATCCGGGTGAAGCCCTCGCCGCCCCGGCCGAAGGCGGTGCCGGAATTCATCCAGATCTTGCCGTTCTCCTTCAGCCACTCGGCTGGCTCCCCGGGCAGGCCCGCCTGGCGCCAATCCAGCCACGCCAGGTAGGTGCCCTCTGCCTTGGTGTAGCGCACCTGGGGCAGGTTGGTGGCCAGCCAGTCGGCAAGGTGGTCGGCATTGCTGCTGATCTGGGCCAGGGCGGCATCAAGCCACTTGTCGCAGTCGGTGAAGGCCGCCACATTGGCCTCGATGCCCAGCATGGTGGCGCCGTAGATGTGGCCGTGGGGTGCGGTGCGGGCGAAGTGTTCGGCGTTCTCTGCCGTGTGCAGGCTCAGCGTCGCGCACGGCAGGCCCGGCAGGGTGAAGGTCTTGGAGGCCGAGGTGACCGTGATGCAGCGCTCGGCCGCCAGCTGCGAGGACGAGCTGAAGGCCACGTGCTGCACGCCGGGCATCGTCAGCGGGGCGTGGATCTCGTCGGAGACCACCCAGGCGTCGTACTGTGCGGCCAGCTGGGCCAGGGCGTCCTGCTCCTGGGCGCTGAAGACCTTGCCCACCGGGTTGTAGGGCTGGCACCAGATGATGCTGCGGGCGCCGGCCTGGAAGGCTCGTTCGATGCCCTCCAGGTCAAGCTGCCAGCGGTCATGGACGTCAGTGGCCTCGGGATCGTCGATCAGGGGCACCTGCACCAGCTCGCGCCCCATCATCTGCGGGATGCTCAGGAAGGGCATGTAGCTGGGGGTGGGGACCACCACGGCGGATCCTGCGGGCGAGAAGGCCTCGATGGCCAGCTCGACGCCGCTGAGCACGTCGCGAATCACGGTGGTCCATTCGGGCTCCACGTGCATCCCCAGCCGTCGACGGGCGAACCCTGCGAAGGCCTCGGGAACTCGTTGGTCGATGTTGGCGTAGCCGAAGGCCTCCCGTTCCACGCAACTGCGCACCGCTTCCATCACGGCGGGGGCGGTGGGGAAGTCGGCCTCGGCGATCCACATCGGCCACACGTCGGGGCCGAACCGGTTCCACTTCTGGCTTCCTCGTGTGCGCAGGGTTTCGGGTGTCAGGGGCTGCAGCTGGGTCATGCCACGATCATGCCGCAGTGGGTGTAATCAGACCGGCCGCTCTGGTGAATCCCCTAGTGATGCCGATTTGTGTTGCCAGTGAAAGAAGTGGCAACAAGTGCCCGACGGGCTACCCGCCGCTACACCATGTAGTCATTCGCCATCCGGCTCGATGAAGCGCTCGAAAGGCACCTCCATGACCACGCAACACCCCGACGACCCCAGCATCACCAGGGTCCCCGGCCAGGAAGACCTGGTCGCCGTCAGTCCCAACCTCGGTGCGGGCTACGTGCCGGTGGATGAGGGCGCGGACTTCGTGAAACCCAAGGGTCGCACGGGAGCGGCCATCTCACTGGCCATGGCCCAGTCGATCGACAACACCGAGGGCGGGGTCTCCAAGACCTTCTTCCCCCAGATCATGACCGCCTTTTCGCTGGGGAATGCGGAGCTGGGCTTCCTGAACTCACTGAGCATGTGGGCCCGCATGCTCTTCGGGCCGTTCTGGGCGATGGCTGCCGACAAGTTCGGACGCAAGAAGATCCTGTTCATCGTCACCGGTCTGTGGGGCGTGTGGACACTGGCCACTGGTTTGGCCCAGAGCTGGACGCAGCTCTGGATCCTCTACGGCATCTCCCTGGTCGGCACCGTCGCCTCCGAGCCGATCATGAACGGCCTGTTGGGCTCCCTCTATGCCAAGCATGAACGCGGCAAGGCCTTCGGGACGGTGCGCGGTGTCAGCTCCTTCATCGGAATGGCGCTGACCCCGCTCCTGGGACAGTTGGGCGACAACCCGAACGGCTGGCGTTACGCCATGGTCGTGATGGGTTGTCTGTCGATCCTCTCGGGCATCCTCATCCTCATCTTCGTCAAGGAACCCGAGAAGTCGGCCAGCAAGATCACCGACGACCCCGATTCGGGCATGTTCAAGTGGTCCGATGTGCCGAAGCTGTTCAAGATCCCCACGATCGTCGGCATGGCCTTCATGCTCCCGATGGTGACCTCGTTGGTGATGTTCGGCTTCCAGGGCAAGTTCTGGGCCACGGACCTCGGCTTCGGCGTCAAGGAGGCGTCCTACCTCTACACCGTGATGCAGGCGGGCATGCTCTGCTCCGCCTTCCTGGGCGGATTCCTGGGCGACCTGTTCCAGAGGAAGCTTGGGGACAAGGGTCGGATCATGCTCTTCCAGATCTATGGGCTGGGCTTCGCAGCGATCACCTTCCTGGCCTTCCAGGTGCGCTGGGGACATGCCGCCTACTACGGGATCGTCTTCCTGCTGGGGCTGGTCTTCTCGATCGGGTTCTCCGGGTGCGTGCTTCCGATGGTGTCGAGCGTGGCACCTGTCCAGCTCTCGGCCACTGCCTTCGCCGTGCTGTTCAGTCTGGTGCAGGGCTTCCTCACCGCCATGATGAGCCTGGCCACCGGTTGGATGGCAGACACATTCGGACTGCAGCAGACCCTGCTGTACTTCGTGACGATTCCCTACATCCTGAATGCGGTCTACTGGACGGTCTTCTACCGGGTCTACCCGAAGGACGTGGCGATGCAGGCAGAGCGCAGCCGCCTCATCGAAGAGGGAGCCTTCTGACAGGCCCCACCACCCACTGACCCAGCGCCCCGGAGCTCACTCTCCAGGGCGCTGTCTCTGTCTGTCGGGGCGGGGGCGTGGCGTGCGGGGCATGGTGCGCCTCTCGCTCCTGTGCGCAGATGGGGCTGGGCATGACAGAACCGCCCGCCCTGCCGAAGCAGGACGGGCGGTTCCGGAAAGGTCTGGTGTCAGCCGATCACGCGGATGTCGGCGGCCTGGGCGCCCTTGGGGCCCTGGACAACCTCGAACTCGACGCGGTCGTTCTCATTGAGGGTCTTGAAGCCGGATCCCTGGATGGCGCTGAAGTGCGCGAACACGTCGGCGGAGCCGTCCTCGGGGGCGATGAATCCGAAGCCCTTTTCGGCGTTGAACCACTTCACGATGCCAGTAGTCATGATTTTCCCTGCTCTCTGGGTGCTGGGGCTGCTCGACCTTCGAACAGCCTGTAGCTGTGATGCCTTGTGAACCATCCAGAAAACAGCCTTGGCACGGATTCCCGACTGGGGATCAAGACCGAAAACCGCTTGTCATGCGAGGTACAGAACTTCAACAACTGCGCCCCACAGTACACGGCCACCCGGTCAGGCCCAACAGCACCCAGCGGCAAATGGTGAAAATCTGGTGAACGCTTCCACGGTGGCCAAGGATTTGAACGTACAAGGTGATTGCGGTGTCTGCGCCCCGTCGTCCCCCTAGACTTGAACCCATGACCCTGGCTGGCCCGGACCGCATCGGGGGTTCGGGTGGACATGCCCGGCCCGCCTCTCGCGTCCCTTCGTGGCTGGCCCGTCACTTGGTCTGGTGGTTCACCCTGGTGACCTGGTTGGTCTACTCCGTCTACTGCGTGAGCCGTTATCCGCAATTCCTGACCGCCGGTTATGACCTGGGCATCTTCGACCAGGCCGTGCGACGCTACGCGAACTTCGAGGCGCCACTGGTGGCCCTGAAGGGTGACCACTACAACCTGCTCGGTGACCACTTCCACCCGATCCTCGCCACCTTGGCGCCCCTCTACTGGATCTGGGACGACCCCCGGATGCTGGTGATCGCCCAAGCTGCGCTGGTGAGCCTGTCGATCCCGGTGGTGCACGGAATGATGCGTCGCCACGGAGCCTCGGGCGGCCTGTTGTGGGCCCTGACCGTTGGCTACGCCTTCAGCTGGCCCATCCAACGGTTGGTCGACTTCGACTTCCACGAGATCAGCTTTGCCGTGCCGCTGCTGGCCGTGGCGCTCGACGGACTCGACCGCCGTGAGGATCGTCGCTTCCTGCTGGGGGCCGTGCCGCTGCTGCTGGTGCGCGAGGACATGGGCATGGTGCTGGCCATGCTCGGCATCGTGCGCGGGTGGCTGGCGCTGCGCGATCGACGCGCTGGCCTGGACCAGCAGCCGTTGGGACGGCAACTGGGCCTGGCCGCCGGGTTGGTGGCCACCGGCACCATCGTCTTCTTCCTGGTGATCAAGGTGGTGCTGCCGCACTTCGCGCCCACTGGTGAATTTGCCTACTGGACCTATGACTCGCTGGGGCCCGACGCCGTCAGCTCCATCAAGTTCATCCTGCTGCACCCCATCCAGACCGCCCAGATCTTCTTCACGCCGTGGGTCAAGACCCAGTCGCTGCTCTACCTGCTGGTGCCCCTGGCGCTGCTGCCGCTGCGCTCGCCCTATGTGCTGGCCACCCTCCCGCTGCTGGCCCAGCGCAACCTGAGCTCACGCACGCACCTGTGGGGCACGTCCTTCCACTACTCGGGGCCCATCTTCGTGATCTTGGTCTTCGCCGCCGCCGACGCGCTGCGCAAGTTCAGCCCCGACTGGCGTCGCCGCCTCGCGAAGTACCTGGTGGCGATGGTGCTGCTCACCCCCGCCTTCGACCTGGCCATCCAGGGGCGCAACTATCCCCTGGTGCGGCTCACTTGGTCGGCCTGGCGCAAGAAGCCGATCATGATCCACCAGCAGGCGATCCTGCAGCACATCCCCGCGAACACCTGCGTCGAGGTGGACGACCGGCTGGCCCCGCACCTGACCCGCAGCAACCGGGTCACCCTGCCCACCCTCACCAAGCGGGTCAGTGACTTCGTCGTGCTCGACATGAGCCAGGCCGAGGTGGGCTACCCCCTGCCCAGCCCGCAGGAGATCGAGAAGCGGGTCAAGGCCCGCGGTTACACGCCTGTCGCGCAGGAAGGGCCGATCACCGTGTGGCAACGTCCCGACTACGCTGGCCCCAGTGAGGGATGCAGCCCAGACGCACCCTGACCGCGCCTCCAGGAGAGCACATGCCCCGCAGCACCATCGATGATGCCGTCCCGGGCCAGGGCCCCGTCCTGACCCCTTCGCCGGGGCCCACCCGGCCCATGGCCTCCAGAGCGGGAGTGGGGTTGATGCCCGGTGTGGTGATGCACTACCGCCAGCAGGTGGCCGGCGGTTCCACCGAGCTGGCCGAGGGCTTCGACGTCGAGCCGGACACCGTCTACCAGGTGGCCGTCTTCCCCGACCTGGAGCACGATCCCACCAGCAATGACTCGCCAGACCCGAACTTCGACGGGTGCAGCCTGGGCATCGAATTCGTCACCGATGACGGTCCCCGGACCCTGCTGGACCAGCACAACCACCCGGTGGACGGCACCCGTCAGTGCCTGGTGGCCGAGAACTGGAACCTGCTGCAGCTCGACCTGACTCCACTGGCGGGCCAACGGGTCCACCGGGTTCGGCTCACCAGCGCGAACGGCCTGGTGGGTGCGGGCTGGCTCCAGGCCTTGGGGGTGAGGCCGCGGCCGGTGGAGGCCGACGACGTGGTGGACCGGGTGCGCACCACCCGCGGCACGCATTCGGCCTTCCTCTACTCGCGAGGCAATGCCCTTCCGCTGACCTGCCTGCCGCAGGGCTTCAACTTCTTGGTGCCGCTCACCGAGAGCCGCGATCGCAACTGGCTCTACGGCTGGCACCGCGACGGAGGGCCGCGCCCCCGCCTCCAGGCCCTGGCCTTCAGTCACCAGCCCAGCCCGTGGATCGCCGATCGCAGCGCCTTCCAGGTGATGCCCTGGCAGGGGCGCCCCAGCGCCTCTCCGCAGAGCCGCGCGCGCGAATTCAGCCACGACGACGAGATCGATCGTCCGCACTACTACCGGGTGGACCTGGCCGGGGGCATCCGGGCCGAGATGACACCCACCTCGCGCGCGGCCATCTTCCGCTTCCACTTCTCCGAGCCCGGCCGTCACGGCGTCGTGCTCGACCAACCCTTCCTGGGCACCCTGCACACCGAGACGCTCGACGACGGTCGGGTGGCCTTCCGGGCGGCGATCGCCCCTGCCGAGGGGTGGAGCGCGGGCCTGCACCGGCCCAGCCCGCCGGCCTATGTCTACGGAGAGACCAGCGTGCCTGCCGTCGTGCACGACGCCCGGGAACGTCGCAGCCCGCTGGAAGGCCTGGTGGTCAACGGAAAGCGGCTGCACAACAGCTGGTTCGGCAAGCTGAAGGTGCCGCTGCCACGACCCCAGGCGGCCGTGCTCGAGACCCAGGCCGAGGTCTTCGAGGTGCATGCCGCGATGAGCTTCATCGGGGTCGAACAGGCGCGACGCAACCTGCAGCGTGAGGTTGGCGACGACACCTTCGACCAGGTGGCCGGGCGCGCGCAGCAGACCTGGCGCGAGCTGCTCGGGCGGCTCGAGGTGGACGGCGGCACCCTCGACCAGCGCAC